>PAVA01000001.1 GCA_002712945.1 Citromicrobium sp.
TTTGTAACGCAAAGTGAAAGGAGAAGAAGATGAATGTACGTGACTTGATTCCATGGTCTCGCAACGAAGAGCGTCTTCCGGTCGCTCGGCGAGACGAACGCAGCGATCCGGTATCGACGCTGCGAAGCGATATCGACCGGCTGTTCGATCAGGCGTTCGGCTCGTTCGGGCTACCCAGCTTCGCATCGACGCCAAGCTGGCCCAATATAGAAGTGCGCCGCAAGGACGGCGAACTGCTCGTCACAGCGGAAGTCCCGGGCATGTCCGAAGACGATATCGAGCTCTCGCTCGATGACGGCATGCTAGTCATCCGCGGAGAGCGGCGCTCCGAAGACGGCGAAGAAGGAAGCGGGTATTCCGAACGCTTCTACGGCCAATTCGAGCGCCGGATGAGCCTTCCGCAGGGCATCCAAGAGGACAAGGTGAACGCGGAGTTCCGCGACGGTGTCCTCAGGATCCATCTGCCGCATGATGAGCAGATGTCGCTGTCAGGGCGACGTATTCCGATTAATCAGGAGACGCGCCACTAACAGGCCTGAAGAGGAGCGACCGGAAGATCCGGTCGCTCCTTTCTCACCTTCACAAGTTCGAACTGCCGCTTGGGTCTAGCGCACTCTATAATCCCAATCCTGTCTTTTAGCGAAGGCAAGGGCGCTTTCGCGGTCCGGGAAAGTCAGGCGAACATGCCGGAACGGATCGTCATTGCGCGTCCAACCAGTTAGCGGATCGGCACTCAAGGGGCAGGAAGCAGGAAATTCGAGCACCCATGGCCGTTTGCGCAAGCCGCCTTGCATCACGGATTTGGGCTCTCGATAAATCCGCGCCGTCGGGGCCTCGCTGGCTGTAAGGTTGGTGCCCGGTTGTTTCGGGTGACGGGGCGGAAGATTGTGCCCCAAACCTGTCCTATCGGTGTTCGTCATCCTTTCGTCTCGGAAGCGTTTCGGGTTTGATATTTCGACGCGCCAAGGACGGAAATTGTTCCCGCGAGCGGCGCGCAATCGAAACTAGAGAAGAGCAAAGAAACCAATGACGGCAGTGAGCGCCTTTGTGGAGAGCAATTCAGCCTGGATCGGGCTGTTTATATTGGGGCTCGTCCTTGCTGCATTCCTATCCGAGCGACTGGCGCCGGTCACGATCGCCCTGCTCGGAGCAAGCGTGATGCTGGCTCTCGGTTACCTGCCGCGCGGCGAGCTTCAGGCGGTGTTCGGCAACCCCGCACCGCTCACGATCGGCGCGATGTTCGTCCTCTCCGCCGCACTCGTCCGCACCGGAGTTATCGAGGCGCTCGCAAGTATCGCGACGCGGCGCGCCGAGCGAACACCAAAACGTTCGATAACCGAGCTTCTCGGAGGCACTTTCTTTGCGTCGGCGCTCGTCAACAACACCCCTGTTGTCATCGTTCTTGCGCCCATTATCCGTCGGATAGCCGCCGTGGCAGGTTCAAGCGCACAGCAATTGCTGATCCCGCTCTCCTACCTCTCGATCATGGGCGGCTCGCTGACCCTGCTCGGAAGCTCGACCAATCTTATCGTCGATGGCGTTGCGCAGCGCGCGGGAGTTGAGCCATTCGGAATATTCGAACTAACCGGCGTCGGTCTCATCGCGGCTGGGGCCGGGATCGGCACCTTGCTGATTCTTGGCCGGTGGCTTTTACCCACAAGCGATGGACCAATGGATCGGTCCGGCGGTCGGCCATTTGAAGAGCGGTATCTGACTCGCATCCGGATAAGCGCGGCTTGCTTCTGGGTTGGACGGAGCCTCGAAGATATCGGCGCGTTGCAGCGCTCGGGTGTTCGGCTGCTTGCCGTCAGGAGAAGTGGCCACCTCACTCGCAATCCCGATCTGACGCTAGAACTGGGCGCGGGCGATGAGTTAGTCGTCGCCGCGGACCAGGCTGAATTACTGGGTCTGAGCGAGGAACTCGGAGCCGACCTTGGTCTTGCAAAGCGCGACATCGCCAATTCGCCCGACGATCGGATCGTCGAAGCCTCCATCGGGCCATCGCATCCGGCAATCGGCCAGCGCCTGACCGACATCCCGTTTCTAAACCGTAGCAACGGACGGGTTCTTGGTGTATCGCGTTCGCGGCATCTTCCCGGCCCCACACTTGAGACGGTGCGCGTCCGGCCTGCGGATCAACTCCTGATCCGCTGTCCGCCCGAAGCAGCCGCAGATATTCGCGACAACGTCAATCTCATCGCCGCTATAAGGCACCAATCGCCATTGCGACGATGTTCGCAATTATCGCTCTCGCCGCGCTACAGGTTGCGCCCATTGACCTTCTCGCCATACTCGGCGTCACACTCGTTCTCGTAACGCGCTGCATCGATCCGGAAGAGGCCTGGCACGCTATCGAAGGCAATGTGATTGTCCTCATCTTCGGGATGCTGGCGATCGGGCTCGGGCTGCAAGGCGCTGGCACCGTCGATTTGATTGTCGACGCCGTCCAACCTGCGCTCACCGTTCTCCCGCTCTTTCTTGTGCTAATCCTCGTTTATGCGCTCACCTCGTTTCTGACGGAGGTGGTTACCAACAACGCTGTGGCCGTCATCATGACGCCCATCGTTATCGACCTTGCAAGCAGCATCGGGGTGGATACCCGCGCGCTTCTGCTAGTGGTCATGTTCGCCGCCTCGGCGAGCTTCGCCACTCCGATCGGGTACCAGACCAACACCATCGTCTATGGGACGGGCGGATACCGCTTCGTCGATTTCCTAAGGATCGGTCTGCCGATGAATGTGGTTGTGGGCCTCGTCACATGCGTCGCTATCTGGTGGATTTACGTGTGAGAGCCTGCCGATGACCGATCTGCTCACCATCGTCACTATGCTTCTTGCCGCAAGTCTAGCCGTTACGCTGGTGTTGCAGCGTATCGGCGCGCCGACGCTTATCGGCTACATCTTCGTCGGGCTGCTGATCGGCCCAACGGGAATCGGTCTGCTCGAAGCGAGCCCACAGCTCGAACTGCTTGCCGAGATCGGCATCGTCTTCCTCATGTTTTATGTAGGGCTGGAATTTTCGCTGCCCGTTCTGCTCGCATCGCGCCGCGCGGTGTTGGGACTCGGCGGTCTGCAGGTGCTTTGTACCAGCGCGATCGTTGCCGGGTTGGCGCTAGCGGCAGGGGTTTCGTTTCTGGCGGCGGTGCTCCTGGGAGGGGCGATCGCGATGTCGTCGACAGCGATCACGATCCGGCAGCTAACCGACCAAGGCGAACTCGACACACCTCATGGGCGAGCATCGGTAGGCACTCTTCTGTTTCAGGACCTGGCGACCCTTCCATTTCTCGTACTCGTCGCGGCGCTTGGCGTCGCCGGAAGCGGTCACGGCGCAGCGACCGACACCGCAACCTATGGGCTGTCGACACCCGCGCAATCGATAGCAGCCATCGATGCTGGGGTCTGGAGCGAACTGGGCGCAAGGCTCGGCTTCGCGGTCCTCGCGTTCGGAGCTGCGCTTGTAGTTGGACGACGCCTACTCTTGGGGCTTGTCTCGCTTGTCCATCGCACCGGTTCTCGCGAGCTGTTCATGCTTGCCATGCTAACGATCGTCATCGGAGCCGCCTGGGCTGTGCATGAGATTGGTTTATCACCCCCGCTTGGCGCCTTTCTCGCAGGAATGATTCTTGGCGAGACCCGTTTCAAAGACGATGCCGAAAGCGATATCGCGCCGTTTCGAGCAGTGTTGCTCGGCCTCTTCTTCGTTTCAGTGGGTCTGCGCGTCGATCTTTCGGCAATTGTTTCCAATGTCGATCTAGTTGTTGGCTTCCTCGCCGCGCTTGTCGTCGGTAAAGGTCTACTCGTCTTCACACTCGCACGCCTGCTGGGAGAACCTACCAAGGTGGCCGCGCGAACCAGCGTGATATTGGCGCATGGTGGCGAGTTTGGTTTGCTGATCCTGACATTAGCGCTTTCGCAGAACGTCATCCCGGATGCGATCGGTCAGCCCCTGCTCGGTGCAATCGTCACTTCAATGATTATCGCGGCTTTTCTTATCAAGGTGAATAAGCTCTTTGCTAAAGTGTCCGATCGTGGAAAACGGTTGTCGAACGACCGCTCTCGGGAATGAGCTTTGGCCCCTCCGAAAGTCTGCAAGTGGGGTCGGAAGCCGAATGGCAGCTCTCGGTGTGCAAAAGCCCAATAGCGGACGGTCTGCAATCGGCCCATTATCCGCCAGTCGACATCCACCTTCCAGGCAGGCTAGCCGCAAGCTTGTCACGCTGATTGCTCGATGCCCCGAAAAGGACAAGCATTACGGAGTGTGGTGTCACCTGCGATTTGCCGCGAGGGTCCGAAAAGCGCAAACGTCCTTGCAAGAAGAACACGTCGCCATCCCTCGCCAGAACTTCATGAAACCATGCCGAGTCCGTTCGCGTCGGAACTAGGCAAACGACTGTCAGCACATTCCCTTTCTCCCATTGCTCGTGCGCACGACGCAGCCATTTCTGTTGCTCGGAGAACGGCGGGTTTACGAATACCATGCGGCCAGACCATGGATCGCGAAGTCCATCGTCACCTTCTTCAAGCACGAAGCGCCGCCGCGCTTTAACTGGGCTCAACTTATGCCCACACGGATCGAGATCCGGCTTGCCGAACACCGTATAGATCGTTTCTAGAAATTCTGGCGGAGTGAAGCGGCTGTCGCGGTCGGCCTTGTCTCCTGCTCCCCAGTAGGCCCGTTCTGGTGCCCGGCGCCGCACTTTCGGCGCCAACTTCGCCATCAGCTTCATCAAGCTAGAAATGGAGCCGCCTCCGGCTTCCAGTTGAAGCACTGTGGTGGGGGAGAGTCCGCACTTCTTCCCAGTCGTTTCGCGCGACCAGCCCATTTTCTCTCGACGCCTGCGAAGTTGGTCGGCAAGCGTCAGCCCGGGACCAATGCCAGTGAGCTGAAAGTCCAGCGCATTCACAACGGCCACCAAAGTTTCGACCGAACCTACGCCGTTCTCTAGCCGCTTGATTGACTGCGCGGATCGCCCGACACGCTCGGCGAGAAATCGCTGCGACCATCCGCAATTCCTCCGCGCGGCCTTGATTTCGTCCAACAGAATGTGAGCCTCCTTGGTTTCAGATTCTGTTGAATAGTCTAACGCACAGCGACGGGTTGATCACCACCTGCTGGATGCAGTCTTCGGCGAATGTAGATGCAAAAAAGGGGCTGCGCGAGATACTAGTCTGTGGCCGCTAGCTTGGCGTCCAGCCAAGCAGGAAAATCCGGATCCTTCGCCCGCACGGCCATCCAGAACACGATGTTGCCGCCACTGATCTCTTCCAGACGAGCGCCGATGTTCGCCTTCTCGGCGGTGTCTTCGGTGTTGGCCAAGTGCGCCCCCTTATATTCGAGGACGAGCATGCGGCCGTCGGTCAGTTCCGCGACAAAATCCGGATAAAACCGGTCCGTGGATGTGGGGAGCCAGTATGAATGCGATCCCCGCACGATATTCCGGACCCAATGCTTGATCCCCGGATGATCATCGAGTGCGACGGCACAGCGAAATTCCTCGCCGCCATCGCGCAGGTCGTCCGGGCGAGGATAGAAGTGCTTCTTCCAGGTGTGACTGCCTGAATAAGGCCGCGGGGGTTGGTACCGGCCTTCTTCGAACCGGAATGCATTTTCGCCAAGCCCAAGCGACGGCGCGATGTCGCCGAGCAGCATCTGCATGCCGGTTTGCCCGGCTTCGGCACGGAGCTGCTTCACGCGGTCCGCGATGGCGCGCCGTAGCACATCCTTCGCCCGCACCAGGGCAGCAAGGGATACGCCCTCGTTATCGACCAGATTGACTACCACCCTCCGGCAGTATTCGAGGAATACCGGCTGCGAGATGTCGATCTGCGATGTCGTCCGATCCAGCCAGCGCGAGAGGTCGGCCGCAGTCCATGCGGTTTCGTCTTCAAGCTGGAGAATTTGCTGCGAGGCTTCGCGGCTGATGCGAACCTGTCCATCAGCGACATCGACGGTCACGACATCCGGCGCCTCGGACAGCGCGAAACCAGGCAGCGACGGATCGACACCGTCCAATGTCCATCCGGCGAGATCGAGCAGGGTCGTGGGCTCGACCAGGTCGAGTTCGCCATACTGCTCGAGCACCATGCCCGGAATGGTGAAGCTTTCGCCACGTTGGGAGGGCGTCGCAGCGGCTTGGCGTCGCTCCTTGTGCGCGGCGATCGATGCGCTGGGATCGTTGTCACCGGCCAAAGGGGCGAGGATCGCGCCGATCTGGTCGAGGACTTCATCGCTCGCTTCCGGGTCGATAACCACGGAAACGCCCTCACCCTCACCGACAATGGTCAGGGCATCGCGCACTTCTAGTGGCATCGCGGCGACATCCGGCGCTGCGGGAAGCGACACCGGGGCAAGCGGCGAGCGCCCGGGCATGGGCAACACCGCAGCTGCTGCATCGGCGGCTCGCTGGGCGATAATCTCATCGCGGGCCGTGCGCTCGTCGAAGCCCATCGCGACCAGCGTGTCCTTCAATTTATTGGCGGCGGCGTGGAAGCCGATACCCGTCACATGGGCGTAGGCGCGATTGAGCTCCTCGACTGGTCGGCGTTTTGCGAAGGGCATGCGCAGCACACGCCCCAGCAATTGTTCCACCGCCGTAGCTGATTGGATATTGGCGACCGAGCAGAACACATACGCGAAGGAGCAGTCCCAGCCTTCGCGCAGCGCTTCGACTGTGATGACATGCTCGATCTTGCAGTCCGGGGCGAACAGATCGATCCCGTCGAGTTCGCGCTGGTCGCCCGTGGCGACCGCTATGGCGTCCTCGGCTATGCCATGCTCGATCAGCTTGGCTTTGACGACATCCACAGTGGCTTCAGCCCCTTCGGTACGCGCCTGTGCCTGGTAGAGCGCGATGGGACGGATCGGCTCGTTCGCTTCGGTTGCGATACGGTCGAGCCCAGCGCGTTGCTGCAGCGCGTGGATGATCGCCGACTCCCATCCGGTGTGCTGGGTCAGATGAATCGGCAGTTTGATCATCTGCTCCGCTTTCAGCTCGTCGGCCGTGGCGGACACGATGACGTTCGACTGCAGCGGCGTCGCGGTGAACTCAATGATGGCCGAGGGATCGAGGCGCGCGCCCGTCTCTTCGGACAGGCCGGTGACGAAGTTGTGGGCCTCGTCCACGATCATCACGGGCCGCACGAGGCGCATGACATTCGCGAAGGACCAGCTGATTTCGCCTGGGCGCTTCTCCGCCGTGGCGGGATTGCGCATCAGCCCATCCGGAAGCGCCCTGCCCTTGAAGAACGCCTCGAAATTCTCGTCGTCTTTGTAGACGTTGCGCTGCTCCGCCTGCGCGATGCGGAAGGACTGGACCGTTGCCACGATCACGTGCGCCATGGTGGCGACATCCTGCGGCGTGATCTGGCGCCGCTCATCGATGCCGAGGACGCGGACAGCGCCGCCGAAGGGCTTCTCCAGCGCGGCACGATATGGATGGCCGGGTGTTTTGAGCGCACCCAGCGTCTGTTCGGCAATCTTCGCTGACGGCACCAGCCACAGGGCCACCGGGTATTGCGGCGCGTCCATGCGATGTTTGTGCGCGATCCCGACAGAGTGGGCGCCGAGCAGCGTCTTGCCCCCACCAGTTGGCAGGCGAAGGCAGCAATAGGGCACGCGAGGCAGGCTCTGCAACGGCTCGTAAGCGGAGGCGTAGAAACCCGGTTCGCCGACCTGGCAGGCAATGTTGTAGGCTACCGTATGCGGCTTGGTGACCGCTTCGGACAGGAAGACGTCGAGGGCGTCGAGGGCGCGCTCCTGATATTTCTTGAGCTGCATCAGCGCGCCTTCACATCGTACGGGGTTTGCTTGAAGGTGACATTCGCCGCCTTCAATCTTGCCGACGGCACCTTGCAGGCTTCGCCATAGATAACCCAGGGGCCATCATGATCAGGAAGCTGCGCCTTCAGGTCCGCGAGAATGGGCGGGGTAAGGACGTTGCCGCCTTCCGGACGCCGATCGCCGAGGATACCGTTATAGAGCAACGCATACGCGACGCCATCGTGCACCCCCAGAACCGGCGATGTCGCAGCCTCGCCGCGGGCGGCAGGCTGGCCGGTTTCGGCGAACCAGATGTGCGCGGCGAGTGCGTCGAAACCGATGTCCGGCTCGATCCGGCCGGTTGCGTCGAAAGCTGGCGGGCCGAGACGATAGTAGCGATATCCGCTACCACCTTGCCATTCGACAGCCTCCGAAATGCCGCCCTGTTCGCCTTCGATAACTTTGTCGAGGCGCGGCTTACAGTGGGTTTCGGCATGATTGCCCATCTCGATGCCGATCCAGTGCCTGCCCATTTTATGCGCCACTGCCGCTGTTGTGCCAGAGCCGAGGAAGGAGTCGAGGACGAGGTCGTCAGGATTGGTGGCTATTTGTAGAATGCGTTGCATCAAGCGCTCTGGTTTTGGCGTTCCAAAGCTTACGCCAGCCCCGAACAGCGCGTTTGCCTCCTTTTTGCTCTCGTCCGTATGTCCAACTTCCTCGTGAGGCCACCACGTCCAAGGCACCAGACCCTCAACTTCGGATAGGTATCGAACCACACTAGGTTGGGCATTCCCATCTTTGCCCCAATAGATTCGGTCAGCTTTTCGTAATTTTAGAAATTCACTTTCGACCATCGACCAGCAACGACCTTCCGGAGGCGTATGCACCTTGCCGTTATCGGCGACGATTTCATACATCTGATTGGGTCGATAGCCCTGCGCCGTCATCGGCAATCCGCGCCAGCGCTTTGTAGGATCCGTTTCCTTTGGGTTTTTCGGATTCTTGTAAATCTTCGCCTGCTTTTCATCGAGAGGAAGGCGATTTCTCCGTGTTTTGAATTCATCCGGGTTCTTAGCATACACGGCGATGTATTCGTGGACGTCGCCTATAGCACCTCTATTTTCGCGCGAGTATCGCTTTTGCCAGACTGGACTGGCAATGAAGTTCCGCCGACCGAAAACCTCGTCCATTACAACTTTGAGATAGTGTCCTTCGTTGTCGTCAATCGAAACCCAGATACTACCATCGGGGTGTATCCCCTTCGCATACGGAGTTTCGCGTAGCCCATTGATTCCCTGACTGACGCGGCATAGCTTCCGCACTCCTAATCGGGGGGGGTGTATGGATCAGGCTCGAGCTAGCTTGTATTTCGATATTGCGCAGGGCCAGCTTGCTGATCTTGAAGTGGTCGCGAGAACCTCGATTGCTTGGGCAGCGCTAGTAAAGGAAGTCGCATTCGTTTTGGACCCATCGGCAGAGGTCCAAGTTCAATTCGTTACGAGCACGCCTGGCAGCGCTTTCGTCAACAACCTGACAACAGCAGTAGCCAAAGCCGCGAAGGAAAATCCGCTCATTGCGGGGCCGCTTATTGCGATAGCGACGACATTCGCGCTCGCTATCCCTGTGCACCTCGCAGACGACGCTGCGAAGGATGTTCTGGCGAAAGTTGGTCATGTGCATACCGATGAAATCAGCGATGAGAGTGCCCGCAAAATCGCTGAAGAAGTCGTAAAGCTTGAACGCAACGGCATCGCTCGAGAGCAGCGCAGGGAGCTATACAGGCAGCCGGAGCGAGATGAGAAAATAGTCGGATTTGGGATCGGGCGGACCTTCGATGTGCGGCCGGAAATTGTTGTCCCGCGATCCGATTTTCGAGACAGGTTCGGGGCCGGAGAGGTGGTCCAGACCAGCTCCGAAATCCGGTATGATATCCAAGAGCGCTACCCAGTGGAAATTCTGCGATCGTCCAGCCAAGCGAAAGAAGCGATGTGGAAGTTCGATTCAGACAGTGGCGAGTTCAGCGCCAAAATGAAGGATAGGGCATTTCTCGACGCTCTCCGATCCGGCCACACCGGCTTAGAGATCGGCGAAGGTGTCGAGATAAAGATTGACCTCAAAACGAAGCTAGAGCGCCGCGATGGGGTTTGGACAATCGTGGAACGGACTGTTGAGCGGGTTCACACGCCGAAGTCTCGACAATCGGAGCTACAGTTCGCGCACGACTAAAAACACGAAGCGACCCAACAGCGCAACGAAGGCTGCGGCCCCGACTAGTATGCCAAGGTGTGCATCGATGGCGAGCAAACCAGTTAGCAGGATGAGCGTGCAGAGTCCGGCCAAAAAGACCTTTCCCCATCCACCTTTCTGATTCGCGCTCATCACGCTGCGAGTTGGCATAAAGCTGCTCATCATGCTATTCTATCCAGCATAAACATATAGCATGAACGACAGCTTTCACCAAACGCGAGTCATTTCAAGAACTTGATTCAAAAGGAAGAATCTGGATGGCGAGGCTAACACTGGCACAGGCACAGGCCGAAGGTCGCCTTGACGAATTCATCGCCGAACACAAAGGCGAAACCGGCGACCAATTGGAGCTTGAGCGGGTTATCCGTTCAATGGCCGGAACGTCGAAAGAAGTTCCGGAAGCATCGTCTCCGGACGATTGCGACGATTGAAGCGATATTCGAATTCCTTGACGTAGCTGTTCAGGTGCTTCGCGCTCACGCTGGTGTGAGTGCCATTGATCGAGCATTTCAGGTGCCGCCAGAAATTCTCGATCCCGTTGACCGTGACCGTCTCGGCAAGGCGGTAATCGTAATAGGCGTATTCCTCGGCACCGTGGTTCACGCGAGCATGGCGGTAGCCGATATTCGACAGGCTGGCGTAGCTACGAAGCTCGTCAGTATGGACGTTGCCGCCGATCCGGACGTTGGCGGTCACAAACGGCTCTAACGTGGCGCGGCGCTGGTTCGGGACCACTTGGGCCACCAGATCGCCACCGCGTTCCAGAGCGCCAACCACGACCGTCTTGGCGGCGCTGCCGCGATTGTGAGTGCCGCGCTTCACGCCGCCCATGAGAGTTTCGTCGATTTCAACGTTCGTGCCTTCGCCGCCAATCGGCTTGTCACCGTCAACGTCCGCCATGTGTTCGCGGATCAGCTTCGCCATGCGCCAAGCAGTCTTGTAGGTGACGCCAAGCTGGCGCTCCAATTCCTTGCCGCTCACGCCGTGCCGGGTGACGGTGAAAAGGTGGATGGCATAGAACCAGAGTTGCAGCGGGGTCCGCGTCTTTTCGAAGGGAGTGCCCACGGTAGGGTGCAGGTGGTGACCGCACCACTGGCAGGAATAGGCGCGCTCGGCCTTGATCCGGAACCACTTACTTTCGCGCTCGCACTTGGGGCACTCGAAGCCCTGACCGAAGCGAACTTTAAACAGGTGATTGAGGCAGGTTTCGTCGTCAGGAAAGAGACGGAAGAAGGCGGCGGTCGTGAGGGGCTTCGTTTTCATACCCCATTGTATAGCTCAATCCGTTACGTATGGCAAGGGGATACACCCCCTACCATCTTCGGCGAGCAGCTCGCGCAGCAACACCAGCCTAGGATAGATCATCGCCAACCATTTTGCGTGTTCGAGATTATCATCGTATTCTTCGAACGCACTTTGGGTGTTGTAGGGCGGGTCGATGTAGATGCATTTTACTCGCCCCGCATAGAACGGAAGCAATGCCTTCAAGGCGTCGAGATTGTCGCCCTGTATGAGCATATTGGCGGGGTCACCATTGCCCCCGTCAAGCTCCGGCACCGCTTCCAGCATTCGGTAAGGCACCTTTGCCGCGGCGACGATGTCTTCGCTGCGGCTCATCCAGTCGAGTATCGGCAAAATCCACCCCTTGTCTTGAGGGCGGTCAATAGCGCGTGGGACCGCCATTCGCCAGTAATGCCTCGTTATTTTCAACGTACACGCGACAGGTTGCCCGCCGGTCAGACCGAGAGAGTCCGACCGGCAGCCAGTCTTCGCGCCTAAGCGGCGAGATCGAATTCCGCCGCCATCTCCTCGGCCATCCGCATGCGCAACTCAGCGAGCGGTTCGGCAATGCGGGTTTCATCGCCGGTTCGGCGCAGGAACCAGTCGGCGAGGTTATAGATCGCGGCAGGCATATCATAGATCGCGGCAGGCATATCGATGCTGATCCGGCCTTGAACACGCAGCCAAGCCAATGTCACCATGGCCGTGAGCACGACATCGCAGCTGACGTGACGGCGCACGTCGATCCATTCTTCCGCGGTCCGCGGCAGTTCGACCTCCGTTTTGCCCACGAACAGTTCGCGCGGCATTCCCATCCGCAATCCGATTTCGGATAGATGCGCCCAGTCCCGCCCCTGGCCTTTCAGCTCAAGGGCAAGGTCCATGTGCGGCCTCATTTCTCCGTAACGCACGCGCTGGTTTGAGCGAAGCTGGTCCGGCATGAGCAGACCATGCTCCATGGCGCATAGTGTCAGCAGCGGCAGTTCCGCGGCGAGACCACCGTAAGTCACAACCCGGTGATCCGGGCGATATCGGATGTGGTCGAGCAGACCTTCGACGACAGCCTGCTCATCGCCGTATTCCCTTTCCGTCCACGCGGTCAGGCCTTCGATACCCATCGTGCGATCATCGTTGACGACGAGGTCAAGCGCCGCAGCAGCGAAGATCCGTTTGCATGCTTGGTTGTGGCGCTTGCGACCTTGCCGCTCCAGCTTCGCCACCCCCGCCGCATCGATGGCGCGGTAATCTTCGTGCAGATACTCGTCCCACGCGGACTCGGTATCGATGAACGTCAATTTCAGCATCGTAATTTTCCTTCTTCTGGTTGGACCCGCCAACCGCCCTCCTTCCAGTGCTTAAAACCCGACGGGCCGCGCCCGTTCGATCGCTCTCCACGCTTGCCAAGCCGCGCTGAGCGAGTTCCGCTCATGCCGGGAAGAGTGCGCCCACATGAAGGCCGCCCACAGGCATTGCGCTTCATCCGGCGCCTTGCGCGACCGCGACAGAATGTTCGAACCGGGACCTGCGCGCTCAATCTGATAAGCCGCAGCGATCTCTTCCAGCACGCCGTTCGCGCACTCCAGCGGCATGATGTCGAGATCCGCGCGTTCCCGTTGCAGTAGTTGCAGGTCGGCCGGCGGAAGCGGCCCGCCGCTGGCGAACGCATGGCGCAGGTAATGCTGCGGCGTGCGCGAAGCGCGTGCGATCAGCGTTGCGCCGTCCGGAATGCGTTTGGTGATACCGGCAAGGATTTCCGCGCGCGTCGCCAATCTGTCGAAGGCGCGATGGTCGATGGAGAACCGCGCTACCGATTCCGAGCAGCGGGTGACGGTGAAGATGGCGGTCGATCGGATCGCCGATCGTGTCGCGAATTCATTGCGGTCGCGGATGATCGCGAGCGAGCATACGGTTTGCGGATGTCGCCTCGAAATATCTGCCATGGGAGAGTCCCTTGCTGTAGGACGAGAAAGGGCGGCGCTCCCTGCTGGAAGCGCCGCCCTTTGTGTCTGGTGGGTGAAAGCGGTCAGGCCGCGGCTTTTTCGACCTCGACTGCGGTGCCGTCTGCATGGAATGCGAAGGTGGTCGCCTCCCATACGCCGCTTTCTAGCACTTCATCCAGATTGTCGGCAGTGACCTTGATCCGGATGGCGGCTTTGGAATGCGCCATCTGCTTTGTAGCCTTCTTCTGCACCGGCATTTCGCGTAGCACCCCGCGCTCGTCAGCCGCGAATTGGCGGGTGCCGTCGTCAGTCACCAGNACCAGCGGTTCGTTCTTGGCGACGTGCGCNGGATGCACCTNCACCATGGCGACGCTGTCCAGCATGCGATAGACAAGGAAGTACCAGGCCGGCGCNTCNGGANAGCGTNCGTCGCTGTAGACAGCGAATATGGCGTCCTGCCTGTCCTCGGCGGCTTTGCNGGCAATGCCCTCGAGGATCGGCCANGTNACGNTTTNGATGCCGCCGAATGTAATGGCGGCGCTGGTCGTGCCGGTGACCGGCAGNCCCATTTCCAGACGAAGGGCGAGCGCGTTNGCCCGGTGGGCTTCGAGCCCACCAGTTTGGGTGTTGTTCATCGTTCTGTTCCCTATTTCAGTGTGACGGCGTTTTCGCCGGAGCCTTTTCCCTCAACCGAATGGCCCACCATCAGCGCCGCCAGTGCGCCACTTCCACTTTCCGGTTCACCGGTTCCCACGTCCAGTCGGCGCGATAACGCTGGACCCAGTCGACGGGGACGATCGTAGGGTCCCGGCCGACCAGTTCGCGGTACCAGGCAACCTCGGCGTCATGCTCTGCCTCCCGCACGAGCTTGTGATAGACACCGTGGTACGAGCGCCGGTACGCTCGCCGATACGCATCCTTTTGCAGGCGATGCGGAAGATCGCTGGCTTCGAAGCGCCAACTGGGCGCCTTCGCACCTTCTAGGGCGTGGGCCATAACCGTGCGCCCGTCGCGGCACTCATGCGCGAGCAGGTTGACGAGGCTGGCGACATCGTCAGCCGCGCGATGAGCCGTGGGATTGAACATCCCGGCCTGCGTCAGCAGATAGCCTTGCGCGCGGCTATCGAAGCCAAGGCCCCGCCAATCGACATCCTCCATGGCGCAGATCCACGGCATTGCACCGACTTCCGGTACGAGTTGCTCAAGATGCCGCCGATCGAAATTCACATGAAAAGCCAAGCAGGCGTCCGCTTCGGCAAGATGCTCGGCGATTTGCTGCGCCGCGAAGCGCTTACCCTCTACCATCTCGTCCGTAATGCCGGTGATCCGGCTGATATGTGGTTCGATCGGACGGCACGGCTGCTGCAGGCCGATCCGCAAGCTCTCTACCGCAATCACTCGACCCCGATCATCGATGACGATCATGGCGACAGCGATCTCGATCAACTCGTCATATTGTGGATCGAACCCGGTGGTTTCGGTATCGAGCACGGCAACCTTCATGAAGGGCGGCCCCGCATCGGCGGGGGCTTGCCATTCGGAAAGCGGCGTGATGCGGTGTAGAACGCGGGTCTGGTCTTCCGAGCCGTGAGCGGCCGAAGTAACTTTGTTAGTCATTTCTTGTTCCTCGTCGTATTTGGACGAGAACAGCTGCAGGCTTTTTCCTTCACCCCACTGTCCTCGCAGACAGCGTTGTTTCCCGGTCTTCACGAAGGCCAGTCGGCCGAGATTTTCCCGGTGTGGATGTTCAAAGGGAGCTAATAGCGTCGATTACTCATCGTCCGGAGGCGCGACAGTGTCGGACGGATCAGCGTCGGCCTTTTCAGCGAGGAACCCGTCCTGCGATAGGATGAACTTGCGCAGGTCGAGCGTCGGATTATCCCCAGCGCGAATGCGCTCCTCAAAGCGGACAAGGTCGTCGAGACCAGGAACAGTCTCGACCGCCCGCGCTAACTCCGCGAGGCCAGCGTCGCGATCACCGCGACCCAACAGTCCATCGGCGACGAGCAGGTTGAGAGCAGCATCGATGCGGGCGGGCATCGGCTGGGCAGAGTTGCCCGACCGCTCCGAGGTCCTTGCCGCCGACAGCGCATGGAGTGCATCAAGGCCCCAAGGTAGCCCCCGACCAGCGAGCAACGCGACCGCGAAAGCCGTCATGCTTGGCTCAGAAAGGTCGGAGTCGAACAGCCTTTGCAGCTTTTTCTTTAGCGAGCGACGATCGTCCACAGGTGCGAACTCGTTCCAAAGTGCCATCATGCCGACCATCGGAATTCGCTGGTCGCGCCGGGCCAGGCCAGGCGCAATCGCTTCAATCCTGTCGAGGACGCTTTTCATATCGACCAACCCCGTCTCGCTGCGTCCCGACATGCCTTCGATGAGAAAGGAAAGCATGCCGTTCAGATAGACTGGAGCTCTTTTGTGGTCGAAGCCCGCCGCGTTGTGGATCCAGTATTGTGAGGCCAACCTTGCACGGACCATACCGGGCAGCGCAGAACGGTAATCGAAGTTTTTAGTCACGCCCTTCGGTGCGCGCGTCACATAGTTGCGGATTACGTGCCGACTTAGGCGCGCCAGCCCCTCAAGCCCTAGCAACGTCTCGCCCTCCACCCAAACTGTGTCCGACCGATCGCTGGAAAGGAACATTTCCGGCGCAAGCCTGGTCAGTGCGTGGACGTTCCGCGAGCGGATAGCGTAGGCTTGCTTCAACGCCTTCCTAAGGTGCTGAGCCGGAATCGGACGGATGGCTGCGCCTGCCTCCTTCCGATAAAAGCAGGGCTCGATGTGGTTTAGCACAAAGGCGACGAACCTGCGCTGCAGGCCGATGTGCTCGTTGGCCAGCACCGCGTCCCTGACGGCTCCGCGACTTTTGTCGTCGATGCCCTTCAGAGCCGCGTCGATCCGTGCCCTCTTCGTGTGGTCGTATTCCTCCCAGGTGGCACTGTGCGGCTCCGCAGCCTGGCCGAGCGATTCCAATGCTGCCACCATCAATGTGTAGGCAAGCGTCGGATCCTCGTCGACCATGAGCGTCGCCGAGACCACCTGCCGCACCGCTCGCATCACTGCCTCGTAGTGACTCCGCTCCAACGCGACCAATTCGCGGACGAAGGCTTCAAGTTCGGCGATCGCCTCGTCTTTCAGAATAACCGTCGCATCGAAAGTTTGGCGCAAGATGCTGGCTGGCCCGCGCCTCCGCGCCGCCTCCCCATCGCCAAGTGCTATCAGCCGGCGCGCCGTGTTCGGGTCGCGAACGCAAACGACATTGAGTTGGAAGGCGATGACGTCGGCGATCTCGTCAAGCAATTGGTCGCCGCTGGTCGCCACCAGCACCTCGGGGGTGCCGTTAAGGCTCAGCGTTTCGAGCCGTTCGCGTGCCTCTACTGTCAAGGTCCGCAATCCATCGAACGCGGTTGAGGGAAGCAGCCGCCCGAACATAAACTCGAGGGCTTGGTGATCGAAGGTCCGCAGATTGGTGTACAACACGCCGCGGTGAAGCGTATCGGTTAAGGGCACGGGCCTAAAGTAAGCACCTTGGACAATCTGCAACATTCGGGTGGTTTCATGCCTTGAAGGTTTATCTGCAGATCAACTACAAGCGGAAGGCTAGCAGCGGTTTTATATTACGGTAAAGCCGTCATTTCGGCTCTTGCTTCACTTCGCAGTCCAGCAGCTGGCCGGCATATGCGGCATCTGGCAAGAACTGCGCGAGTGTCTATAAGACCCTGATTTTGCCATCGTTGACTGATTTGGAGACACTGCGCTTTGGCCGCAACACCAAACGAGAACCGCAAGGGTGGCGGCGGCAATGCAACGACCTCGGGCATCCAGTTTCAAGCCGGCGTGGGGGCCTTGTTTGCCGCCCGGCTGCTTGCTGAGGCCAAGCTAGATGATCTGCTCGGTCTCGCTGACGCGCACATAAGGTCGATCCGCTTCGAGACCAACGCGCCGGTGGACGACATTCTGATCGAGACCGATCAGGGCGGGTTCGTCGCGATTCAGGCGAAAACCTCGATTTCGCTCGGCTCCAAGCTCAACAGCGTATTGGGATCGGTCGTCGATCAGTTCGTCCGCTATTGGCTCGTGACCCGAGAAGGTGACGACATCGAGCCATGGGCGCGTCCGCTCGACAAGAGTCGTGACCGGCTGCTTCTCGTCCATGGGCCGGGATCGGGCAGCGGGATTGCCCGTCTGGCGGTAGCACTGACCGGTGCGCGGCCTGACGGACCGACAGGTAAAGTGCGCGACCGCTTCGAGCAACTGGTCGGCGAGGCGTTCGTCGCCAATGGGATTGAGGCGACCTCTGCCGACATCGCGGCACTGGTCGACGTGATCCGTGTCATCGAACTTGATCCCATGGGAAGA
>PAVA01000002.1 GCA_002712945.1 Citromicrobium sp.
GTGCCGCCCCGCCGAGCTCCGGCAGTGCCGCGTTGGGTGACGAGCGCGAGCCGCTCCCCCTTTCGCTCCAGCAGGGCATTGGTCGCAACGGTCGTTCCGATCCGCAGCTCGGCAATCGGTCCCTCTCCGTGATCTGCCATCAGGCGGCGCACCGCCTCGGTCGCGGCGTCATCGTAGTGGCCCGGATTCTCGGACAACAGCTTGTGCGTCACCAGCGTGCCATCGGGTGTCGTGGCGACCACATCGGTGAAGGTTCCGCCACGGTCGACCGCGAAGCGCCATGCGGTCGGGTTCTCGTTCGGGCCGGTATCCAAGAGGGGGCTCGCTTGTCTTGCCATGGGGGACGGGCGAGCGGCCGTTCTAGGCGCGCAGGCGCGCATGTCCAATCCGGCGAGGACTGCTCGCCGGGAGAGGCATGATCACAACGAGAAAATATGGTGCCCCAAAAAGGACGAAGATGGGCACTCAGATCATTGGGTAATTATTCTTCAGACACCTTGATTCGAGTATGCCCACGGGCAGACATCAGCACCTCAGCCTACTTCTTAACGCGACGCCCCTTACGCTTTTTTCCTCCGAGTTCTGTAGAGATAAGCAACAAGCGATCGACATGGAAATTAAGCTCATCGCGGTCCAGCGTTGCAAGCGGTAAACTTGCCATTGCTACCACCTCCTCGCTTTCATCGACTTCGCGTACGGCCACAGTCGTGGCACTTTGCCAAGCAGTCGCGAGAAGCTTTTTAAGCGAAGCAATCGTTGGTCGAGAACCCAAAGTAAAAATCGGCAGAACCAAATTTACGATTGAGTTTCCTGATGCTGATTCCGAGCAGTCCTCAACCATGATTAGCTTTTCCTTCGCGCTTGCTGCACGAATGCCAATCTGCCCGGAGACACTGTCTAGTTCGACCTTGTAGCCGGCCTCCTGTATTCTGGCTTTGAGCATCACCATGTAGGCCGGCGGTTCGATCTGACGTTCAAGCGCACTTTTCCCGGCAACCTTGATGACCTGGTGCCGGGTCAGGTCTGCGCTCGTTTTCAACGTCTTAATGTCGACCTTCACGGGATCACCCGTGACCATCCTTTGCCCTACCTCGAGCACGGCATCCATTCTCGGCGCGGGAGACTTCAGCTTGCTGTCAATCCGCGAAAGCCCCGCGAAGGCGTAAACTGCAGCCGTGACCAACGCTCGCACGCGCGGACCAGTTTCGAGATTACTCTCGAGCTCTTCAAGGCCAGAAGGCTCATGGGACAGGATAATCGCGAGCGCAGCGCGACGGCCGATCTTTTCGCCATCTGCCAGGCTTGGAATGTCTATCTCGGCGTCGATGACCTTCTGGCATCCGCGCACCCAAGATTCTGCTTCCGGGCCATGGTCTGCCAAGCGCCCTTCGACTTCTGCAAGAAATTCGCGCCGATCAAAGCCGCGTTTGCCGAACCGAGACCGCAGCGCCTCTATAGTCGCGGTCCAGATCGAGACATCCACCTGCGAAGAACGAGGTTCGAGCGCAAGTAATAGCTTTTGACCGTTCCCAGCAATGTTCGATCCCGGCTCGTCGAGGAACTTGCAGATCGCCTCATCAAACGTGCTTTCCGCCAACAGGTCGATGATTCCCGCCGCGAGGCCCCCGAGGAAGTCGAGGTCGCTTCGTCGACCCGGCTGCTCTACCCGAAGCTCCTGCAGGTCTACAGGGCGATCGCCAGTTTCGCGAACCGGCCACTTCGCTGCAAGTTCGACGATGTTCATGGGGACGTCGGGAAATGCATCGTAGGATGCGTTGAAGTTCGCCAACGAGGCCTCGTCTCGGAAATAGGCCGACCTGACCCTCGTTATTCTCTCGGGACCAGCAAGCAATTCCATGGTTCCAGGTCCCGGAGCAGCCTCTCCTTTTCCTGCGAGGCTGAGCAGGACCCTGTCCCCATCTTCACCCTCCGAGATCGCCCAGGCGGGAACCTCGCCAATGAAAGCGAACAGTCCGTTGGCAGCGTAGCTCTGCAGGTCCCGTGCCGCATCGCTTTTCAATGATCCACCAAGGTAGCCAGACGCCAACGCAAGGGCAAAATTGTCGGCGTGGATCGGCACGAGGAGTTCCCAGCTTGATGCCTTGCCTTCGGCTTTCGGTTCGAAATCGAGCTCGAGTTCGCGCTTATCGTCTGTCACTCGGCTGCCTCCATTTCTTCGAAATCATCGTTGGCCTCGATGGCCTCTTGGAACACCCCGACGCTTTGGTCGAGTGATCCGAGGCCCACATACCGGCACAAGTCCATGCTTGGACGAGGCAGCAAGCGGAACGATGCGGGTGGAGCGGCCCTTGGATCTATGTCCTTGAACGCGATGTAGAGCTCGGAACGGGCACGGGAACTCATAACGTAAAGTGCCATCCGCTCGTTCAAGAAGCCCGAGGTATCGACACTCATTCCTTCCATGCCGAGGAAGAAAACGATGTCGAATTCTAGACCCTTGGCAGACTGTGCATGGAGGAAGGTAATCGTGTTGCCACTTTCAAAGTCCAGAGACTGGTCGGTGTGCGTACTGTTTCCGCTGAGGTACATCTGCAAATGCGGGGGCTTGGCCAGCTCGCCAACCCGCGTTTTGACCTGGTTGTAGGCCCGCTTTACGTCCTTGGTTCCACCGTAGACGATCACGCCGACCTGCTTACCGGGGTTGATCTTCGCCTTTCGCGCAATGAAGTCAGCGATTTCACGGTCATTGGCAGCGAAGACAACCTGCGGGTTCTCACCATCAGCGTCCGGCAGTTCCGCTATGCCGCTCTCGTTTCCGACTTGGAAATGCTTGGCAAACTCGGCGATGGGCCGCGTGTTGCGAAAGTTCTTTTTCAAGTTGAAAACGCGATCGGCCGCGGCACCGAGGAAAAGGTAATCCTTGATATCCTTTATCCGGCTATTCCGGTCAGCCTGCAAACGCTGGTTGTCGTCCGCGAAGATCGTCACCTGCGCCGCGACACCGTGCGCTTCCATTTGCTTCAGCATCATCCCTAGGGCCATGTACATCTGGGGAGGAAAGTCTTGCCCCTCGTCGATGATGAGATGTCCCCAGGTAAACTTGCGGCTGGCACCCTTCTGGAATGCATTGATCGCCCGGGCGCATATGTCGGGCCAATCGTGGGCCCAGCGATCACCGGCGATCATCGGAGGCCAAGAGCCCGTCGCCCGCTTCCACCACTTGCCTGCCCAGGTATGCATCGTGCTCACGCCAACATCGGGAGCCACGTTTGACCTGCTGGACGTGTACTTGGCCAACACCTTGTTATACATGATAACATGCGGATCTTGACCAAGCTTTCCGAGCTTCTGGGCACGGTGAAAAGCCATGACCGTTTTCCCGGTGCCGGGCGGGCCCACGACCAAGATCGCACCGTCGGCAGGTGCATCGCCGTAAATGCGACGCTGCTCTCGGTCGAGATCACTTAACGAGGGAAACCGCATCCTTAGACCTCTAGAACCTTGCTGAAGTAGCCAACCGGCTCGCGAACACCGCGACCATTCTTCCGTCCGTCGCCGGACACCAAGACACGGTCGAGGAGTACGTTCGAGAAAGTACAGCTTGTCTCCGCGACAAGCGAACACGCGTGGCACGCTGCACGGTTCAAGCCATCGACACCTTGCGCGTCAAGCTCGCGGCAGACCGGGTCCCCGGAACACCATTGGCTGCGTGACACGGCGCGGTAGATGACATCCTCGAGCCTTTCGGGCGCACCCATCTCGCTCAGGCCACCCATAGATCCCTCGGCATCCGAGTCAGCCGTGTAGATGAGCAGCCCGGCATACGGCTCGGAGTCCGTTCCGCAGTAAATTCGCTCCCTTAGCGAGGTCGAAGAATATCCGCAGTCGAAAGACAGCTGGTTCAGGAGCAAATGGGCAAAACTGTGGACCATGATGAATGTTGGATTCGCGTTGAAACCCATGCGCACCGGCAATCCCAGCGCCTCGGCACCCACGAGGTGTGACTGGGTGAACTCCTCGATTTGCTCTTCGTTCTCCTTCCTCCAGCCAGCGATCGCGGAATTAGAGAATTCCAAGAAGACGCCTTCGCCAAGCACCATCATGGCCGGCAACCAGTCAGGCTGCTGCCGTCCCAGCGAGGGCGAGATCATGGCGTGTTTCTCGGAGACGTTGCGCCGCTGGAAGCCTCGGAATGCACGGACCTCACGGAGTCTTTCAACCCTAACGAAACGCTCGAACAGCTCATCGAGACCGAAGCGCGAAGTTGGCTTCTCCGGCCGGGCTATAAGCCACCGGGAATTCTGTCCCTTGGGGTTCGCAAGGACGGGAAACTCCTGGTCGAGAATGCTTTGCTGGCTGATCTCGCCTGCCGGAGGGGTGGGTCCAGTTTCGGCTGGACTAGTTCCTAGGTCCGCTTCGAAGCAAGCAAGCGCATCCTCGACGGAAATACCAACATCGTTGGCGCGTGCCTCGAGGCTTGGGCGGCTTGTCTGGATCGCCATGGTAGTATCGCCGCCCTGTAAGCCCGCGAGCATCCGCGCAGTTTGCAAGGTGTTCTGGTAGATCGCGTCGGTACGGAGCTTTTCCCAGCTATCCTTCTCGGTGTCGCCGTCGATATCGAGCGCGGAGATCACTGACGCGTAGTGAAGAGAACTGGAACCTCGCGGCTCCATGTAGAGCGGCTTCGGGGCCCCGGGATTCTTCTTGTTGTCCGGGTCTACGCAAGTCGATGATTGCTCTCCGGGTTGGTAGCCACGGCATTTCTGTGGGAGCGGGCCATCTGCTATCCCCTCCAAGTTACCAGATGATCCGCAACGGCACCGTATGACCATGCTCGAGAAGTCACCGCCGCTCTTGCCAGTTACCTCGAAGTGGAGCCTCGATGTGTGACGGCTGCATGCACCATGTTTCGCGGGCTCGTGTGACCGGTGCGCCCACCAGTACCAATCGATCTCGTCGATGTGGCCATTGTCGCAAGCCGCAACGAACCGCATGGGAACCAGCCTGGCGTTCTTGCACTTCCCGCCGTCACAGGTTGGCTTGGGAAGACTGCCGTCGTCCTTTAGGTTTTGCTTGTCTTTTTCCGGGGTCCACCGGGTCATCTTGCGGCATTCCGGGCAAAAGTGCCAATGCGGGAACCGCAGTATAGCGACCGATTCCGTTGGTTTTCTCAGCTGGCGAGGCCGGAGCCAATCGGTGAGCGATCCCACCTCGATCTTCTCGAGATTGTAGCCCTTCGCCCAGCTTCCCGTGCCGCGGACAAAAAAGGACTGGCCGTCGATCTCGCATAGCGAGCCAACACCGAATGGGCTTATGAGCTGCGCGCTACGAATTGTTGGCTTGGGCAAGTGCCATATCCTCCAAGATAATTTCCTTGTCGACGTGCCGCATCGATTGCAGCGTGTGCCAGCCTGCCCCGTCGATCTTCTTGTTACCGTAGCGAACGAGTAAGTGCGGGCGCTGCTGGTTGCTGGCAAACGTGTACTGCAGCCCCTCCACTGCGCTTGCCCACCCGGCCCACTCCATCACCTTCTCGGTCAATTTCGTCGAGATGCGATCCCGCTCTTCGGCTTCGCGTGGTCCATCGTACGCCCTCAATAGGCGTTGCTCGAGGCGCTCGATGATAGCTGCAATCGCATGCTCAGCGGGATCGAACTGCCTTGCTGCCGCGTTTTTTCGTAGTCTTGTCCCATGACGCACGACCGTCACCAAGGCCGCGTGGAGGCCCCTTTCGATCGCCGGCAAGGCTCCGGGCGTGACGCTCGTTGGCTCGACGAAGCTGTAGAAGCGCTCGTGGTAGTCGCGGAAAGACTCGT
Organism: Citromicrobium sp.; assembly: GCA_002712945.1. The sequence goes on from PAVA01000002.1 coordinate 5,778, forward strand.
AATGCGAGCGGTCCCTTGGCTTGCTCGGAGAATAGGCTGCCAAGACGAGGCCGGGCACTGCGCCACGTCCCACCCGGCTGGTCGCCTGGATGTATTCTGCACTGAGCTTGGGTTGACCGTTCACCATCATCATGCCGAGACGGTCGATATCGACGCCGACGGAGATGATGTTGGTGCAGGGGACCACGTCGATCGCGGGTTGTTCTGGCCTATGCCGTCGGGCCAATAATTGCCTCGCCCTCGGTACCGGTGTCTCCGCGTGTGCCTTCAATTCTAACACCTGGAAGTTCGATGGCCTCTCCACTTCCTCGTCTGAGGCATAGACCTTCATGCGTGTCGGAATTTCGTCTCGGGTGGCGTTGACGATACGACCCAGCTCGCGCTTGCTGTTATGGTAGGCCACCAACGTCCAGTAGGAATCCGCCTCGTTCGCTGTTAGCTCGCCTGCTTCAACGAGTTCGTATGACGACTGGAGTAGCGTTGCCATCGTCCAAGAGGCCGCGACAGTCGATCGAAGGCCCTGCGCCATTACCCCTGCATAAAGTCTCGACCTTTCCTTGTTGCCCGTATCGAGCTTCGAGAAAAACGAATCCTCCGCGCGCAGACCCGGTGACGGAAACACCATTGATGGCCTGCCGTATATCCTCCTGCATTGGACGGACGCGTTCCTGATGGTTGCTGTCGAGGCAATCACTTTCGGCGGCTTCCCACCGGATGCCATCAGGGTCTCGAAAGCCGCTTCGTAGATTCCTGCCAGGGTCCCGAGTGGACCCGAGATCAAGTGCAGCTCGTCTTGGATCACGAGCGAAGGTGATGACCATTTCGTGCCGAGCCCGAGCAGGACCCCGCCGTTTTCCTTCCACGGGATCATCGCAAACTTGTCGATGGTCCCGAGCAAGAAGGAAGGCGGTGCGCGGAGCAACTGTTCGTCGATGAAGTAGACAGGCAATCCCCCGTGGAACGCGCAGTCTTCTTCCGGGCACCTCGTCGTGAAACTGTTGGCGGTCGCAATGAACCCGTAATAGGCCTCGTCAGGGCTTCCATCCGGCTTCGTTTTTTTCTCTTCTGGAACAAGCAGGGTCCCGCACGATGGGCAGCTCTCGATGGGGTAAGGGTTCGCATCGCGGGGTTGGCTTGAATCCAGGAGCTCCTGCGTCCTCGACATCGCCCCGTCATGGCTGCCCGCGAAGGAATTAGGGCTAACTTCGCCCCCAACGAATAAGCCGATCGAGAATTCTTCTTCGCCAACCGATGGATCGCCGGAAGCGGTCAATTCGCGCCTGATCATTTCCATGGCACAGATCACGCCGGCAGTACGCTGGAACTGGTCGGCGGTCAGGAAGCGGTAGGTATAGCGGTTTATGACCCCGGTTCCGCCACCTGCTTTCCCATCGAGAATCCGCCTCCTGAAAAGCTCGAAGGCAGAGACGAACAAGTATGCTTCCGTCTTACCTCCGCCGGTCGAAAACCAGATGACATCGACAAGATCACGATCGGGAAGCTCGGCTCCGGCGAGCGACGGCAACACGAGAAGAAAAAACGCCAGCTGGAACGGGCGCCATTGAGCAGGATTGTCGAAATAGTCGATTGGGCCAGTTTCGGCCTTTCCAAGCGCGAAGGGGCCTTGCATTCCGTCTTCGCGCCCCCGGCCGGTCGCCCGGCCCGCGTGGGACATAGACATGAGCATCGCGCGGTTCGCCAACATGAAACAACGGGCAATGCTCTCGTCGCTTTGAAGGATGCGAATACCTTCCTTCATGCGTTCGGCACTTCGCTCGCATCGTCCAATCATTCTGGAGGCGTCGGCTTCCAGTTCGGAGTCAACCGGTATCGCAGCCTGGGAAGCTATCCATTCTTCGTAGAAATCGACCAATCCAGTCAGGCGCTCGATTAGCTCGGGACCAGAAAGGTCACCGTTGGCAAGGGGCGCGATCTTGAACAATTCGTCGTCGTCGAAGGAAACGAGTTCACCGTCCCTTGCGATCGACAGGTTGTCGAAGACCGGTCGCCAAACGTGGGCGGTGGGAAGGGCCTCGGTGCAGACCCATTCGCACTTGTCATTTTCAAGTTTCCAATCGGTCGCCACCCCGTGCCCCACGGCATAGGGGCGTTGCTCACCGTAAATGACCCGGAGTTCACGTTCCTCGTCCGTGGGTGGAACGTAGCGGGCCGCCGGGTACTTGAGGATTTGGCCTTCGAGGGGCTCGGCTCGAATTGAAACCTGGTAAAGGGTGTCCTCGCTTGATCTCGCGTTCTTCGCCTCGTGGACGTTGGAGAGGCTAGTTGTCAGGAGAACGTCGCCACTTGGCAAGGTTCGCGCGAGCACTTCCAATGTCGCGTGATCCTCGAGGACGAGAGTCGTCTCCAAGCCGCTTGCGTCAACAGCTTGCGATGCCGGGGCCAACGCGCGACGTTGCCACCGCCCATCGGCCTTGCTTCGCCGCTTCGCTGCCTTCTCATCGCGAGGTGCATCTGCTGGTACCGCGGCTTCCGCGGCCTTTGCCTTTTCCTTGGCTGCCTCGGGGTTCTCGGCATCTTCCCTCGGCTCGATTTGTTCGTAGACAGCTGCGTCGACCGTGATCTGCACCTTGCTGCCCGGCGCAATGCATAATGACATCCCCATCGAGGCCGGCAGCATCGCGTTAGACATGCTCAGCGGATCATCAGCATCCTCGTCGGAGGCGTCCTCCGCTTCGTCCCCGCCAAGGTCAGCAGGGGACCGTTCGGCGCGCGGGAACAACATGCCTTGCATGTAGGCGAGGCTCATGCGCCCTTCGATGATCTCGTCCGCGTGGGTCCCGCTGGGTCCGGGCTTGCCGAGACCCGGCCCGATGAGCCTGCGCCGCGTTTCGCGAAGGGTCTTGTCCCTGCCTAGCATTCAATTTCCCCCCTTCGACGCGCCATGGTTGGCGGCCTTGCCGGTCAGTTCGGCGACAGCTTCGCGGGTCGCGACCAGTGTGAGGCCGTGGTTCGCGCGCGAAATTCCCTTGTAGGCGCTCGAGGCAAAACCGTGCTCCTGCCCCAGTCCTGCCACGCAAACGAGCGGTCGTTCCAAGCCCTTGAAGTCTTCGATCGTCGCAACGAGTACACAGTCACGAGGTTTCCCGCCAAGGGCCCGCTTGCTCAATGCTTCTGACCGCACGTTCTTCGAGTCGAGGAGGTCCACCGCCTTGTCGATTTCAACACTGCTAGGCACCAGCAACGCGATCGAGTTTCGCGGCAGTTGCTCATCGTCACTCAACCATTTTCGGACCGCTGCAACTGCCCGGGGAAGGATTTCGCTTTCGGCCTCAACCAGCTGAAGGTCGACGATCCCGCTATCAGGCTTGCTGCTTGGCTTGCCGACATCCGCTCCCGCCAAGAGCTTGATTGCCTCGACGATTTTTCCCGCGTTGCGGATATTGTTCTTGAGGTTGGTCGCAACACCCTTGGACTTGAGGTAGTCGAGGCAATCCTGATCCACCGGGAAACTCGGGGAGACTTGGTAATTGGGATCGCCGAACCAGCGCCAGCGACCGTTCTCCCAGCCTCCTGTCAATACGCCGTCCACGAGGTCGATGCATTCTAAAGAGCAAAGGTCTTGCCCTTCGTCGACCACGAGCACGTCCCATGTTTTCCCTTGATCGTGAAACCCCTGGACCTCGTCGATCGTGGCGACGGTAACCCCGCTGGGCAATCCCTGGTTGGACAGGAAACCAGCCAGGTAGCTGCTGCGGGTCAGGAAGAGAACCGAGCGCCCCTCTGCTTCTTCGTAACGTGCGCAAGCGGCCGCTACGAACGTCTTGCCGGTACCCGCGCCACCCGCGACGAGTATCCGTTCGTTCTCGGAAATGGCGTCAAGCTTTTCGTATTGCTCGTCGGTGAACTGGTAGAGCCTTTGCTCCATGTCACGCAGCTGGCTGTTCAGAGAAGGAACGCGTTCGAAGTTCGGCCGCAGCGAATCCGAGATCGCCTTGACCAGCTGCGGCGAGAGCTCAACCGCGTTCCTTTGCTTTGATGCCCAATGGTCATAAGCCCTCGCCAAGAACTTCTTGAACGAGTTGTGACCCTTGCAGTCTTCTTCGTAAGCCGTGATCTCGTCTGGATGCTCGGGCAACAAGGTTGAGCCGTCGTTGGCGAGCCTAGGGATATCGGTAAACACCACCGCCCAACCGCGGGGCACTCCGTGCAACTCGCGGTAGAACTTGGGATTGAGGTAGTTCTTTTCCAGCGAAAAATATGCAGACTTGGCCTGCTCGGCGGGGCCTTCCTTCTTGCGGTTCGTTTCGTTGTTGCGGTTGGTGAATTCCCACATACCGTCCTTGCATGCGACCCGACCGCCCTTCACCTCGAGAAGGAGAATACCGCGCCGCCCGACCAGGAAAAAATCCGCTTCGCCCCATCGCTTGTACTCGTGGTGGCCGATGTTGAGTGAATGAAGCGCAACGTCGTAGGCACTAAAGCCCACTTCCGTGAGAAATCCGAACACCCTCCGCTCCGCAGCGGAATCGCACCCTAGGATTTGCGCAGGAATTAGCCTCATGTACCCCCGAGATCCGGTGCTCCCCGAATGCCAAGTGAAATAGGCGGGGACTTGTTAAGAACCGTGCAAGAGATTGGTAACCCGGCAAGTTTTTTTACTCAAGCCGGGTTCCCATGCTAATTTTCCTTGTCGCAATACTACACCAAGCAGGAAGGAAGGCAGCACCACGAACTCCAACGGCCTTCGACATCGATCAACTGAAAAGTCGAAAAACCGAGCGAAACACCTGGACCGCCGCCAGGCCCCGTGCTAGCAAACGCGTCATGACTCTCGACACCAAGACCCTCGACAAGGACGGGACGACCGCGGTCCCGCTGACTTCCGCCGAAGAACCGACGACGACTCGACCGATCTACTCCGCGATCGACTTGTTTGCGGGATGCGGCGGGCTTGGCACCGGGCTCGAGAACGCCGGCTTCACGACGGTCTTCGTCAACGAGCTCGATAAGGACGCGATGGCAACCTACCTACGTAACCGGGGACACGAGCTCGGCGGCATGCGCTTCTCTGACAACGCCGAGCTTCGCTGCCACGACGCGCACGAGCTCAAGGGCAAGCGGCTCGAGAAGCTGGTCAGCGATCTCGGATCGATGAGCGAGGTCGACCTGCGCTTCGAACAAGCTAGCCTCGGCAAGCTCAGCAACCTCGACCTCGTCGCCGGCGGCCCTCCTTGCCAAGGGTACTCGGGCATCGGGATTAGGCGTTCTTACGCCGTCGACAAGGAAGCCCTGCCTTCCAACCGGCTTTACGCGAGGATGACCAAGATCATTGACCGGCTTCGTCCACGCATGTTCCTGTTCGAGAACGTGCGCGGACTCTTGACCTCCCGCTGGACGCGCGAGGGTTCGCGGAAGATCTTCCCGGATGTCTTGGACGAATTCCGCAAGATCCCGGGCTACGAGGTCCGGTGGTCGCTGGTCTACGCCAAGGATTACGGCGTTCCGCAAAATCGGCCGCGCGTACTTCTCGTCGGGATACGCAAGGATGTTCTCGAGACCTGTAGCCTCCTCGACAAAGACGCGGACACGGAAGACGCGGTCGCATGCGGGTTCTTGCCGCCGCCGAACCTCGGATCGTTTCCCGACTTGGTCGACCTGCTTGGTGACCTCATCGATCCCAAGATCACGAAGATCCTGCGAAGCGGCGACTTCCCCTCCGGCGCGTTCGAGACCTGTGCCTACCCGCGCAAGCCGATGAACGAGTTGCAGGAGGGTTTTCGCACCCCGCCAGCCTGGGCCGCAGCCCGGGCAGGCAAGCTGACGGAGCAGGAGTACAGCAAGCACAAGCGCGAGATCGTCGAGAAGTTCGACTACATGCTGGCGAACGGCGGCGAGATTCCCGCCCATGCACAAACCATGAAATTCTCGCAGCGCGTCTTGAAGCCGCGTTGGGGCAACGCCGAGCCGAACATGACCGCGACGTCGCTTCCGGACGATTACGTCCATTTTAGCCAGCCGCGCATCCTAACCGTGAGGGAATGGGCGCGGCTCCAGATGTTCCCCGATTGGTACGAGTTCTCGGGCAAGCGTACGACGGGTGGTATCCGGCGGGCCGGTAACCCGCTCGAAGGTAACTTCGACCGCGAAGTTCCCAAGTACACGCAGATCGGCAATGCCGTGCCCGTTGGCCTCGCCGAGGCCGTCGGCAAGCATTTCCGGAAGGTTCTCGACGAGGCCGTGGGCACCCGTGCTTGAGAAGAGCGACACGGACGTCGGCGATGTCCTCGCCGCGTTCACGCGACACGAGATCGAGGTGGCACTCTTGGTCCCCACCGAAACGGGGCTGAAGAAGTCGATCATGGATGCGACTGCCAACGTGCGGGATTACCTCCTGTCGACCGGCATCCACGATTTCGACGACCAGGCGCAAGGCCCGGAGAACAAGGTGGTCCGCAGGGCCTACTTCGTCGAGCCCGATCGCCTCGTGGAATCGACGGTGTCCCTGTATCGTCCCCAGACGAAGTCCGGTGATCCGCGCATCTGGTTTGCCCTCCTCGGGCGCTACGCCGATCAGTACAACCTGCTCGCCGTCTTCGAACACGAGGGCGACCTCTACGTTGTCAACGCGAGCCGACCCGAGGTCTTGGCCTCGCTCGACAATGCTGGCAGCCCCCTTGGGCATATCGCGGCAAAGTACCGGCGAGGCGAGGACCCTGTCGTCGGCGAATTGCTCGACGCGCTGAGGGAAATTGCCGCGCAGGGTTTCGTGCGCACGCTACGTCAGGGCGACACCGGCGTCGGCATGACGCTGGAGACCTTGCTCGGCATCGCGGCCAATGCCGAGAAGACGCCCGACTTCAAGGGGATCGAGCTCAAGGCGAAGCGGATCAAGCGGGCTCCCACCAGGTCGACACTCTTCTCGCAGTCGCCAGACTGGACGGTCAGCCCGGTTGGCTCGGCGTGGAACCTCCTCAGCACCTTCGGATACCATCGCAACGGCAAGCTCCGCTTGAATTGCGAGATCAACGCGAAAGCTCCAAACTCCCTCGGCTTCATGCTGAGCGTCGACACGGAAAATGACTGGCTGAAACAGGACCACGTCCGGGCCGAGGAAGAACGGCGCTCACACGTGGTGACCTGGCCGCTCGAGGTCTTAAGGGGCAGGCTTCGTGAGAAGCATCCCCAGACTTTCTGGGTCGGCGCGCGCTGCCGCGGCAAAGGCGCAGACGAGCATTTCCATTACATGCAGGTTGAACACACGCGCGCACCGAACGTGCGTAATTTCCAAGCGCTCTTGGAAAGCGGCGTGATCTCGGTCGATTACCTCATGAGCCAGAGGGGCGAGAAGCAACTGGTTCGGGACCACGGCTACCTTTTCAAGATCAAGCAGAAAGACTTCCCGGCCCTGTTCCCACCATCAAACGTACATGTCCTCGCCTGAACCGGTGCTGGGAACCGGCGAAAAGCGAAAGCTGACGCTTCTCGCGGCCGAACTCGCGGACTGGTACCGTCAAGGTGGCGGCCGGTCCTTCCCATGGCGCGAGCCGGCTACGCCTCTCTACCAGCTCGTTTGCGTGGAGGTTTTGCTTCAGCGGACCCGGGCCGAGACCGTCGCGAGCTTCTACCACAGGTTCTTCACCCGATTCCCGGGTTGGCAAGATCTCGCCGACGCGCCGGTCGAAGAGCTCGAGCAGTTCCTTAAGCCGCTCGGCCTATGGAAACGCAGGGCCGCCTCGTTGCATGCACTCGCGTCCTATGCTGCCGAGCATGACGGCATGTTTCCTAACCGGTACGAGAATCTCCTGGACGTGCCTGCCGTCGGCCAGTACGTGGCCCACGCGATCTTGATGTTCCAGCATGGAAAGAGGTTTCCGCTCATCGATGTGAACATGGCGCGCGTGGTGGAGCGTTTCGTGCGTCCGCGCAGACTTGCCGACATCCGGTATGACCCTTGGCTTCAACAAGCTTGCAAGTGGCTGGTAAGGCGAGGCGAGCCGAAGTTAGTGAACTGGTCAGTGTTGGACCATGCCGCGCTCACCTGCCGCGCGCGGAACCCCGATTGCCAGTCTTGTCCCGTTTCCAGCAGATGCGCCTTCTTGATTGGAAAAAATTGAAGTGTTCAGGCTTGGGTTCAAGTACGTAATCGGCTCGCACATCACTCAGCCGTATCGAGGCGAGCGAACTAACCATCCGGAATAACGAACAGATCACGAGACGGTAGGCGAGCTTGCTTAAGCCCGCTACAACGAAGCCAGCTGGCCTGCTCCCTTCTTGGTGTTATGCGGCCAATTCCAAGCTGTTAAGCTCACTCCAAGCCTTCATAGCTCGCCGCTTGATCAATCGACGTGTGGTTGCGAGCTCGGCCTGTTCCATGCTTGCGAAATCGGCGAGCGCCTTGCCACACAGGCCTTGATCTATGCCATCCACTACTCGCTCGATCATCGTGGAGCCTTTAAACAAAGTCTCGAGAGCTATTCGGCAAGCGTCTGCTCGTTGGGCGATTTCGCAAGCTTCGTCTGGCGCCAACGGCGCCACCGGTAGATCGGATTCGTCGCAATAAAGGGTCTCATCCCTCTTGCGCTTCGCAATGATCGCGCTTGCGATCGAACGCATGACCGCCATTAAGAAGTGCTCGACCTTGAGCCCGGCGGGGCAGCTGCGCGAGGTCAGCGTCCGCAGGATTGCTTCCTGCAGAAGATCTTCCGCGTCGATGCCGGCGGTGAAAGCACGATACCGCGCCACCCGCATGAGCTTCGAGTTTGCCCTCGTGTCGACCGCCGCAAGCGCTGCGTGAACCTGCGGCTTCGTAAGATGCGAGCCTGCAGCGCTATTCGATGATGTATGCGCGTCGCTGCCGGAATTCGGACAGACGCTTGCCGATTTTTTTATTTTCGTGCCGTTGCCGGCAGATGCCTTTGCCATGGTTTCCTCGCTGGGCGAGCGAGACCACGGGTGTGGAGTGCAATGTCGAAGATGTCATTTCGTGACCTCGAACGCCGATGAACGCGCACCTCGACGGCACGGGTTCGTGGGTTGGAGCGACACAAAATTGAAGGCCACCGGCTTGGGATGCTATCCCAGCGCGCTGTGTTCGCGATTGCCTTCACGGTAAGCCACCGACGATTAAGAAATCGTTTCCGAAATCTGAAAATTCAGGATCGAGAAGTTTCTTGCTGCGCCGGGCTGGCGATGTCCGAATTTCTCCAGTCCGGCGCATATGTAGCTTGAAGGTTCAGGCCGCGTTGTCGAAACCCTCGGCGATTTTTCCGTGCATGCTCCCGACGTAGGTTCGAAGCTCGTCAGCTAGACCGTGGTCTGGACGTCGTCGCAAGAACCCCTCGACCAGCGTTACGATGGCAGGCTCAAGCCGTAGGCCATTCGTGCCCTGCGCAACCAACCATCCGATCTTCGCGATGGCGAGCAGAAGACAGTCCAGCTCGACGTGATCGCGCAAGTTCTGCCAGGCTCCAGCGCTCGCCGGGCGCGGAACGGTCGATTTAGCTGCGACGAGATCGAACGGCACGCCCATGCGCAGCAAAAGCTGGCTCAGGTGGGTCCACGTTTTACCTCCCCCTTTCATCATCAGGCCAAGGTCGAGATGCGGCCGAGGGCCTTTTCGCCCAGGCTGATCGATGAGCTGCGGTGGCAGCCGCAGACCGTGGGCGATGCTCGCGTGCAGAAGGATCGGCACGTCGGTCGCCAATCCGCCATAGGTGATGACGGGCTTGTCGTCATTCGCCCGCAGGTAATCGAAGACCTTGGTGACCACGCCAGCTTCGTCAGCCCAGTCCCGCTCGCACCAGCTGCCGATCTCGCCAGTGCTCATCCGCCCTTCTTCGTCGATGGTGAACTGGAATACGCCGGCAGCCATGACTTTTTTGACCGCCACCGCATGATGGCTCGATTTTGGATCCATAGCCTTGTGCTGCTTGTACAGATCCTTGTCCCAGAAGAATTCCGCGTCCAGCGCGATATACGTTTTTGCCATTCTGCTTTTCCTTTCACTTGCTGTTGGCATCATCACGCTTCGTCAGAAGGGGAGTGGGCGCGCCCGCTCGAGCGCTCGCCATGCCTGCCATGCGGCAGCGAGCGATGTCCGCTGGTGCGGCGAACATTGCGACCATAGGAATGCCGCCCACAGACACTGCGCTTCATCCGGTGCCCTTCGCGATCGCGACAGGACGTTCGAACCGAGACCGGCCCGCTCGATCCGGTATGCTGCGGCGATCTCTTCCAACACGCTGTTCGCGCATTCGAGCGGGAGGACATCAAGGTCCGAGCGATTACGCTGGAGCAGTTGCAGGTCGGCCGGCGGCAGCGGTCCGCCAGCGGCGAATGCGTGCCGTAGGTAATGCTGCGACGTGCGGGACGCCCGCGCAATAACTGTCGCTCCTTCCGGAATGCGTTCGGCTAAGCCGACCAGAATATCGGCCCGGTTCGCTGTCCGATCGAAGGCACGGTGATCGATAGCGAATCTTGCGCCGCCTTTTTGCTCACTGGTGACGGTGAAGATGGCGGTCGAACGAATAGCGGATCGCGGGCTGCTCTCGCCGGGATCGCGGATGATCGCGAGCGAGCACAGCACCCGTGGATGGCGCCTATGGGAATGGGGCATGCTGAAAATCCTGTTCTGAAAACGATACAGGCGGCGCCTCCGGTTGGAGACGCCGCCTGCGTAGTGGTGATGGTCGATGTGAAGCCGGTCAGGCCATAAAGTCGGCGAAGGCCTGCGCATCGGTGAACAGGCTGAAATAGCCGGCTTCCCACTGCTCAGGATCGACGTCCACTGTGCTCATTGCAGCACGGATGTCCTTCCATGCACGTTCGACGCCGCGCTCGACCTTCGCGCGCGATGGCACGGCGCAGGAGCGCAGCAGGCACCGCTTGTCGAGGCGGAAGGCATGGCGCCGATCGGTCGTGACCAGAATGATCGGTTTGCTACGGCTCAGGCGGCACGGCTCGACCTGCATGATCTGCGCGCCGTCCCTCGTCCGGTAAATCAGTGCGAGACCGCCGCAAATGCTGGTCTGGTCATTGGCGAACATGGCCAGCAGGGAGTCTTGCCTGGCCTGCATCGCCGCCCGGGCGACCATTTCAAGCGCGGGTTCTGATGGATAGTCCATGGTGCCGATTGTCAGCGCATCGGTGCCAGCGCCGAGGTCGATGGGCAGACCCAGCGCTTGCGACAGGGCATAGGTCAGCTGCTGGCGGGGGCATGCCCCGCCGATATCGAGATCGATCATTCGTCATTCCTTGTTGTGTGTTTGGCGGCCTGTTGGCCGGAGCCTTTTTCCGTTCAGCCGGAAGGCTCATATTCCCTGCCTTCTTGCAGGCAATTCCCGGTCAGGCCGGGGTCCAGGTTGTATGGAAGCGATACCGCTCGCTTGCGGGCAGCGGGACGATCACCGGGTCCTTCCCGATGGTCGACACGTACCAGTCGAGCTCTGCCTGATAGGCTTCGGCGCGGACGTGCTTGTGCCACAGATTATGCAATCTGCCCCACGCCCAGCGATAGCGCTGTTCGCGCAAGTCGTGCCGGTATCCGTATGGTGCGCCTTGCGCTTCGAAGCGCCAAGAGGGAGCGTCCATTGCCGCCAGTGTCTTGGCCACAATGGTCTCGCCATCGTCGCAGACGTGATCGAGCAGTTGTATCAGCGCGAGGACGTCATCCTTCGCACGGTGGGCAGATGGCATGTAATAGCCAGCCTGGTTGAGCAGGTAACCTTGCGATCCCGGCTCGAAGCCGAGCTTGCGCCACGGCACGTCAGCCATTGCGCAGCCCCAGGGGACAGGCACATGCCGCCCGAGCATTTTTTCCAGGTGCGCCCTGTCAAAGCCGGCATTGAACGCTATCGCACCATCGCAGGATGCCAGCATCTCGGCGACCTGATCGTTGTCAATTGATCGCCCGGCCAGATCGGCGTCCGTAAGCCCGGTCAGTTCCGCGATCTCTGCCGACAGCGGGTGACCCGGATCGATCAGTCCGCTCCTGACGACTTCGACAGCAACGATGTGCCCGGCATCGTTCACCAGCACTATCGCTATGCACAGTTCGATAATCTGATGCCGCTCAACGGCCAAGCCCGTGGTTTCGCAGTCGATGACCGCAATTTGGCGGACGGCTTCTCCTTCCGGCGCCAAACGTGGCCAATCGTCCCGATCGCGAACCGGATGGAGCACGCGTTTGTCGCTATGGTGATTGTAATCGGTGCCGGTCTCGTCCGGCTGCTCGTTCAGCTTGTTCATTTTTGCCTCGTGTCACGAGGCCGGCCGAAGGGCTTTTCCCCTCTACCTACCGACCTCGGACAGTGACGCTGGCCAACAGGGCTTTTCCCGATGCGGATGCATGCGCGTGCATTTCAATTTCAGCATCGGAACGACAGCATCGCGCCTTTAACTCAGCCATTGCGAACTCAACAGTCCCTCACCCAAAGCAACCCATGAAGCTTTCGCAGTACGCGCCGATGATATTCAAGTACACTGGGCCGCCTCGATTGACTCCCCCCGAGTCCGCGCGCAAGCTCAGTCCATATGTCGGACAGTGAAGATCGGTCGTTTTTCGAACTCCGCAAAGAGGGCAAGACCTACGTCTCCAAGGTCTTCACGTACAATGCGCGCGACGCAGACGAGAAACGCACCGTCAAAATGGTGTTCGAGGGAAGCGACGAATTGCTTCTGGGCGAAATCGACGGCGTAATGTGCCTTCGATTGACCGGGCAAGTCCGCAAGACCCAAATTTCAGCGATCATCTCGCAAGACGACAAGAGCATTAAGCGGCTGACGCTTCAAACGTTCAAAAATCGGACGGGCGATTGGATCGAAGCCAGCGACAAGCACGAATTCACATTCCGCTCAGACGAGTTCGAGCGACTGCTAAATTTCCTGGACCAACTTCAATTCGTGGACCTTTCTAATCGGGACAGGTTCCAAATTCAGGATATATCGACCGGCGGCGGCCGCAAGGTAATAATTGACGCTGGGGATCGTGCAGCGCTCCAGCAATTTCAAGGCCTCACCAAGGATCAACGGGCAAATTTGCTGCAAGCGTTTCAAGGCGATCTGACGCCGGAGGAGATAAACATCATCCTAGGCCGAAGGCGAGGCATTGATGAGTTCGAGCACCAAATGGCCGAGGAGAATTGGTCCGAGAAAGAGTGGCAGGATTTCTTTGAGAGAGAGGACTGGGTCTTCGGGTACGGGCTGGATTATCGCATCATGCGGCAATTTGCCCGAGAGGCTACAGTAGGAAGCGGCGGCTCCGACAACCGAAATAGGCCCATTGTCGATTTTCTGATGACCTTCACGGACTACACCGTGCTGGTCGAAATCAAGACGCCCAGAACAGCGATTTTCACGCGATCAAGTGGACGCGCTGGTACGTGGAAATTCAGTTCGGCTTTTGTGGACGCGGTATCTCAAATCTTGGAACAAAAGGCTGAGTGGTCCACCTTCGCTCAGACCGGGGAACACCTCTCGCCAATCGGAGATGAGGTGCTCGCTGCGCGAACCAGGAATGCCAAATCTATCCTTGTGATCGGCGCTCAACGGGAATTCTCCCGGTCCGGGAATTTACGCGAGGAGCAGGTAATGAAGGACACCTTTGAGCTATTCCGCCGCGAAACCCACAGCATTGAGATTGTGACTTTTGATGAGCTGCTAGAGCGCGCTCGTTTCATAACTCGAAATAAGTAGGCGTCATGGCGAGACAAGCCCCTTCGAACACTAGCAGCGAGCCGTCCGCAATGCCCGCGCTGCGCACGGCAGGCGTACCCGCGTCGGCAACGCCACAAGCCCCGCTTGAGCAGCCGTAACGGCTGCGCAGGGAACATCGGAAGGCAAGAGGATCGCCAGGAATGGAAGGCTATCCCCCAGGGGCGATTTGGCCAGCCAGCGGATTTGATGAGGTGCAAATCCGTGAGGTTTATTCTCGCTATGGCCTGGCGATGTATATGGTCCAGGTGCTGGAGCACAGCATGGTCAATGCCGCCGTAGTGATGCGCACTCTGCCCTCGCTCCGATCCCACCCGAATGAAGCGAGCTGGCACGCCGCCTTTGACCACGCCTACGAAACCGGCCTGGCCCGGACCTACGGAAACATGCTCAACCAGCTCGATGCCATTTCGGAATTTCCTCTGCCGCTCCTAAAGCGCCTGCGGGCTGCCAAAGAGGATCGCGATGTGCTCGCCCATCGCTTCTTTCGCCAGCACGATCTTGCGTTCATGAACACTGAAGGCCGCACCACGATGATCGCTTGGTGCGAGGATCGAGTAGAACTGTTCCGAGCACTGGCAGATGAGATTGATGCATTAATTGCGCCGATCCGGGAACGTCACGGCATTTCGCAAGAGTGGGTTGAACGGGCGATGGAACAATCGTTGGAGGATGCCAGGAATTGGACTCCGGATGCGGAGCCGCGCCCGTAGTTTGCGTACTAGCAGGCTATGACCGCATCTGGCCGCGCACGTAATTCATGAGCTTGGCTGCTTCTCAACTCTTCTTCCTCTGGACTTTGCCGGACATGCGCCAAGTTCACCTGTTCTACGCAGTCGAAAACGCCTGCATTAGGCGCTATCTATCTTGTATGCTTCAAATGCCTTCATCCTGGCGCTTCGGCTCACCTGGCCCGTTGCCACCCGCAGCAGTCAGCTCCTTCAATGAGCTAGTTCACAAAATCGCAGCACAAGGCGAGACGTGGAATTTGATCGAATTGTTCAAGGCCAAGTTTGCCGGCAGTTGGTCCCGCAGCTCGACCGAAAGCTGGGCAACCTCGGACCTGCACGACCGCATGCTCGAGGCCGCGGCAAACGCGCCGGTATTCATCGCGGCGTTCTGGTCAGGGTGCGAAGAGGTGGCAGGGACTTATCCGGACCTCGATCTGCCTGGACCGGATGTCGTTAACCGCATTCTCTACGACCACGGTTTGCCCTACGAGGTCAGGCCACCCGCTCTCATCTTGAGCAGCCAAGGCGCCGCTGCCGTAACTATGCCGCCCATGCCAGACGTTGGCGAGCGGGCACGGTCGCTCATCGACGAATCCTTGCGCGAAGCTGACCGCCTGCTATCCGAATGGCGACCGCGTCAAGCGGTCCAGGAAATTCTTTGGTTGCTGGAAACCGTATCGACGGGCTTCCAAGGCCAAGAAACCGAATCCGGAACTATCGAGGGTAAATACTTTAACAAGATCGTGGGCGAGCTACGGCGCGAGCATCGCGAAAAGCCGTTGGCGGAGGCGCTCAGCTGGATCGTGAAGCTGCACGGATTCCTTTCGTCTCCCTCTGGCGGTGGTGTACGCCACGGCACGCAGCTTGACGCCGCCGTCGAGGTGGCAATGGATGAGGCGTTACTCTATTGTAACCTGACCAAGAGTTACATTCACTACTTGCTGGCGATCTTGGATCAGCGCGGCCGAACGATCGCGAATACCTCCTCATCGGAACCCGACAATGTATAATCTTTTGATGGTCGGTGCTGCCAACTACTGGACCGAGCGCGACACCGCTGAATTCGAATGGACCCGATTTCTAGAGCATACGCAGGATGCGATCGCTGAGCAGTTCAATCCACTTACCCCTGACCGGATTGCAGAATTGCTCACGATGCCCGCTCTGTTTGCTGTCGAATTCTCAAACAATGCGGCAGTGCGGGCGCGCAACCCAGACGAGTTCGCCCACGTCGGACGCATAGTCGAGATCAGGCGGCGCGGAAATGATGTGCAGTTCAAGTTCGAGCTAGACCGCGCCGTCGAACCCGTCCCGATGGAGGTTATCGCGGACGCAGCTTGGGATCTCGACATAAACGTCAAATTAAACGAAAATCACCGCTCGCACTGGGCCGTGAAAGACGTCGACCTCCTTCGTGTTTTGAGCGGCCGCGGAGTTCGCCTGACGGAAGGTGTCACAAGGGAAGTGGCGGCCGAGATTAAGGCGCTGGCTCCGGCGGCTCCCGGTAGCGGGGACGTACGCCCAAAGGTTTTCATCGTCCACGGACGCGACGACGGCTTGAAGAACGAGGTCGCGCTCTGGTTGCACCGGATCGGCATGGATGAGGTTATCCTGCACGAGCAGCCAAACCAGGGCCGAACAATTATTGCCAAGTTCAGAGACCTAGCCGCCGACGCCGTATTTGCGGTGGTGCTTGCGACACCTGATGACGTTGGCTCGCTTTCTGGCGCGGAGAAAATGTGCCCACGACCGCGCCAGAATGTCGTCCTCGAACTTGGATTCTTCATCGGGGCGCTCGGACCGGAAAGGGTAGCCGCACTCGTAGCGGGCGACGACATCGAGATGCCGTCCGACTACGATGGCGTCCTCTACACGCGCTATGACAACGCTGGCGGTTGGAAGCTCGCGCTGCTCAAAGAGTTTCTTGCGGCAGGAATCCCTTTCGACGCCACCGCCGCGATCGGCCGCTGATCTCGCAAGCAGCGCTTGGCCGGCGGTAAAACGCCAGCGTCCGTATGCTATGTGGAATGGGTCTTCCACTTATTGGCGTGAACAAGTTATCAATCAGGTAACGGCTGTTGCAGGAGATCGCTCAGTCAAAAGCCGCCTAACCGCTACCGGCCCATCATCTGCCGTGTCCTAGATCGCTTGGCCAAAGACCCTTAGGCTGGGAAGCGGCTACCGGGCCTGAAGAAATCGTAGAGGAAGGCTGTCCGTCCTCGCCTTGATGTGACAGCATTCGAAGGAAGAAATTCCGCCGCCGATCGGGGTCGTTTCTGTCATTCACGCCGATTGGAAGTAGGCTCGTTCTGCGCAATGCTTCCTGAACTTCAGGGCACTCTCGCCATCTGCGAAAGACGTCGATCACTTCGGCAGAAACTGGATAGGCCGGTCGCCAGAAGGCTTCACTGAACGTCAGTTCTTCCCTGACTTGATGTGACATTTCCTGCAACTCCCTGTCATTTCGACCGTGATAATGCGAGAGCTGGTCTTGCATCTTCGCATCTGCGATCTGATCCGGGATGAGGCGAGCGCGCTGCATGAGCGCCGCAGATATGGCCACTCTATCTTCGGCATCCTTGGTTAGGACATGCCGTTCTTGCGCCAGAATTCCGAGCAACCGCTGTCGCGCCGTAAAGGTTTCAGCTGCTAATCGTATCGCTTCCGCGTTTGGCTTCCGAACAGGTTGGCGCTCCTCTTCCTCATCGCGCTCCTGCCCTTGCGCGCGGACAAAATCGCGGTGAGGAGCGCCGGCGACAGAGTCGGTTTCCATCGGAAAATCTCGCCGTACCTCGTTGCCTTCGGTCCAAATTGCGGGATTGGACTTATGTTGGGAAGCATCGTCATTTAAGTTTGAAGAGGCGGGCATTGACCGCTTTTCTTCGGTTGTCCGAACACGAACTGGACCTGCTTGTGAACTTAACGTCTCGGACGTCGCGGTCGAAGCGCAGGCCTTTGAGGAAGCGTTAGTTGCAATGTCACAAGTCCTGACCGACTGCGCATCGACATTCGACTGCAGGGTTTTCGGTATACGGCGATCGGCGTCGCGAATTCGCAAGGTCGTCGTTGCATGCTCATCGTTCACCAAAACCGCTGACGGAATTGAAGGCCACTCAGACAGGCGTTGTGATGTCGGCACCTGTTGGGGCGAAGCTTGAGGAGTTGCCGGCAGGTTGCGGTCATACGCTGACTGAAGCTTGGCGTCGCTTGGCTTGAATTCAGTTTCGAAGCAGGCTGGCGAACGCGGCAACGAGGCCTCAGATTGAAGTCTGGCAAAGCCGGTCTTTGCCGGCTTCAAGACGTTCAGGACCTTCGGAATGGACAGCATCGATCCCGAGATCCGAGTCAGAATGCTGTGCTTGGCAGCAAGAACCGAGATCACGCTCGGTAGCAACCTAGGGACTGCAATCCGCTGGGACGGTTCGTTAGTTCCAACCGGGGGAGGGCATGCGGCCGGAAGCCGGTACTCAACCTCAACCGGCTGTGCGGAAGGCGTCTTCCTTCTCTCAATCGCCGGTCGGCGTGCTGCGCCCGTATCTTGACCCACCACCTTCGGCTTGAGCGATGGCGGTGTGACCGAAGCACTGTCTGCGATGCCAGATGGGAGCACATCCGAATGTTCCCCGATCTTCAAATCCTCCGAAGCATTGTTGTCATTCACCGCGATCGGTCCAGTTGGGATCGTCGGTAGAGCATCCAGAACCTTCGAACGATCTGCCCGAGCATGCAGGTCGCTCGAGGCAGTTGAAACATCCAGCGCCAAGGTCGCGGCACGGTGCAAGCGCTCGACTGCGTCCCTTGCGTGGGAGGCCGTTGAGAGGAATTTCGCCCTCAAATCTCGTACAGCCCGCATCATACTGTTGCGCATCGCAATGCGATGGTTCGCTTCGTTGATAGTAGAGCCTTCACCGCGCCTGACCTTGGCGGTCAGCCCCTCGCCCAAATGGGTTTGCGGTATGAAATCGACCCCTGCTGCGGCGTATGAGAGATGGGTGAAGCGCTTCGCCACACCGGCCTTTTCGCAAGCGTGATTGAGTGTTTCAGCCCACAGGAACCGGAGGCGCGAGAACTGTTCCGGGGTATCGAGATCGGTTCTGAGGTACTTTCCGACAGCCCATTCGCCCTCGCCAATTTTTGTCATTGGCCTAAGGGAATAGAGGATATGGACGTGCCAGTTTCGCTGATCTCCCTCCGCGCTCGGAGGATGGAGGACGACCAAATATGGTAGTTGCTGTCGACCGAATACGTACTCGGCGTAGTCACAGGCCAGCTCGAACTGTTGCTCCGGTGTTAGGTCATGGCAGGACTGCATGATGCCATGAAATAGCGTTTTCGCGTCGATCGAGACGGTGCGGTTGACGCCTTCGGCGACGTCCATTGCGGCCACGATTTCGTCGTAATGATCGCCGACATTACTGGAGATGCAGACCTTCCCCGCATCCAAGATATGCGCCCCACTCATAGCATAGTGAGCCGCATCAGCACCGCGCCCCTGCTTCGAATTGCGGGCCGAATAGTAGCGTATCCGCTGGAAGACGAAGAGACGTCCAGCCGTGTCGGTCAGTGCGTAAGAATACCGAGGTAACGCGCCACCAGCGCTGTGCGTGGCAACCACGCGATGGAGGACATGACGCTGTGCTCGAATGCCCTTTTCCTTGCCCCAGGTGACCTCTCTTTTGACCTTGAAATTGCGATGAGACCTATCCCATTCGCGCTGCGCTTCAGCCGCTTCACGTGCTAACCGTTCGACGGATTTCACATGCTGAGCTTCCGCCCATGCTTCCCGCCGCCATTGCCGCTCTGCGAGCACAGCGTATCGAAGATCGCCGCGCGGCGCAGCGCATTGCCGCCGCTGCTCCGGCGAGCCGACGGTAAGGCAATCCAGTTCAGTTTTAGGCTGTAACTTCATGGGGCGGGTTGCATGCGAAAGGCGGGGCGAAGCGGACGCTTAAGTGTGCATCATTTATTTCGCCAAACCCGCCCTACTTTCTCCTTAAGTGCGCTTAAATGGCGGATGGGATTGTCTGTCTCCATCGAGCATTCAGCAACCGTTTTCCCGTTAATGCGGCACGGAAAGCGAACCAACGGGTCCCTGATGTTTGGGGTGCCGCTGGTCGGCGATCTATAAAGGGGCAATGAACAACCCTGACCTTGCCAATCCGACGAATGATCTGGGATCGCATATTCGCGATCTTGATCGCATGCTCTCAACGCTAGCCGGGATCGAAGCGCGCGCCAGCAAGGTGCGGATCGCACCCGGCGAAGTGGTGTATCGCGACGCGCACGACGCTTACCACTACATCACTACAGGCGCCGTGCTTTCCGCTTACGGTGTTTCGGCACATTACGCGCGTCGCCTCGATGGCTTTCTCGCCCTCGACATTCTGAAAGCGTTGAATGACGAAAGTCTCTTCAACGAATGGAAAGATTCGTTCACGCGGAAAAGGACCGTCGGCGAGGCCCTGCTTTGTTTCCTCGATCGCGCAGCAGGGTTCCTCGAAGCGAAAGGCCGACACGCGGAATGGCGTCGCAGGTTCGACGCCTACATGAGAAAGACCGAGGGCTTCCTCGCTGCCCTCGATGACGAGAAGCGGGCAGCGATGCTTCGCAAGCCGGCGACCAGGGGACAGACATCCATGGTGCGGTATACCTGCGAGTGCCTGCGGCTCGATTTTCCTGCGCTGGAGAACCGCTGGGTAGCATTCGAATGGCTTCGCGATATCGGAGCCAACCCCCGCTACCGCGAGGTGCATCCGTGACTGTCACCTGGCGGCGCCCAGATGGCGAGCGCGTGACGCTTTCCACGCTAGCGGACTTTTCCGTGGCGCTGGAAAATATCGAAGCCGAGACAGCCAAGGCGCGACAAGAAGGGCGCTATACCGACATTGCCCTGCTCAACGCCGATTATCAGCAAATTTTCGCGCGGTTGAGAATTTCGCAGCGGGCCGAACTCCAAGCTGACGAGACACATCTTCATCATTCGCTCGAAATCGTCGAGAAACGCCTTGCATGGTGGCGTGAGCTGTCGGTTACCGACGATTACGACGAGCCGATCGAAGTCTCGAAAGCGCAGATGGCGATCTTTGCCCCGGGGAAGATGTCACCTGCAAGCTGGGACGAGGCGAAGGCCGCTATCGCTTGGATGCCCGAGTATCGTCTCCCCGACGGCGTCGACCTGGGGAGAGGCATCGCTGATCTCGAACAGCTTCTTGAAGCAGGCCGGACACTGCAGCCGTTATTCAAAGATTTTATCAGACAGCTCGGCGACACGACTTTCACCGAAACGGGCTGGACGGAATTTCGAAAGGAGCGCTGGAATATCTTCGTGCAGGCTGTCCGCACTTACAATGAGATCGCGGAGCGGATCGATGCCTAGAAAGCTTCCCGGTCTTTCGCCAGCCTCACCGGGTATGTTGGTCGTAGCCGAACTGATCGGTGGGGCGATCACTGCTCAAGGTATCAATAGCGCCACTTTTACCAAGGCGAGACGCCGCACAAGTACCGCACTTGATCGCGCGTTTGCTGCATGCTCGTCTATGCACCCTGCCGGAATGAGAATTCCGCTTATCAAGGGTTCCAAGCTCGATAAGGACATAATCGCTGCGGCGAGGGGGATCGACCAGGACACCAAATACGCCGAGCGGGGCTATCCGAGCGCGAAGGAGTTGGACGAGCTTTGCGATTTCCGGTTCCGGCACCTCGACGTATACCACCGCGGCGAATGGCTCCAGCATAGAAAGGCGATGGACCCGATTGCCGAAGAGGCTCTGCTGGTTTGCCATCATCCGACTTCGAGAGACGTAGCTTCCGCATATCGAGTTCTCTATGAGAACGATCGGTTGCGCGCTGGAAATTGCAAGGCACTGGAATACGCTTGGCGACGCGATTTTGATCGTCTGCGCAGAAGCCTGGAAAGGATTGAACTCACCTCGACCGGCGGCTTCGCCGGCAAGTTCGCCACGCTGATCGATGCATTAGGTGTCCGGGGGGCGGTCCTCTACGTCCTCGAGCAGGCCTTCGAGTTTGAACGAACATTCGAATACGTTGCTGCACATCTGGTCGATTTTCGGAACATGGGGGGTGGCCTCGGCAAGAAGGGTCTCATCTTCGGCGATCAGGATCCGAACATGTTCCACCTCGCGCTCAGCATGAAGCAGCGGATCAAGCCAAGAGACTGGGACGGACACGCGCGTCTCAATTACGAGGTTTTGAAAAGCGCACGACTGGACCATCATCAGGCGCAGGCTCCCGAGGGCGAACGCTGGCACCTCGTCCTCGGCAGGCCACCGCTGCATTTCATCATCCAGTACCTCTTCCATACCTACGACCGCTTTGCATCATATCTTCCCGCTGTGACCTCTTCGCGCTTCTCGCTGAATTCCGCGATCTTCAGAGTTGCATTGAACATCCTTGCACATATCGACGCGGATGAGGCGCAGGCAGAATTGGTCGCGCGTATCTCGCATGCCAATGAGCGGGAACGTCCGAATGGCGGTTCGAGATCGAAAGGGGGAAAAGAGCTTCCTTCCCTGCTCGAGCGTGCAATCCCACGCGACCGGTTCGATCCATTCTCATCTCAGGGTTCTGATCTGCCGTTCGAGCAGATCGACGATCCGGATTGGGCTGACGGTTATGTTGCAAGACTGCGAGACCGATATGACAGACTGTTGACCAAGGGCTTGGTCGAAGAGGAAAAGAATCCGTTCGCCAGGGCGTTTCCGTTTGCTCAGGGATGGTCGAGGTCGCGAGTAACGATAGCGCTAGAGCGCGTTTGGTATAGAGCCCGATATGCGCTTGAAACCTTAGATCCTCGCTATGCGTGCCCAGGCCATCGTAATGGGCACCCCCTCGGCGCTCGGGAAATCGACCTGTCCCTATCACTAGCAGCCGATTTGGTTGAAACACCCAACCCGATGAGCAAGGCGAGATCTCTCGGACTACCAATCCGCGGCGTCACGACCTGGATACCCCAGGCGGACGCGTGGTGACAAAAGCGCATGAGCGAAGCAGAGCTAATTGAGATACTAAGTCACTGATGTATAAATACTTGTAAGACGAAAATTCAACCGAAACTCATTTATCAAAGCACCTCAATCTGCATAATTTCCCAGTCCTCTTGAACGACGAGGACTGCCATGACCCCTTCCACCACGCCCGCCCCTCCCCACGGCAATTTCTCAGGGAGCAGCAAAACGCCGTCAGGTGATAAATACTCGACCGCAAAGGCAAGCGAGATTTCTTGCCGCGCGGACATCTACGAACGCCGCCATTACGATACGAGGGATATCGAGGCGCAGCACCTCCGGGCAACCGAGCCCCACAATTGGAGGCCGTTTCCCGTCGTCATCGGTGTCAAGGGATACCGTCTTATAGATGGCGGGAGTCTCATCGAGGCGATCTGCCATATCGATCCCGAGACGGAAGTCCCGATCGAGATCGTCAACGTGGCGGAGGGGCTGCGTATTCGTAGCCAGAACAATGCAAGTTCGTCCCGCCCGGAACCCATGGCAAGGGCCCGCCGTGCGCTCATTCTGCGGAACGAAGGATACACGAACGCGCAGATCGCCCGGGAATTGCGCGTCCTCGAAGATGACGCGGTGCTGACCGACGCGCGCATCAATCAGTTGCGGGGTGCGGCCGAAGCCGAGGAAAGATTTCAGCATCTCAGCGAGATCATCGCGTCCCCGGCGCACACGCCGGTCCGCTTCTATGAAGTGCTCAAGGCGACCTGCGACGCGCGTGAAAAACTCGACATGGAGTCGCCGGTATCTAACGGTCCCGCTCGCCTCGCCATCTTCGCGGCGGAAGTGAAGAGCCTCGTCGAGGCCGGCGAGCCGATGGAATACCATGAGATTGAGAAGCGGCTCAAACTCGTCGGCCGACGCGAGTTCAAGCGCCGTGCCCGCCACATGGGCGAGGAAATCTTGGTGCCGGGAAGCAGGGAGGTCATGTGGCTCGAAGCAGATCGTAAGGGTGGTCCCGTCGCCAACCTGCCGCAGTCCTTCACGCCCTCCGAAACCAAGGCCGTGTTCGAAGTGATCCTTGAGGCAGTGGCCGAGGTGTTGGCCGCCCGGGCCGGATCCGCATCGANGAACTGACTCGGATCGAGACGGCAGCGACGGATCGGATGCTGGCGATGGCAAGGGATGATAAANCCTCGCANGCGCGNACGACCGCGCTGCCGCTCGACAACGCNCATGCAGAAATCGAGTGGCTGGTGCCTCCGNCGGAGGANGNCCTNGCCCGNNTGCTGCTCGAGCTTATCGGCGAGGACGCACTGAAGGAGATATTCCATGAATGATGCCGTTGGATACATNCGTTGTTCCCANATGGACGCGCCTGCGATGACACGCTCGATAGCTNTCCAAGGCGAGAGAATACGGTTGATCGCAGCNATGCGGTTCCTGCGNCTGCATCGNGTCTTCATAGATGTGGAGGCAAACAGTTCGAGCCTGACCGAGCGNGACCGCATGCTGAGCGCCGTCACCTGGGATCAGATTGNTGNGGTCATCGTGGCGACGAAGNGCCGTCTCGCGAGNATCGATAGCGATTACTTTCGTATCCTCGGCAAACTGGAAGCNCTTGGTATCGAGTTCNTCTGCGCAGACGAGGAAAGGGAAGCGCTGCTNGATCGGCATGGGTAAGATGGCNTGGCATNTCGNTGNTNACGAANAANGAAANNGCAGAGGAGATAACGTGGGAAATAGGGCTTCANNGGTTCGGCGAAAGGCATACGCTTATGTCCGTGTCAGCACGGCAGAGCAGGCCCAGCATCAGACTTCGCTNCGNCAGCAGANNGTCGANCTNAAAAAATACTGCANTCAGAACGACATNGATCTCATCGANNTCTTTGTAGAACCGGGACTGTCCGGCTCCGACTGGAAAAGACCGGAATTCAANCGAATGATGCTTCTCGCCACCNGCGATGANCATCCNGTNGANTGCATTGTCGCCTGTGANATGGCNCGCCTCGCCCGNGACGTGGAATTCACGGTAATNACGCAGGGACAACTCCAGCGCGCTGGGGTGCAGTGCCTGTTCGTCTACCAGAAGTTCGAAGACAGCCATTTCGGCATGTTGCACAAGTTGCTGACCAGCTGGCAGGATCAGGATGCGATCGTAAAGGCATCAATGAACACCCGAAGGGGTCTCCGAGGGACCGCCGAGGAGGGTTTCTGGGTCGGAGGGACCGTTCCGCTCGGCTACGAGTCCCGAACCGTCGAAGTTCGATCAAAGAAAGAGAAGAAGAAGCTTTTCCTGAACGCGTCCGAAGCGGCGATCGTTCGGATGATATTCGACCTCGCGGAGAAAGGTCTGAATGGCATCCCCTTGGGGGGCCGGGCTATCGCCGAATACCTGAATAGACACGGCTTCACCCGCCGAGGGAAGAAATTCTACAATGCGACTGTGGCGGGCATCCTGTCTCGACTCCACTACCTCGGCCGTTTTCCAGGCAACAAGTTTGACGAATTCGGCAATCTCCTGCCGGAGGAGGAATGGACTTGGGTGGACTGTCCGCAGCTAATTACTCAGGAACAATTCGACCGCGTTGCAGCGCTCAGAGAAGAGCGGGCACCGCGAAATACGCCTCCGCGGGTAGTAAGCGGTCCAACACTTCTCATCGGGTTAGCGGAATGCGAAGCCTGCGGTTCGGGAATGACGATCAGGACAGGAAAGGGCGGCCGATATCGCTACTATTCCTGCAACTCGAAAGTTAACCGGGGGGCATCGGCGTGCGATTGTCCCAATGTACGGGCTGAGAAACTTGACGAACTCGTTCTGGGCGAAGTCGCTGACAGGGTATTCGGGGAAGAGCATCTCGAACCGTTGCTCACGAAGGTGCTCGACACTTCTGATGAGAGCCGTCAGCGCAAGCTACAAGAATTGGAACAGTGCGAAGCGAAGTTAGCAGACGCCCGTCGCCGTCTTTCCAATCTGCACGACGCGATTGAAACTGGAGCAGTCTCTCCCCGCGATCCGGACATAACGGCCAGGCTGAAGCAACGACGTGCAGAGATCGATGGCCTTAATACGACGGTGACGACGCTAAATCAGCAACTCGAACGTGGGCCTACTGAAATCACCCCAGCCGCGGTTCAAAGATTTGGCAACATCGTTCGCCGAGAGCTGAAGCACG
>PAVA01000003.1 GCA_002712945.1 Citromicrobium sp.
ACACCCCCAGAAGCGCGCCCTCCTCGATTGCGCAGGCAAGCTCGCGCTGCACTGTCTCGCCCGCGTACAGCATCACCAGCTTCACGGCGTTCATATGGCCCTCGAACAGGCGCGCGACGGAAAGGTTCGCTCGCCCGAGGGTGCGCAGGGCATCGAAGGCTTCAAGGGTTCCGGCGGGTTCGCAGCCCCACCCGCTGCCGCCCCAGCGGATCGGCAGGCAGGCACGCAGCCAGCCTTCCCGCGCGAGGAGCGCGATCTCCTCGTCCAGCATCCCCTGCGCGCAGTCGGATGCGGGAGCCATCTCGCGAAGGATCGGCTCGATCCCGGGCGGATCGCACTTACGCGGCATCGATCAGCCCGGAAGCGGCGGCCAGTTTGCGTGCGATCGCCATTTCGCGTTCGACCGCGCTGAACCGCATCCGCTCGCAAGTCCGGGGGACCGCGAAGAACCCCCTGTTATGGCGCTGATGCACCTCCAGCCAGAGCATTGCTTCGTCGTGCAGCAGCCAGACCGGCTTCAGCCTGGAATCGCAGAAGGGATCGTCCGAACCGGCGCGATCGGCCAGGGCGTCGCCGCAGCCCCCTGCCGCACGGCTGGTGAGGCGAGCGGAGGTGCGCGTTCCGATGTTTGCCAGCGCTTCGACCGCCGATCCCGAACCGGCCATCACTTCGTACAGGGCCCGGTCTTCGCCTGCAGAGGGCACGGGCAGGCCGCCGACCGCCAGATAGGCCGATGCTCTTATCGCAAGGCTCGCCCCCGATGGGCGGATGGCGAGCCCGCCCGCGCGCCCGAAGGTCCAGTAACGCCACAACAGGTCGCACAGTTCGAGATAGGCCCGCTCCGCCTCCCCGACCTGCCGGACCCGTGCGGGCAGCGCGGATAGTTCGTCTTCGTCCAGCAGGACATCCTCGCACACCAGATCGTAGCCTGCCGCGATCGACTGGAAGCAGCGGTATATCCAGGCTTCGCCCACGGTCGTGTCGGCATCGCTGGTGAAGATGAGCCCTTCCGGGGCCGCCTTTGCCGCCAGATCGAGCGCGAGCCTGCGTGCGTGGGCGGCATTCCTGATCGGCTCCGCGAAGGCGATCTCGACAATCAGAGCCGATACGTGTTCGCGCCGGGCCCATCCTTCGATGATGTCCGCCGAGCGGTCTTCGGTATCGTTCAGCACGAACACCGCGCAGCCCGAACGCGGAACCGCCCGCATGGCCGCCGCAAGCGCGGCGAGGGCAGCGGGCAGCCGCCGCGCTTCGTTGCGCACCGGGATCGCGACCGCGTAATCGCACCCGCGCTTCAGCGAACCCCGGCATCCGAGGAGATCGGCCCGCCCGACAAGCGGCGGCCGGGCGACCAGGGCAGCCAGCTCGGCAATCTCCGCGCCCGGCGCATCGCGGCCGAACGCAAGGCCCGCATGGTCGAGCGAGACGACCGGCGTTGGCCCATCGAACACGTGCCCGGCCTGGCTCAGGCTCTTCACTTTGCGGCCGGGTTCAGGCTGGGCCGGGGAAGACCGGCGACCTTTTTCCTCCGGTCCTTGGCGGACCACGGGCGGCCCAGTTCCTCTGTAACAGCAGTTGGTGAGATCAGCGGGACGGTCATCGTCTCTTCCTTTGCGGCCGGAGGCCCACGAAACCCCTCGCGAGCGCGAATCCTAATAACGAGACGCGCATTCGTTCCTTGGCGGGGCAATAAAAACCGCTTCTCATATCAAATGTTAGTCTCTGCAGCGCCGGAATGGTAGAATTTATCGATAGAAGGAAAATGCACCTTCCGACTGATATTTGTTAACTTGTAATATTTGGGGCGGGCTAGCCGATTATTTTTCGTCGATGATGCAACCCTTGTCGAAGGGCTCCGTTGGGAAGGCGGGATAGCCACCAAAACGGAGCGCAAAATGGCCAAGGAATTCGAGCTGTCGAAAGGCGGAGCCAACCATCAGAAGCCGAAGGGCGAAGACGATGTGATGACCACCGCGCAGGGTCATCCGATCGCGGACGACCAGAACTGGCTGAGCGCGGGCCCGCGCGGGCCGCAGCTGCTCGAAGACCAGATCGCGCGCGAGAAGATTTTTCACTTCGATCACGAACGGATTCCCGAACGCGTCGTCCACGCCCGCGGTTACGGCGTGCACGGCCATTTCGAGCTGAAGAAGGCGATCCCGCAATATTCGCGCGCGGCGATCTTCAACGAGGAAGGCGTGAAGACGCCCACCTTCACCCGCTTCTCCACCGTGGCGGGCAACAAGGGCTCGCCCGATCTGGCGCGCGACGTGCGCGGCTTCGCGACCAAGTTCTACACCAAGGAAGGCAACTGGGATCTGGTCGGCAACAACATCCCGGTCTTCTTCATCCAGGATGCGATCAAGTTCCCCGACCTGATCCATGCCGCCAAGCCCGCGCCCGATCGCGGCTTCCCGCAGGCACAGACCGCGCACGACAATTTCTGGGACTTCGTGAGCCTCAGCCCGGAATCGATGAACATGATCATGTGGATCATGTCCGACCGCACGATCCCGCGCTCGTTCCGCTTCATGGAAGGCTTCGGCGTCCACACCTTCCAGCTCGTGAATGCGGAGGGCAAGAGCCACTTCGTCAAGTTCCACTGGAAGCCGAAACAGGGTCTCCAGTCGGTCATCTGGAACGAGGCGCTGAAGGTCAACGGGATGGACCCGGACTTCCATCGCCGCGACATGTGGGACGCAATCGAGGCGGGCGATTTCCCGCAATGGGATCTCGGCATCCAGGTGTTCGACGAGGATTTCGCCGAAGAGTTCGAGTTCGACGTGCTCGACGCGACCAAGATCATTCCCGAAGAGCAGGTGCCGGTGGAGATCATCGGCACGCTGACACTGGACGCCAATGTCGACAATTTCTTCGCCGAGACCGAGCAGGTCGCCTTCTGCACGCAGAACATCGTGCNCGGCATCGNCCATTCGAACGATCCNCTGCTGCAGGGCCGCAATTTCAGCTATCTGGACACGCAGCTGAAGCGGCTGGGTTCGCCCAACTTCACCCACCTGCCGATCAACGCGCCCAAGTGCCCGGTGCGCCATTTCCAGCAGGACGGCCACATGGCGATGCACAATCCCAAGGGCCGCGCCAATTACGAGCCGAACAGCTGGGGCGAGACCGACAAGCCGAACGAGCCGCGCGGGCCCCGGGCCTGCCCGATGCGCGGGTTCGAGAGCTATCCCGAGGAAATCTCCGGCCCCAAGGTGCGCGCCCGGAGCGAAACCTTTGCCGACCACTACAGCCAGGCACGCCAGTTCTACGTCAGCCAGACTCCGGTCGAGCAAACACACATGGCCAACGCGCTGACCTTCGAGCTCTCCAAGTGCGACCGGATGGATATCCGCAAGCGGATGGTCGGCCATCTGCGCCATATCGACGAAGGGCTGGCGCAGGAGGTTGCCGACGGCATCGGCCTGACCGAACTGCCCGACAAGGTGCCCGCCGCGCGCGATCCGATCACCGACCTGCCCGAAAGCCCGGCGCTGTCGATCGTCAAGAACGGTCCGGGCCGCTTCAAGGGCCGCAAGCTCGGCATCTACATCGCGGAAGGCGGCGATGCGGGCGTTGTGAAGGCGCTGAAGGAAGCCACCGAGAGCGCGGGCGGCATGGTCGAGATCGTGGCGCCCCACGTGGCCGGGGCGAAGCTGTCCGACGGCAACATGATGGAAGCCGACGAGAAGATCGATGGTGGCCCCTCGGTCGCTTACGATGCGGTCGCGGTGGTGATGAGCGAGGCATCGGCCAAGCGCTACAACACCGACAAGCCGAGCATCGACTTCGTCAACGACGCCTTCGCCCACGCGAAATTCGTGGCCTACGTCCCCGAGGTGAAGCCGCTCTTCGAAACCGCAGGCGTGTGGAACTGGATGGACGACGGCTTCGTCGACGTCTCCTCGGGCAAGGATGCCGCGAGCGACTTCATCGAGAAGTGCGGCAAGCTGCGCTTCTGGGATCGCGAGAGCGTGAAGCAGGACTGATCTGGAAAGGACGCGGAGATGAACAACGAACGCAAATGGGCCGGAGGCATCGCCTCGCTGGCCGTCACGCTGGGGGCGGTGGGCTTCGGAGCCTTCCTGTCGCAGCGCCACAAGGGCGGGGCGGGCGATGCGCCCGCCCGGACCCTCAAGAACCCGCCGGGCGACAATGCGCTGGTCGGCCGAACGGTCACCATCCGCAAGCCGGCAGCCGAACTCTACCGGTACTGGCGCGACTTCTCGAACCTGCCTGCCTTCATGGAGAATGTCGAAAAGATCTCCAGGCAGGGCGGGATGAAAGGCCGCGCCACCTGGACGATCAAGGCGCCCGGGGGAACCGCCGTCGAACTCAAGACCGAAATCGTCGGCGAGACGGAAAACCAGCGCATCGCGTGGGCCTCGGTCGAAGGGTCGGACATCGAAACGCGCGGCGAGGTGACCTTCACCCCAGCTCCCGGAAATCGCGGCACGCGGGTCTCGCTGACGATCGCATATGATGCACCCGGCGGCGCGGTCGGCCGCGCGATCGCCAAGGCCTTCCTGCGCGAGCCCGAAGTGCAGGCCCGGCACGATCTCAAGCGTTTCAAGATGCTGATGGAAACCGGCGAGATCGCGACCTCCGCCCACACCAAGGCCGCCGCACGGCGTAACCAGCAGCAGGAGAACGCATAATGCGCGCCCTTACATGGCATGGCACGCACGATGTCCGCGTCGACAACGTGCCCGATCCCGAAATCGTCAATCCCCGCGATGCGATCCTGAAAATCACCTCGACCGCGATCTGCGGCTCCGACCTGCATCTCTACGACGGGGTCATCCCCGGCGTGCTGCCCGGCGATGTTCTGGGCCACGAATTCATGGGTGAGGTGGTCGAGACCGGGCCCGAGAGCACGCTGAAGAAAGGGCAACGCGTGGTGGTGCCCTTCACCATCAGCTGCGGCGACTGCTTCCACTGCAAGATCCAGCAGTATTCCGCCTGCGAGAACTCCAACCCGGCCGAAAAGCAGGACCTTTCGGCAACGCTCTACGGCCACCCGATGTCGGCGCTGTTCGGCTATTCGCACCTGACCGGCGGCTATTCGGGCGGGCAGGCGGAATATGTCCGGGTGCCCTTCTCCGACGTCGGGCCGATCGTCATTCCGGACCATCTGGAGGACGAACAGGTGCTGTTCCTCTCCGACATCCTGCCGACCGGCTGGATGGGCGCGGAGAATGCGGAGATCCAGCCCGACGATACCGTCGCGGTCTGGGGCTGCGGCCCGGTCGGCCTGTTCGCGATCCAGTCCGCGCTCGTCATGGGCGCAAGCAAGGTGATCGCGATCGACCACTATCCGCACCGGCTCGAGCTCGCGAAGCAGCTGGGGGCCGAGATCGTCGATTTCCGCAAGGCCGACGTGCGCGAGGCGCTGATGGAAATGTCGGGTGGGATCGGCGTCGACGCCGTGATCGATGCGGTCGGCATGGAATCGCACGGCTTCGCGGTGGACAACATGATCGACATGGTGAAGCAGAAGGTCGGCATCGGCGCCGACCGGGCAAGCGCGCTCAAGCAGGCGATCCTCGCGGTGCGTCCCGGCGGGCGTGTCTCGATCCCCGGCGTCTATGGCGGGATGACCGACAAGTTTCCGCTCGGCGCGCTGATGGAGAAGGGCCTGCAGGTCCGCTCCGGCCAGACGCACGTGCAGAAATACACCAAGCCGCTGCTCGACAAGATCGAGGACGGCACGCTCGACACAACCTTCCTCATCTCGCACCGCCTCCCGCTGGAAGAGGCCCCGCGCGGCTACAAGAATTTCCGCGAGGAGCAGGACAGCTGGACCAAGGTGATCCTGAAGCCCGGCATGGAGAAAGAGGGCGCGGCATGAGCAAGAACCCGATCGACAAGCTTTCCGGATTCGTCGTCGTCACCGGCGCTTCGAGCGGCATCGGCCTCGAAATCGCGAAGCTGGCGGCGAAGGACGGGTGCGACCTGCTGATCGTTGCGGACCGCGATCTTGCCGCTGCCGAAAGCACACTTCGCGACTGCGGAGCCGCTTCGGTGGAGCGCATCGAGGTGGACCTCGGCACCGCGAAGGGGATCGACGACCTGATGAACAAGATCGGCGAACGCGAGGTCGATGCGCTGGTCGCCAATGCCGGACATGGCCTTGGCGATGCGTTCTTCCTGCAGCAGTGGGAGGATATCGCCCATGTGATTGACACCAATGTGAAGGGCACGGTCTCGCTGGTTCACAAGATCGGCGCGCGGATGGTCTTGCGCGACAAGGGGCGCATCCTCGTCACCGGATCGATCGCGGGCGACATGCCGGGGGCCTATCAGCTGGTCTACAACTCGACCAAGGCCTTCGTGAACGACTTCTGCGTCGGCCTCGCGAACGAGATCAAGCACACGCCGGTGGTCATCTCGTGCCTGATGCCGGGCGTTACCGACACGCACTTCTTCGAGCGCGCCGGGATGGAGGATACGAATGCCGGCAAGATGGATAACAAGGCCGACCCGGCAAAGGTCGCGCGCGATGGCTATCGGGCGCTGCTGAAGGGCGAGACGCAGGAGGTCAGCGGGTTCATGAACAAGGTGCAGGACCTGTTCGCCGACATCCTGCCGGATGCTCTCGTCGCGCAGATGCATCGTCGCCTGGCGCAACCTGAACGGTAATAGCCCCGTCGCCCCGGAAACGGTCGGTTGCCGCTTCCGCGTCGATCGGCGCTTGACCGCTCGCTCGCGCTTCTCCAGCATCGGTTGCAAACAGCTACGCGTATAGCGCGCGAGACCGGGAGAGCGACATGAGCGAAGACCTGCTGACCGAGGCGAAAGATGGCGTGCTCGTCATCACCATCAACCGACCCGATGCCAAGAACGCGATGAACAAGGCCGCCGCCGAGGGCATCGCCGCGGCGCTCGACCGGCTCGATGCCGAGGACGATCTGCGGGTCGCGGTGCTCACCGGCGCGGGCGGCACCTTCTGTTCGGGCATGGACCTCAAGGGCTTTCTGCGCGGCGAAACGCCCTTCGTCGAAGGACGCGGCTTCGGCGGCCTGACGCAAAAGGGCCCGGCCAAGCCGATCATCGCCGCGGTCGAAGGCTATGCGCTGGCAGGCGGGCTCGAACTGATGATCTCGTGCGACCTCGTGGTTGCCAATAGCGGCGCGAAGTTCGGCATTCCCGAGGTCAAGCGCGGGCTCGCCGCGGCAGCGGGCGGGCTGATGAAACTGCCCGACCAGATCCCGCACAAGGTGGCGATGGAACTGGCGCTGACCGGCGAGTTCATCGACGCTGCGCGTGCCTACGAGCTGGGCCTGGTCAACCGGGTCACCGACGGCTCGGCGATGGACGGCGCGATGGAGCTGGCCCAGGCGATCTCCGCCAACGGACCGCTCGCGGTGAAGATTTCCAAGCAGATTATCGAGGAATCGCGCGGCTGGAGCCTCGAATCGCGCTGGGACGAGCAGGCAAAGCTGACGCCTCTGGTCTTCGCGAGCGAGGATGCGCGCGAAGGCGCGGCAGCTTTTGCCGAGAAACGCGCGCCCAACTGGAAGGGCAAGTAATGGGCCCGCTCGCAGGGCTTCGCATCGTCGAGTTCGCCGGGATCGGGCCCGGCCCGTTCTGTGGCATGATCCTGGCAGACCACGGCGCGGAGGTCATCCGTATCGACCGCGCGAGCGGCGGGCGCGGGGGAACGCAGCCGGTCTCCACCAAGGATGTGCTGGCGCGGGGGCGCAGGTCGATCGCGCTGAACCTCAAGAGCGAAGAGGGCATCGCGCTCGCGCGCAAGCTGTGCGCGGGTGCCGACGGGCTGATCGAAGGCTTCCGCCCCGGCGTGATGGAACGGCTGGGGCTGGGGCCGGAGGTGCTCCTCGCCGACAACCCCAAGCTGGTTTACGGGCGGATGACCGGCTGGGGCCAGACCGGCCCCTATGCGCCTTATGCCGGGCACGACATCAACTATATCGCGCTCGCCGGCGCGCTGGCCCATTTCGGGCGCGCGGGAGACAAGCCCGCGCCGCCGATCAACATGGTCGGCGATTTCGGGGGCGGGGGCATGATGCTCGCCTTCGGGATGGTCTCGGCACTGCTCAACGTCGCGCGCGGCGGAGAAGGGCAGGTGATCGATGCCGCGATGACCGACGGCACGGCCGTGCTGATGGGCATGATCCATGGCATGGCCAATCAGGGCCTGTGGCGCGAGGAGCTGGGTGCCAACCTGCTCGATACGGGCGCCCACTTCTACGACGTGTACGAGACGGCGGACGGCAAGTTCGTCTCCATCGGCAGCATCGAGCCGCAGTTCTACGCCGAGCTGCGCGCCCGGGTCGGCCTGGCCGACGATCCGGCGTTCGACGCGCAGATGAACCCCGCCGCGTGGCCCGAGCTGAAAGAAAAGCTCGCCGCGATCTTCGCGCGCAAGTCCCGCGCCGAGTGGGACGAAGCACTGGAGCATTCGGATGTTTGCTACGCTCCCGTCCTGACCATGAGCGAGGCACGCGAGCACCCGCACAACACCGCGCGCGGCACCTTCGTCGATGTGGCGGGATCGCCGCAGCCCGCGCCCGCGCCGCGCTATTCGCGGACAGCCACCGCGAAGCCCGCGCCTGCGCCAATGCCCGGGGGTGAAACCGATGCGATTCTCGCCGATCTGGGGATCGAAGCGGGGGAGATCGCGCGATTGCGCGAGGCGGGAACCGTGACCTAGCCGGACCGGAGACGGATCGAGCCCCCGCGCCAACCAACCGTCCCGATAGATCGATTGCGAATCGCAACCGGCCTGATAGGCTCGAAAACAAACAACAAGACCCCATAAGCCGAGAGGATACCCCGATGCCCGCAATCGATGTGCCGCAGCCTGCCTTCATGGAAGACGAGGAGATCGCGATCTTCGCCGATGCCGTCGGCAAGTTCTACGAGCGCAACGCACCCGAAAAGCGCGTGCTCAAGTGGCGCGAGGACGGCCAGGTAGAGCGCGAGTTCTGGAACGAAGCGGGCGCTGCGGGCCTGCTCGGCGCTTCGGTGCCCGAGGAATACGGCGGCCACGGCGGCGATTTCCGGCACGAGATGGTGGTGATCGAGAAGCAGGGCGAACACGGCGTGGACGGGTTCGCGGCGAGCCTGCACAACACCATCATCCTGCCCTATCTGGTCCGCCACGGCACCGAGGAGCAGAAGAAGAAATCCCTCCCGAAACTGGTCAGCGGCGAGCTGGTGAGCGCGATCGCGATGACCGAGCCGGGCGTCGGATCGGACCTGCAATCGATCACCACGACCGCGCTGAAGGACGGCAACGGCTACAAGATCAACGGCGCCAAGACCTATATCTCCAACGGCCAGATCGCCGACTTCATCATCGTGGTCGCCAAGACCGACCCCAACGAGCGCGCCAAGGGCATTTCGCTGATGCTGCTCGAGACCGAGGGGGCTGAAGGATTCCAGCGGGGCAAGAAGCTCGACAAGATCGGCCTCGATGCGCAGGACACCTCGGAACTGTTCTTCGACGACGTGTTCGTGCCGTCCGATGCGGTGTTGGGCGGGGTCGAGGGGCAGGGCTTCTACCAGCTGATGGGGGAGCTGCCGCAGGAACGGCTGATCATCGCGATGGGTGCGATGACCACGATCGAACGCGCGCTGGAAGAAACGATTGCCTTCACCAAGGAGCGCAAGGCCTTCGGCAAGACGATCTGGGATTTCCAGAACACGCAGTTCACGCTCGCCGACCTCAAGGCGCGCGGCACCGCGGCCAAGATCTTCGTGAACGACTGCATCGCCAAGCATCTGGAGGGCAAGCTCGACGTGCCGACCGCGTGCATGGCCAAATACTGGCTCACCGAGCTGCAGGGCGAGGTGGTCGACAAGTGCCTGCAGCTGCACGGCGGTTCGGGCTACATCAACGACTACCCGATCGCGCGCATGTATCGCGACAGCCGCGTGACGCGCATTTTCGGCGGATCGAACGAGATCATGAAGATGGTGATCGCCCGCTCCATGTGAGAGGTGCGGGCCGGTACCGCACCAAGATCGCGCTTCGCCGCAACTCGATCAAGCCCGCGCGTTAACCTGTTGGCGTAAGGGTGTCCCGCTGCGGAGGGCGGGCCGCCGGGCGCTTGTCGCGCGGGTGCAAGACTGCTGGATTAACCTTCGACACGGGATTCGGATTCGAGGGAGCGCGCAACATGGCCGTCATCGCCGTCTACAGCATGAAGGGTGGGGTCGGGAAAACGACCATGGCGGTCGATCTCGCGTGGCGTTTCTCGCAGCGCGGCGGCCATGAGACGCTGCTGTTCGATCTCGATCCGCAGGGCGGGGCGGGTTTCCTGCTGGGCCACGAGGAGCGCAAGGTGCAACGCGCGATTTCCGCGTTCCACCATTGCCGCGCCCCGCGCGACCTGATCGAGCCGACGAAGTTCGATGGCCTCTCGCTGATCGGTGCCGACCAGTCCCTGCGCGATCTGCCGGTGCAGCTGGCGCGGATCGGCGCGAAGAAGCGGCTCGCGCAGATGCTCAACTTCATGAAGGGCGACTATCCGCGGATCGTGCTCGACTGCCCGCCGATGATCAACGAGGTCAGCGAGCAGATCATGGAGGCCGCCGACCTGATCGTGGTGCCGCTGCCCGCATCGCCGCTGGCCGCGCGTGCCTTCGGCTTCATCAAGCGCGAGCTGGCCCAGCGGCCCGGCCACCCGCCGGTGCTTCCGGTGCTTTCGATGTACGACAAGCGGCGCAAGCTGCACCGCTGGGTGCGCGAGAACGCGGCCGCCAACTGGCCGGTGATCCCGCAAAGCTCCTATGTCGAGCAGGTCGCCGTGCGGCGCGAGCCGATTGCCGCCTTCGCCAACTGGTCGCCCGCCTCGCAGGGGTTCGAGCAGCTGCACGCCGCGCTCGAATCGAAGCTGGCGCAGCTGGGGCTCGCCGGTCCTCCGCCGGGTGGCGGGAGCCGCGCGCTGCCCGGCCCGCAGGCCGAAGATTCGCATGCCCCTAGCGATGCGAGCGCCCGCGTGGTGCCGATCCGCAATGCGACCTCTGCGCGCCATACCGACCGCCCCGCCGATCGCAATGCCGACCGTCCGGGTGCGCTGAGCGTCCCGCCGCCCGCGAGCGAAGGCCTCGCCCGCCGGGCGTTCAGCTTCTAGGCGCACGCGCGGCGGCGACACGCGCCACCCGATTCAGGCCCCGGTGCAACTTGTCATTCATCCCCCCGCGCCTACATTCGTGCGGGAAAGGACTCGTATTTCATGAGTGAACAGAACACGCCCGACGGGCAGGGCCCCAACGGCTCGGGCAACGGCCCGGGCGGCGGCGGACCGAACCCCTGGATTCGCAGCCTGATGATCTGGGGCGGCATCTTCCTCGCCCTGCTGCTCGCGGTATCGATGTTCGGCGGCACCGGAGAGAGTGCGGGCACGCAGATCAGCTATTCCGATTTCCGCGAACGGGTCTCCAGCGGGACCGTGGAAGAGGTGCAGATCGCGGACGACCGCATCACCGGCACGCTCAAGAACGGCGAGACGTTCAGCACCGTGCCGGTCAAGAACGATACCAGCCTGACCAAGCTGCTCGAGGAGAACGGCGTGACCTATTCGGGCACCCCGACCGAGCAGATGAATATCCTGTGGGTCATCCTGATCCAGTCGCTGCCCTTCCTGCTGATCCTCGGCATCGCGTTCTTCGCGGTGCGGCAGGGGCAGAAGAACGGCGGCGCAGGCGGTGCGATGGGCTTCGGCAAGTCCAAGGCCAAGATGCTGACCGAAAAGCAGGGCCGGGTGACCTTCGCCGATGTCGCGGGCATCGACGAGGCGCGCGAGGAGCTGGAGGAAATCGTCGAGTTCCTGAAAGACCCGCAACGCTTCTCCAAGCTCGGCGGGCAGATCCCCAAGGGCGCGCTGCTGGTCGGCTCGCCCGGTACGGGCAAGACGCTGCTTGCGCGCGCGATCGCGGGTGAGGCGGGCGTGCCCTTCTTCACCATCTCGGGCTCCGATTTCGTCGAGATGTTCGTCGGTGTGGGTGCATCCCGCGTGCGCGACATGTTCGAGCAGGCGAAGAAGAACGCGCCGTGCATCCTGTTCATCGACGAAATCGACGCCGTGGGCCGTTCGCGCGGCCACGGCCTCGGCAATTCCAACGACGAGCGCGAGCAGACGCTCAACCAGCTGCTCGTCGAAATGGACGGGTTCGAGGCCAACGAAGGCATCATCATCATCGCGGCGACCAACCGCCCCGACGTGCTCGACCCTGCATTGCTGCGCCCCGGCCGCTTCGACCGTCAGGTCGTGGTGCCCGTGCCCGACATCGAGGGGCGGGAGAAGATCCTCGCGGTCCACATGAAGAAGGTGCCGCTGGCGCCCGACGTGAACCCCCGCACCATCGCGCGCGGCACGCCCGGCTTCTCGGGCGCGGACCTCGCCAACCTCGTCAACGAGGCCGCCCTGCTGGCCGCGCGGCGCAACAAGCGCCTCGTCGCGATGCAGGAATTCGAGGACGCGAAGGACAAGGTCATGATGGGTAGCGAGCGCCGCTCGATGGTCATGACCGACGACGAGAAGAAGATGACCGCCTATCACGAGGCGGGCCACGCGCTGGTCAGCCTCAACGAACCGGCATCGGACCCGATCCACAAGGCGACGATCATCCCGCGCGGCCGCGCGCTGGGCATGGTGATGCGCCTGCCCGAGCGGGACAATTACTCGTATCATCGCGACAAGATGCATGCCGACCTCGCCGTCGCGATGGGTGGGCGCGTGGCGGAAGAGATCATCTTCGGGCACGACAAGGTCAGCTCCGGCGCTTCGTCGGACATCCAGTACGCCACCTCGCTGGCGCGCAACATGGTCACCAAGTGGGGCATGAGCGAGAAGCTCGGCCCGCTGCAGTACGAGGAAAGCCAGGAAGGCTATCTCGGCATGGGGCAGACCGCGCGCACGATGGGCTCGAACGAGACCAACAAGATGATCGACGCGGAGATCAAGGAACTGGTCGAAAAGGCGCACAAGCGGGCAACCGACGTGCTGACCGAGAAGGAAGACCAGCTCCACCTGCTTGCCCAGGCGATGCTCGAATTCGAGACGCTGACCGGCGACGAGATCGACCAGCTGCTGAAGGACGGCAAGCTCGACCGGCCCGACGAACCGAGCGGCCCGGCCAAGCCGCGCGCGATCAGCGGATCGGCGGTGCCCAAGGCCGGCAAACGCTTCGGTGGTGAAGGCGGCACGGCCCCGCAGGGAGCCTGACGGGGAACCGCAATCGGCTTGCGATGGTTAACATACCCAGGT
>PAVA01000004.1 GCA_002712945.1 Citromicrobium sp.
CGGCATCTCGGCAAGACATTGCTTGATGATGCGCGCGCTCTCGTAGACTTCCTTGACGCGGACCATGAAGCGGTCATAGCAGTCCGAATTGGTGCCAACGGGCACGTCGAATTCCATCCGGTCGTAAACGTCGTAGGGCTGCGACTTGCGCAAGTCCCATGGAACCCCGGCCGCGCGGATCATCGGGCCGGAAAAGCCCCACTTGATCGCGTCCTCGCGGCTCACCACCGCGATATCCACATTGCGCTGCTTGAAGATGCGGTTGTCCATGACGAGGCTCATCGCATCGCCGAACAGCTCGGGAAAACGGGAGTCGAGCCATGCACCAATGTCGACCAGCAGTTTCTCGGGCACGTCCTGATGAACACCGCCGGGGCGGAACCATGCCGCGTGCATCCGCGCACCGCTCGCCCGCTCGAAGAAATTGAGCGTATCCTCGCGCAGCTCGAACACCCACAGGTTCGGCGTCATCGCGCCGACATCCATCACATGCGCGCCGATGTTCAGGAAGTGGTTCGACATGCGCGTCAGCTCGGCGAACAGCACGCGAAGGTACTGCGCGCGGATCGGCACTTCGAGATTGAGCAGCTTCTCGATCGCGAGCACGTAGCTGTGCTCCTGACACAGCGGCGAGCAGTAATCGAGCCGGTCGAAATAGGGCAGCGCCTGCAGGTAGGTCTTGTGCTCGATCAGCTTCTCGGTGCCGCGGTGGAGCAGGCCGACATGCGGGTCGACCCGCTCGACGATCTCGCCGTCGAGCTCCATCACCATGCGCAGCACGCCGTGGGCCGCAGGGTGCTGGGGCCCGAAATTGATCGTGTAGTTCGTGATCTCGTCGTCGCCGGTGGTCGGCGATTCCTCGATCGTCAGTCCGTGTGCCATCTCGTTTCCTATCCGCGGGCCCGCGTTATCCGCAGGCCCACTGCCCGTCCGCGAACTTGCGTTGTTCGCCGTTCGCCGCGACGTAGAGGTCCGCCGTGCGCACCGCCTCGTTGCCCGCCGCCGGCACCACCCGCACGGTGACGCCCTCGGCCGTCATGGTCGGCCCGGCATAGATCGCGTCGAGCCCGCCTTCCTGCGCGGTCACATTGATAAGCTCGCCACCGATCCGGATGACGCCCTTGCCGTTGACCGCCGCGTCGTTGGGCGCACCTGCCAGCAGCATCTCGGTCGCGTCGAGCGAGAAGGTGCAGCCGCCGTCGCGCGGGCCGAGATCGACCCGGCCGATATTGCCGAGCTTTTCGAGTTCGAGCGGATTCGCGCCTTCGGGCACGGCCGAGGTGTGCGCCTCGGTGCTTTCCGGAGGGGCAGTCGTGCCCTGCGGCGCAGGGGTCTGCTCGCCCGCACCGACACGCGCCGCGAAATCGTCGCCGCTTTCGGCGGTGTCCTCGCCCTGCGAACAGGCCGCCAGAAGGAGCGCGGCCGAAACCATCAGCATTCTCTTCATCTATGCCTTCTCCATCATCGGTCGACGTGAGCGAGCGGGCGAACCCGCCGGTTCAGTCCTTGTCCGTTGCCTTGCTTTGGGGCTCCGTCGCCCCTGCGGTCTCCTTCGTATCGCCCTTGCGCTCGGGCCGGTCCTCGCGATCCTCGGTCGGTTCGGGTGCGGGCGTGCGATCTTCCTCGGTCTGCTCCTCGGCGGGCGCGCCTGCGCTCACCTTCTCGGTCGCTTCCTTGTCGGTCTTCGCACCGGCGCCGGTTTCCTTGGGGCTGTCGGTCGTCTTGGCTTCGTCGACCGGCGGCGTGTGCGCCTTCTCGTCGCCGGGGAGGACGTAATCCGCGCCTTCCCAGGGCGAGAGGAAATCGAAGCTGCGCAGATCCTGTGCCAGCTCGACCGGTTCGTAGATCACCCGCTGTTCCTCTTCGGAATAGCGCAGTTCGACATAGCCGGTCAGCGGGAAATCCTTGCGGAAGGGATGCCCCTCGAACCCGTAATCGGTGAGGATACGGCGCAGGTCGGCATTGCCCGCGAAGATCACGCCGTAGAGGTCGAACACCTCGCGTTCCAGCCAGCCCGCATTGGGCCACAGCGTCGTGACGGTAGGCACCGGCGTCGTCTCGGCGGCGGTAACCTTCACCATGATCCGGCTGTTCTTCGTGAGGCTGAGCAGCATGTAGACCACCTCGAACCGCTCGGGGCGGCTGGGGGAGTCGACCCCGGCGATCTCCATCAGCTGCTGATAACCCTGATCGTCGCGCAGCATCCGCAGCGCATCCTCGATCCGGTCGCGCTGGACGGTAAGCAGCAGCTCTCCATGTTCTTCGCGCGCCTCGACCAGCATCTCGCCGAGCGCGCCGGACAGCGTGTCCTTCAGCCCGTCGATGCGGGTGAAACGGGGGGCCGAATGCAGCACGCTCATCGCTCGACCGTCCCGCTGCGGCGGATCTTCCGCTGCAGCTGCATCACGCCGTAGAGCAGCGCTTCGGCGGTCGGCGGGCAGCCGGGGACGTAGATGTCCACCGGCACGATCCGGTCGCACCCGCGCACCACGCTGTAGGAATAGTGGTAATAGCCGCCGCCATTGGCGCAGGAACCCATCGAAATGACGTATTTCGGGTTCGACATCTGGTCGTAGACTTTGCGCAGCGCGGGGGCCATCTTGTTGCACAGCGTACCCGCGACAATCATCACGTCCGACTGGCGCGGCGAGGCGCGCGGGGCGACGCCGAAGCGCTCCATATCGTAGCGCGGCATGTTGACGTGGATCATCTCGACCGCGCAGCAGGCGAGCCCGAAGGTCATCCACCACAGGCTGCCGGTGCGCGCCCACTGGAACAGGTCTTCGGTGCTGGTGACGAGGAAGCCCTTGTCGTTCACCTCGGTCTGCAGAGCGTTGAAATAGTCTTCGTCGGGCTGACGCACCTCGCCCGGCTTCGCCGTCGGCTGCAAGCGGGGGTCGAGCCCTGCGGGGGTGTTCGTCTGGGTCTCGCTCATGTCAAATCCAATCGGGCGCGGGGTTGCCGGGGATCACTCCCACTCCAGCGCGCCCACTTTCCATGCGTAAATCAGGCCGATGGCCAGCTCGCCGATGAAGATCATCATC
This sequence comes from Citromicrobium sp., assembly GCA_002712945.1. Next base: position 3,045 of record PAVA01000004.1, read on the forward strand.
GTCGTCCAGCCCGACCATCCGGTGAAATCGAGGCTGACCGCCCAGGGGAACAGGAAGGCCGCTTCGAGATCGAAGATGATGAACAAAATCGCGACGAGGTAGAAGCGCACGTCGAACTGGCTGCGCGGCTCCTCGAAGGCTGGGAAGCCGCATTCGTATTCGCTCAGCTTCTCGGCCGTCGGGTTGTGTGTGCCGGTCAGCCGGCTGACCCCCATCGGCAGGAACACGAAGACGCACGAAATCGCCAGCGCGACGCCGAGAAACAGGAGGATGGGAAGATATTGTTCGAGATCGATCACGCGTGATTCCAAAAGTCTGGCTCTCGGGGCCCGCCTCTAGGCTCCGCACCGCCCGCGCGCAAGGGAGCCTGAGGCGCAACCTTGCCTCGCGTTTTTCGCAACATCCGCCCCATCGCCGCCGCGCGCGCTACTTCATCTCGCGCGCAATCGCCTTCCTCGACGCATCGCCATAGGGCGGCTTCATCCCGGCGAGCTTCGCGATGTCGATCTTGGGCTGGGTATAGACGCTGCGCGCGTGGCTGAATTCGCGAAAACCCTCGGGCCCGTGGTACGATCCGATGCCCGACGGCCCCACGCCGCCGAACGGCATGTCGTCCATCGAAACGTGGAAAATCACGTCGTTGACCGTCACCCCGCCCGAGATCGTGCGTTCGAGCACCTTCTCGCGCTCACTGGAACTGCTGCCGAAATAGTAGAGCCCCAGCGGGCGGTCGCGGCCGTTGATATAGTCGATCGCCTCGTCCACCGCCTTGTAGGTCTTCACCGGCAGGACTGGCCCGAAGATTTCCTCCTGCATCGCCTTCATGTCGTCGGTGACGTTGCGAAGGATGGTGAGCGGCATCTTGCGGGTATTTGCACTGGAGAAGCTTTCCTTCCCCGGATTCACCTCGATCGCTTCCGCGCCCTTGGCCTTGGCATCCTCGACCAGGCCTTTCAGCCGCTCGAAATGCTTGTCCGAGATGATCGCGGTGTAATCCTCGTTGTCGAGCAGCGTGGGATACATTTCGTGGACGCCCAGCTGGACGGCGGCGACAACCCCTTCCTCCTGATCCTCGGGCACCAGCAGATAGTCGGGCGCAAGGCAGATCTGCCCGGCATTGAGCATCTTGCCGAGCGCGATCCGCTCTCCCGCGCGGGTCAGGTCCGCGCCCTTGCCGATGATGGTCGGGCTCTTGCCGCCCAGCTCCAGCGTGACGGGCACGAGGTTTTTCGCCGCCGCTTCCATCACCTTGCGACCCGTCTCGGTCGATCCGGTGAAGACGAGATGGTCGAAGGGCAGCGCGGAGAACGCCTGCGCCACGTCTGGCCCGCCGGTGACGACGGTGACTTCGTCCTCCGCGAAGGCATCGGACACCAGTTCGCGCATCCGCTCGCTCGTCGCGGGCGTGAATTCGGAGGGCTTGATCATCGCGCGATTGCCGGCCGCGAGCACCTGCATGAGCGGGCCGAAAGACAGGTTTACCGGAAAATTCCACGGGCTCATGATCCCGATCACGCCCTTGGGCTCGTAGCGGACCTCTGCCTTGGCGCCCATGAGGCCGAGCGGGAAGCGGACCGATCGCTTGTCGGGCGCGGCCCAGTGGTCGAGGTTCTTGAGGCAGTATTTGCCGAAGCCGATGGTGCTGACGATGTCCGTCATCATCGAACCTTCGTAGCTGCGGCTGCCGAAGTCCGAATTCATCGCCTCGGCCAGCGACTCGCCATGTTCGGAGAGGATCGACATCGCCCGCTTGATCCGGTCGCGCCGGACCGACAGGGGCTCGGGGCGGGCCTCGGTAAAGGCCCGGCGCTGGGATTCCAGAATGCGCTCAAGGGTCTGGGGGGCGGCGTCGCTCATCACTCGGGTCTCCGATTGTGTTTCTGGGCGTGGCTATTACATCGAACGCGATTCCAGCCAAAGTGTTGCAGCAGCAGAAAGGCACAAACGTTTCCATGGCCCAGTTCTCCGAAGCCGATCCGATCGTCATCCTCTCCTATGCCCGCACCCCGATGGGCGGCATGCAGGGCGCGCTGGCGGGCGTTTCCGCGACCGACCTGGGCGCGACCGCGGTGAAGGCGGCGGTCGAGAGGTCGGGCGTTGCGCCGGACAAGTTCGACCGGACCTACATGGGCTGCGTGCTGCCCGCCGGGCTCGGCCAGGCGCCCGCCCGCCAGGCCTCGATCAAGGCGGGCCTGCCCAAGTCGGTGCAGGCGACCACCGTCAACAAGGTCTGCGGATCGGGCATGCAGACCGTCATCATGGGCTCCGAAGCGCTGGCCAGCGGGACGATCGACTANGTNGTCGCGGGCGGNATGGANAGCATGACCAACGCGCCNTACCTGCTCAAGAAGCACCGCTCGGGCGCNCGNCTCGGNCATGACACGACCTACGACCACATGTTCCTCGACGGGCTNGANGATGCCTATGAGGAAGGCCGCGCGATGGGCACCTTCGCGCAGGATACCGCCAACGAATACCAGCTGACCCGCGAGCAGATGGACGAATACTCCATCGAATCGCTGCGCCGCGCCAATGCCGCGATCGAAAGCGGCGCGTTTGCGGGCGAGGTCGTGCCCGTCACCTTCACCACCCGCGCGGGCGAGCAGACGGTCGAGCATGACGAGCAGCCCGGCAAGGGCAAGCCCGACAAGATCCCGACCCTGCGCCCCGCCTTCGCCAAGGACGGCACGATCACCGCCGCGACCTCTTCGAGTATTTCGGATGGCGCCGCCGCGCTGGTCCTCTCGCGCGAGAGCGTGGCCAAGGCCAACGGCCAGACCCCGGTTGCCAGGATCGTGGCGCTGGCCGCCCATGCGCAGGAGCCGTCCAAGTTCACCACCGCGCCGATCCCGGCGATCGAAAAGGTGCTCGACGCGGCAGGCTGGTCCGCCGACGAGGTCGACCTGTGGGAAGTGAACGAGGCCTTTGCCTGCGTCGCCATGTTCGCGATGCGCGACCTCGGCATTCCGCACGACAAGATCAACGTGAACGGCGGCGGCACCGCGCTCGGCCACCCCATCGGCGCGAGCGGCGCGCGGATCATCGTGACACTGCTCAACGCGCTGAAGGAACAGGGCAAGAAGCGCGGCATCGCCTCCCTGTGCATCGGCGGCGGCGAGGCGACTGCCGTTGCGGTCGAGATGGTTTGAATACCGTGAGTCCCAGCGAAAGCCGGGACCTCACTCGGTAAAGCGCCAGACTGCACAAGGTCTCAGCTTTCGCTGGGACTCGCAGACGATCAGGGCTCGCCCGCGCCCCACAGCCGGCGCTGCTCGACGAAGCCCGAGCGCTTGCCGACCGAGAATTCGCACCAGTTCTCCGCGCAGGAGCCCAGCTCGCCCACCACGCCCGGTTCGAGCTTCCACTTGAGCGCGGAATCGCTGGCCGCTTCGTGGCGCATCGCGGCCAATTCCTCACCCGTCACGATCGCGCCGCGCGTGCGGCTGAGCAGACGCGCGGCGATCCAGCCCTTGTCTCCGTCCGGGTCTTCGACAAGCCGCCAGCCTTCGCGGGTGCGCAGCACCTTCACCGGCAGCCCCTTGCGCTTGTAGACCCACTCTATGCGGTATTCCTGGCTCGGCCCGACGCGCATGTTCGCCTCGGTCACGTCGATCGTCGCCCAGTAGGGCAGATCCTTGCCCTGCCCTCCGGCGGGCGTTGCCGTCAGCAGGGCAAGCGCGATGACTGACATCGGGGCGAGCGTGATGGCGCGTCTCAGCATGGGAGGACCGATTACCGCAAGCCGCGCCCGGCTGGCAAGCCGGACCGCATCCCGCTTGACCCGGTTTGCCCGCCGCGCCAAGCAGGCACGCGCATGGCCAGCACATCCGACACATCGACCCGCCGTATCGAGGGGACCCCCCGCGTCATCGTCACCCGCGTGCTTTCGCCGGACGTCGAGGCGCGCATGGACGAACTGTTCGATTGCCGCTTCAACCGGGACGACACGCCGCTATCGCGCGAACAGCTGATCGAGGCGATGACCGAGGCGGACGTGCTGGTGCCCACGGTGACCGACCGGATCGACGCCGAGATGCTCGATTCCGTGGGCGACCGGCTGGGCCTGATCGCCAGCTTCGGCGCGGGCACCGATCATATCGACCTCGCCGCCGCAGCCGCGCGCAAGATCACCGTCACCAACACGCCCAGCGTCTTCACCGAAGACACCGCCGATCTCGCCATGGCGCTGATTATCGGCGTGCCTCGCCGGATGCGCGAAGGCGTGGCGCTGGTGCGCCGGGGCGAATGGAGCGGCTGGGCACCCACCGCGCTGCTCGGGCGCAAGCTCGCAGGCAAGACGCTCGGCATCGTCGGCATGGGCCGGATCGGGCAGGCGGTGGCGCACCGCGCCAAGGCCTTCGGGCTCGACATCGCCTACCACAACCGCAAGCGGCTGCCCGAAGCGGTCGAGCGGATGTTCGGCGCCGACTATGTCGAAACGCTCGACGATCTGCTCGCGCGGGCCGACATCCTCACCCTGCACTGCCCGGCCAACCCCGAGAGCCGCGACATGATCGACGCGCGGGCGATTCAGCTGATGAAGCCGGGCGCCTGCCTCATCAACACCGCGCGCGGCGATCTGGTCGATCAGGACGCGCTGGTTGCGGCGCTGGAAAGCGGGCATCTCGCGGGGGCCGGGCTGGATGTCTATCCCGAGGAGCCCAAGGTCGATCCGCGCCTGCTCGCCCATCCCAACGTGATGACCCTGCCCCATATCGGCAGCGCCACGGCGGAAGGGCGTGCGGCCTCGGGCGAGAAGGTGATCGCAAACATCCGCTTCTGGGCCGACGGGCACCGCCCGCCCGATCAGGTGCTCGACGCGCTGATCTGATCGTTCATCCGATTAACCATCGGATTTACCGGATATACGGACATTTGCGCTTAGGCTGCTCTCGACAGCGCGCCGATACCAATCCACGGCGCGTCGAGACCGGGGACCGAAGGCAAATGATCGACTCTATCCGTAGCCGCCGCATGCTTGGCCCACTCCTGCTCGCCGCCCTGTTCGCGGCCCCCGCATCGGCACAGGATATCCGCGAGATCGTCGTCAACGATACCGGCGACACCGCATGGGTTCTCGCCTCCAGCGCGCTGGTGCTGCTGATGACGCTGCCCGGCCTCGCGCTGTTTTACGGCGGGCTCGTCCGCTCCAAGAACGTCCTCTCGGTCGCGCTGCAGACCGGCGCGGTGGCAGCCGTGGTCTCGGTCCTGTGGATCGTGACCGGCTACACGCTCGCCTTCGGCGATGTGTCGGGCGGCTGGCTCGGCAATGGCCGCGCGTGGATGCTGATCCAGCTGACCAATGTGCGCCTCGGCACCACCATTCCCGAAAGCACCTTCGTCCTGTTCCAGATGACCTTCGCGATCATCGCGCCCGCGCTGATGATCGGTGCATGGGTGGACCGGGCGCGCTTTTCGTGGGTGGTGATCTTCTGCGCGGCGTGGAGCGTCGTCGTCTACGCGCCGGTCGCGCACTGGGTCTGGGGCGGTGGCTGGCTGGCGACCGCCTTCGGCACGATGGATTTCGCAGGAGGACTGGTCGTCCACACCACGGCCGGGGTTTCCGCGCTGGTCGTCGCGATCATGATGGGCGCGCGGCAGGGCTTTCCCGACCAGCCGATGCTGCCCCACGCCCCCGCACTGACCATGGTCGGCGCGGCGCTGCTGTGGGTCGGATGGTTCGGCTTCAATGGCGGCTCGGCGCTGGCCGCGACCGACGATGCCTCGACCGCGATCCTCAACACGCATGTCGCGGCAAGCACCGCCGCGCTCGTCTGGCTGCTGATCGAGCGGATCGGCTTTGGCAAAACCACCATGGTCGGCTGGGCGACCGGCGCGCTGGCGGGTCTGGCGACGATCACGCCCGCCGCCGCCTACGTTTCGCCCGGCGCGTCGATCCTGTTCGGCGCGCTGGCTTCGGTGGTGTGTTACGGCGCGGGGCTCCAGATCAGGAAATGGGGCATCGACGACGCACTTGGCGTGTTCGCGGTGTTCGGCGTGGGCGGGATGCTCGGCACGCTGCTGCTGGGCCTGTTCGTATCCTCCGCGCTTGGCGGCACCGGCTATGCCGAGGGGATGACGCCGCTCGGCCAGCTAGGGGCGCAGGCGCTCGGGATCGCTGCGGTCGCGTTGTGGAGCGCGGTGCTGACTGCGATCCTCGCGCTCGGCATCGGGATCGTCGCGCCGATGCGGGTCAAGAAGAAGCACGAGCTCGAAGGGCTCGACATCACCAGCCACGGCGAGCGTGGCTGGCATCTGGAGGACTAATCCTCCAGACCTGCGCGTTCCTGCTCCAGAATCGCGAGGATCCGCTCGATCGAGCGGCGGCTGGCGGAAAACTCGAAATGCCGTTCAGGCACTTCAATGGCAAGGTCGCACTCGCCTTCCTCTCCGCGCGAACAGGCAGGGGCGATGACCCCGTCGAACGGCGACCAGACCGCGATCGTGCGCACCGGCGGCTTTTGGCGCGGATCGTCGGAGAGCGGCGGATTGTCGACCTTGTGGTCATTGATCGCCTCGTAGACCCGCCAGGCATTGTTCGCCCGCCGGTCGCCCGAAAAGGGCGTGCCCAGCGTCATGACCAGCGCGACCTTTTCCGGATGGCGCTGTGCGAGCACGCGGGCGTATAATCCGCCGAGGCTGATCCCGATCAGGATGACCTTCGCGCCGGTGCGGGTATAAATCTCGTCCAGCCGGGCCTCGGCCTTCGCGAAAATCTCCGCCGTAATGCCGGTCACCAATCCGAGCTTCGACGGAAACGCTTCGTAGCCCGCCGCATCGAGCGTGCGCCGCATCAGCGATGTCGCCGCATCGTTCGACAGGATGCCGGGCAGGACCATCACCGGAGGGCGCGCCTCGCGCGCGGGCGCCGTCCCCGATGGCAGACGCACCGGGCGGATCGGGCTCGACCAGATGATCGGCAGGTTCGGCAGTTCCCGCAGCCACGATCCGAAAGACGGGGCCAGATGATCGGCTCTCTTTCCGTCTCTCGGTTGCGGCATCGGGTCAGTCTCCGGTCAGGATGCGATCCACCAACTGCTTCACCGAAGGGGTGAAATTGTTGGAATAGAACGGGTCGGACTTGAACCTATAGGCCGCGTGCCCTGCGAACATCAGGTTTTCGTCGACCGGCGCACCATGGGCGATATCCTGCAGGGTCTTCTGGATGCAGAAGCTGCGCGGATCGGCCAGACGGCCGGTGGTGTAATCGTCGTGGTCCTTCCAGCTCGAAAACTGGCAGTGCGACAGGCAGCCCATGCAATCCTGCTGGTCCTTGCGGATGGTATCGCGGCTCTCCGGCGTCACGAACACGGCGGTGCCGTCGGGCGTTTTGAGCGCTTCGGTATAGCCTTTCGCCATCCATTCACGCGCCTGCGGCTTGTCCTCTGGCTTGACCCAGAAATTGCGCGCCTTGCCTTCCTCGGCCAGCGGCTCGGTACCCTCCATCTCGCCCTTCTTGAAGATCGGGATCTGCCGTTCCGAGCGGTGGATGAGATCGTAGAGGAAACTGTTCTTCACCGCGCTCGAATAGAAGCCGGTGGGGGAGAACTTGTGCAGCAGCACATCGCCCTCCTCGATATGGCGCAGCGCCTCCTTCCACTCCTGCGGAATCGGGCTTTCCTCGGTCAGCAAGGGGCGAGTGCCGAACTGGAACGCGATCAGGCCCAGCTCGTCGTTGTCGATCCAGTTCTCCCACTCGCGCAGGTACCAGACGCCGCCCGCCATCACGATGGGCACGTTTTCGGAGACGCCTTCCTTGCGCATCGTGGCGCGCAGATCGCGCACCCGCGGATAGGGATCCTGCGGCTCCAGCGGATTCTCCGCGTTGGACAGGCCGTTGTGCCCGCCAGCCAGCCAGGGGTCTTCGTAGACGACCGCGGCCATCAGTTCGCTGACCTTGTGGTAGCTGCGCTTCCACAGCGCGCGGAAGGCGCGGGCCGAGCTGATGATCGGCAGATAGCTCACGTTGAAGTGCGCGGCGATCTCGGCCAGCTTGTAGGGCATGCCTGCGCCGCAGGTGACGCCGGTGACGAGACCGCGCGTCTTTTCCAGCACGCCTTCGAGCACCGCCTGCGCCCCGCCCATTTCCCACAGAACGTTGATGTTGATCGCGCCCTTGCCGCTGGCGATCTCGTATGCGCGCTCGACCTGCGCCACCGCGCCGTCGATCGCATAGCGGATCAGCTGTTCGTGCCGTTCCTGCCGGGTCAGCGCGTCATAGACCTGGGGCACGATCTTGCCCTCGGCATCGTAGCTGTCGGCGTTGACCGCGCTGACCGTGCCGATACCGCCCGCAGCCGCCCACGCGCCCGAGCTGGCGTGGTTGGTGGCCGAAACACCTTTGCCGCCTTCGATCAGCGGCCATACTTCGCGTCCGCCATACTCGATCGGCCGCAGTCCTTTGAATGCCATGAAATTTCCAGTTTGCTCAGGTGCGCGCGCTTAACTCTTCAGCTTTGGCCCTTGGGCGAGCGCGGCGCTGTCTTCCCCGTTACAGGGTACGATTTCGTCAGGATCGGGCCTTGTAGCGCCGCGACTGAATTGTGCAAAGTATCCCGAAAGCTCGGGGGCTTCGACGATCCGGTCGAGCCGGTAGCCGACCCGCTCAAACTCGCAAGCGAGCAGCGACGGGGCAATTCCGTGCTCGTCGGTCGGCCGGTCGATGTCGACCACGATGACCTTGCCGTCCTCGACCAGCGAAGGCCACAGCCGCCACAGGAAGGCGTAGGGCTCGCCGACCTCGTGATACATGTGGACGAGGAACACGCGATCGAAGCTGTTTTCGGGTAGGCGCGGGTCGTCTTCGGCGCCGAACTTGATCGACACATTGTCGAGCCTTTCGCGCTCCACCCGGCGGCCCAGCCTCTCGAGCGCGCCGCGATCGATATCCTGCGCCAGCACCCGGCCATCCTCGCCCACGCGCTCGGCCAGGCGGACCGTATAGTAACCCTCGCCCGCCCCGATATCGGCCACGGTCATGCCCGGCTCGATCGATGCGAGGTCCATCACGGTCTGCGCCTCGCCCTGGCTGTCGCGCGCATCCTCGTTGGAAAATTCGTTCGCGCCGAGCGCGGAAACCGGCCTTTCGGCTGGCGGAAACGCACGCGCGGTCTCGGGCCGTTCGGACTCCGCATCCGTCCCGCCACAAGCGGCCAGCGCGAGGGCTGCGCCCAGCAGGAGAGTGTGTGTTACACGCGCGATCATCTTCGCCGCGCTTAGCCGCGCGTCCTGCAATTGGCAAAGGGCCAGAGCACGTCCGGTCTCAAACAGCCCCGACCGGATCAGAAGACCGGGTAATGCCCCTCGACCGCGATGCACCAGAGCGTCCCCGCAGCAGGAGCCGCATCGCGCAGATCGGGCAGCGCGAAGGTCTTTCGTCCGTCGCCGCCGAATCGCGGGCCGATGATCGAAAAGAGCGGCATGTTCGCCGCGATATCCAGTTCGCGGCCATCGGCCACTTCCCACCCCTGCGGGGCCCTGTCGCCGGTGTAGAGCATCAGCTCGCCGATAAGCGGTTCCATCCCCATCGCTGAAAGTGCCTCCTCGATCGAAAGGCGCGACCCGGAACCTGTTAGATCACCATATTCGAGCCGGCGCTACTCCACGTCCTCCACTTCGACCGCTTCGCCCGTCACCCGCTGCGCGAGAGCGGCGGAGATGAACGGGTCGATCGCGCCGTCGAGCACGTCGGAGGGCGCGGTGGAGGTCTCGCCCGTGCGCAAGTCCTTCACCAGCTGATAGGGCTGGAGCACGTAGCTGCGGATCTGGTGGCCCCAGCCGATCTCGGTCTTTTCCTGATATTCACCGCTCGCCGCGGCCTCTCGCTCGGCCATCTCGCGCTCGAACAGGCGCGCTTTCAGCATGTTCATCGCGGTCGCCCGGTTCTTGTGCTGGCTGCGGTCGTTCTGGCTGGCGACCACGATTCCCGTGGGGACGTGGGTGATGCGCACCGCGGAATCGGTCGTGTTGACGTGCTGCCCGCCCGCGCCCGATGCGCGGTAGGTATCGATCTTGAGGTCGCTTTCGTTGATCGCGATCTCGATATCGTCGTCGATCACGGGATAGACCCAGACCGAGCTGAACGAGGTGTGCCGCCGCGCCGAGCTGTCATAGGGGCTGATGCGGACGAGGCGATGCACGTCGCTCTCGGTCTTGGCGTAGCCGTAGGCATTCTCGCCCTTGATGAGCAGTGTTACCGACTTGATCCCCGCCTGCTCGCCTGCGTGGTACTCGATCAGCTCGACCTTGAAGCCGCGCCGTTCGGCCCAGCGGGTATACATGCGCTGGAGCATCTCGGCCCAGTCCTGGCTTTCGGTGCCCCCGGCGCCTGCATGGACTTCCAGGTAAGCATCGTTCGCATCGGCCTCGCCCGAAAGCAGTGCCTGGACCTTGTCCGCATCGGCGCGTTCTGCCAGCTTTTCCAGGCTGGCGAGCCCCTCGTTCACCGTGTCGTCGTCGCCCTCGGCCTCGCCCAGCTCGATGAACTCGACCGCGTCGGCCATTTCGGACGAGATGGTGTTGACCGTGCCGATCGCGCTTTCGAGCCGCTTCTGCTCGCGCATGATGGTCTGCGCTTCCTTGGGATCGTCCCACAGGGTCGGGTCCTCGACCCGCGCGTTCAGCTCGTCGAGGCGGCGCAGCGCGCGCTCCCAGTCGAGCGACTGGCGCACCGGCGCCAGCGCGGCTTCGATCCGGTCGATATGGGCCTGCCCTTCGGCACGCATGGCAAAGTCTCCGAAAAATGGGCGGGCAGCGCTAGGGCCGCGCAGCCCGTATTACAAGGCGGGATGCCGCGAGACGCGGCGCGCCATCAGTAGATGCCGCCCTGTTCCTCGACGAAGTTTTCGGGCGGCTCCTCGCGCTCGACAATATTGTTCAGGCTCGCCTGCGCCCGGCGCGCGCGCCGGATAAGGTCGAGCAGTTCCTGCCGCTGCGCCGCGATTTCGGAGGCGCGGGTCGAACGCGGCGGTTCGGTATCGGGCTTGAACGCCTCCCAGATGATCGCTGCGTTTTCGTCCGTGCCCGGCCAGGCATCATAGACCCGCCCGCCCGTGCGCCGGTCGATCCGCACCATCCGCACGCCCGCTGGCGCGACCGGCGGCGTCTCGCGCCAGCGATCGCGCGTTTCCTCGATGAAGGTCTTGACGATCGGCGCGGCGATCGTGCCGCCCTGCGCGTAGCCGCCCATGTTGCGCGGCTGGTCGAAGCCCAGATAGGTGCCGACCATCAGCTGCTGCGTGCCGCCGATGAACCACACGTCCTTGGGGCCGGTGGTGGTGCCGGTCTTGCCGAACAGGGGCAGGCCGGTGCCGCGCAGCACCTTCGCGGTGCCCCGCGTGATCACGCCTTCGAGGATGTGGGTGATCTGGAACGCGGTGCGCGCGTCGATCATCTGGCGGCCGAGCGGGCCGGGGCGCGGCATGGCCGAGCCATCCCATTCGGGCATGTTGCACTTCTCGCAGTCGCGCTCGTCCGCGCGCCAGATCACCTTGCCGCGCCGGTCCTGCACGTAATCGATCACGGTGGGATCGTTGTAGCGGCCATGATTGGCGAGCGTGGAGAAGGCGTTGGTCATCTTCTCGACCGTGGTCTCGCCTGCGCCCAGCGCGAAGGAGATATAGGGGTCGTAGGAGCCGATCCCGACCCGCTCGTAGGTCTTGATGACATTCGCCATGCCCGATTCATTGGCGATGTTGGCGGTCATCACGTTCTGCGAATTTTCGAGTCCGAAGCGCAGCGTATAGGTTCCGGCGCGCCCGCCGCGGATACATTTCTGGCCGTAGCGCGCACCCTGATAGGCGCAGAAGCTGCTGTTATCGACCTGGCTGGCGGGCGTCAGACCCTGGTCGAGCCCGGTCGCATAGACGAAGGGCTTGACGGTCGAGCCTGGCTGGCGGTTCGCCTGCGTTGCGGGGTTGAAGCTTTCCAGCCGACTGTCCCACCCGCCCTGCATAGCCATGATGCGGCCGGTCTGGGGATCCTGCACGATGATGCCGCCCGACGCTTCCGGGATCACGGCGATCCGCCAGGCATTGCCCGATGGGCGCACCGCGATCACGTCTCCGGGGCGGAGCGAGTTCGGCGCGCTGGCAAGCGTCGAGGTCTCGCCATCGGAAAAGCCGATCGCGCCCGATCCGGTGAAGACGGCAACCCGCCAGTTTTCGTAGTTTATGCCGATATTGGCACTGGCGAGCTGGCTGGTCAGATCGCCCTTGTCGGTATCGAGCGTCGCAATCGGGCCGGACCAGCCGCGCCCGCCGTGATAGCGCAGCATGCCCTTGCGCAGGGCATCGCGCGCGGCGTCCTGATATTCGAGGTCGAGCGAGGTGCGCACCCACAGGCCCCCGGCATAGACGCTGTTGGGCCCGTCATCGGCGGTTTCGCCAAAGCGGCTGAGCAGCTGGCGGCGAACCTCCTCGATGAAATAGCCCGCATCGGCATTGCGGATCGAGCTGGCCCCCGAGGTCAGGCCGAGCGGCTGCGCCTTCGCCTCTGCAACCTGCTCGGGCGTGGCCCAGCCATTGTCGGCCATCTGGTCCAGCACCCAGTTGCGGCGCGAGATCGCCAGTTCCTCGTACTTCTTGCGGCCATAGCGCTCGGGCGCCTTGGGGAGGATCGCGAGGAAGGCCATCTCGTGCAGGTCGAGATCGCCGACGTCCTTATCGAAATAGGCGCGCGCCGCCGCCTGCACGCCGAAGCTGCGCCGCCCCAGCGGAATTTCGTTGAGGTAGAGGGTGAGGATTTCCTGCTTGCTCAGCGTCTGCTCGATCCGGCGCGCCACCAGCATTTCGCGCAGCTTGCGGGTGATCGAATATTCATCGCTCAGCAGCACGTTCTTGGCGACCTGCTGGGTAATGGTCGAACCGCCGACCGCGCGCTCGTCCGTCCCGGCCTTGCTGACATAATCGATTACCGCATTGGCCGTCCCGGTAATGTCGACGCCGTTATGGCTCCAGAAGGTCTCGTCCTCGGCGGAGAGGAAGGCATTGACGAGCGGCGTGGGGAAATCGACGAAATCGAGCTGGACGCGCCGGTCGCGCGCATAGCTGCCCACGATCTCGCCGTCATTGCCGCGCACCACGGTGGGCAGCGGGGTCTCGTAATCCTGCAGGGCGGCGGCATCGGGCAGATCGCGCCCGATCAGGAACCATGCAACGGCGAGCAGCACGAGGAAAGCAGCCGCACCATAGACGATCCAGCGCACGGCCCAGTTGTCGCGCCAGGTCTGCTTGAACTCGGCATAGGCGTCGGACGATCCGCGCTGGAGCCGGTAACGGATATGTTCGACTGATAGCTCTGTCATGATGCGGTCGGCCCCTTAGCACGGGGCTGGCAGAAACCGCCATAACCAATGGTGAACATATCGGGTGCGCGGGTCAGGTGGCGGACTGGCGGGCGAAGAACACCCTGATCGCACGGGCAAGAAATTCGGAGAATTCCTCCTGCCCCTCTTGCGAGGTCAGCCTTGCCGCATCGTCCGGATTGGTCAGGAAGCCGACCTCGAACAGCACGGCGGGCACATCGGGCGCGCGCAGCACCGCCAGCGCGGCGGAGCGCTGGGTCTGCGAATGGAAGCGGTGCTTGCCCTGCCCTTCCCGCTCGATCAGCTGGCCGAACTCGCGGCTGGTTTCCTGCACCCGGCGCTGCGACAGCTCGACCAGAATGTCGTTGACCGGATCGCTCTGGTTCTTGACCACCACGCCGTTGAGAATGTCGGCGTTGTTCTCGCGGTTGGCGAAGCGCGCCGCCGCCTCGCTCGATGCCTCGCGCGACAGGGTATAGACGCTCGCACCATAGGCCCGGCCGGGGTCGGCGGCGCTGTCGGCATGGAGCGAGATGAACAGGTCGGCATTCAGCCGGCGCGCAATCTCGGGCCGTTCTTGCAGCACGAGAAACGTGTCGTCCTCGCGCGTCAGCGCCACGCGGATGCCGCCTTCTTCCAGCAGCCTGTCCTTCACCGCATGGGCGAGCGCGAGCGTCAGGTCCTTCTCCCGCCGCCCGCCGGACACCGCGCCGGGGTCTTTCCCGCCGTGCCCCGCGTCGATCACCACCAGCGGCCTCGAATTGTCGGGCGGGCCGTAGATCTTGGGCAGGTCGACCGGCTGGCCCGCCTTGGGCAGGACCAGGCTGATCACGTAGTCGCGCCCCAGATGCGGGACCGGCAGGGTCAGGCCGAATATATACAGCCCGCCCACCAGAAGGACCGGAAACAGGAAGATCGCAAGAATTTGGAAGAAGCGCATCATGCAGCTGCCTTAGTAAATTGCCGCAGCGCACCAGCGCAATAGAGTTGCCGCGCTTCATCCGCGATGCTAGCCAGAATGGGTCACGAAGCGCCCAGCCCCTTCACACGGATCGTTTTTCGATTCCTCGCGGGGGGTGCCGGGCGACCGGGGACACTCCCACGACGCGCGGCACGCAAGCTCGCGCGGTAAACGAAACGATTACAGGTTGATGCGACCAATGCGCACCCCACGCCCGCTCGAACCCGCCAGGCTGCAGAGCCTTGCGGACGGGCGCATGGCGAGGGCCGAGAAGCCAACCAGCGTTCGGGCAGCCGTCCGCTTGGTCGCAGACACACACGCTCCCCGCATGGCCCGCAAGGGACAGGCGACGGACTTCCCATCGCGCCGGGCGGAAACCGCCGGGCGATTTTTCATGACAGATAGCGCGCTGCGACGCCCTCCCCCCACCATGCGGAGGTGGCTTTCGAAGCGCGTGGAGACACTAAAATGGCACAGCGCATGCTTATCGATGCGCGCCACGCGGAAGAAACCCGCGTGGCCGTTCTCAAGGGCAACCGGATAGAAGAATTCGACTTCGAGTCGGCTGAACACAAACAGATCAAGGGCAATATCTACCTCGCCAAGGTTACGCGGGTAGAACCCTCGCTCCAGGCGGCGTTCGTCGATTTTGGCGGCAACCGCCACGGCTTCCTCGCCTTCAGCGAAATCCACCCCGACTACTACCAGATTCCCAAGGAAGACCGCGACGCGCTGCTCGCCGAGGAGGCCGAAGCGGCCGCCGAGGAAGAGCGTCTGCGTGACGAAGAGGAAAACGCGGGCCACCTTCCCGGCGACGAATACGACACCGAGGACGATCAGTCCGCCGAAGCGCTGGCCGAAGACCTCGCCGAAGACGGGCTGGAGGAAATCGACACCTCGGAAAAGGACAAGGTCTCGACGATCGAGGAAGGCCAGGTCTCCTCGGACGATGATGACGACGATTCCGACGATGAGGATGACGGCGAAGACGACAGCTCTGAAAACAATGGCCGTAGTCGTGGCCAGCGTCGCGGTCGTGGCGGCCCGCGCCGTCAGGGCAAGGGTAGCCGCAGCCGCGCCAAGGAAGTCGACGAGGCCCGCGCCCGTCGCCAGGCGCTGCGCCGCCGCTACAAGATCCAGGACGTCATCCAGCGCCGCCAGGTGCTGCTCGTCCAGGTCGTGAAGGAAGAGCGCGGCAACAAGGGCGCCGCGCTGACCACCTATCTCAGCCTTGCCGGGCGCTACACCGTGCTGATGCCCAACAGCAGCAGTGGCGGCGGCATTTCGCGCAAGATTTCCAGCGCGAGCGACCGCAAGCGGCTCAAGCAGATCGTCGGCGATCTCAACCTGCCGCGCACCATGGGCCTCATCGTGCGCCCCGCAGGCCTCAGCCGCACCAAGACCGAGATCAAGCGGGACTTCGATTACCTTGCCCGGCTGTGGGACGAGATACGCGAACGCACGCTCGGCTCCAGCGCGCCATCGCTGATCCATTCGGACAGCGACCTCATCAAGCGCGCGATCCGCGACATCTACAACCGCGAGATCGAGGAAGTCGTGGTAGAGGGCGAAGCGGGTTACAAATCCGCAAAAGCCTTCATGAAGCTGCTGATGCCCAGCCATGCGCGGCGGGTGAAACCCTATTCGGACCCCGTGCCACTGTTCCAGCGATATGGCGCGGAAGACCAGCTGCGGGCGATGTACGAACCGGTCGTGCAGCTCAAATCGGGCGGCTACCTCGTCATCAACCCGACCGAGGCGCTCGTCTCGATCGACATCAACTCGGGCCGCTCCACCAAGGAGCACGGGATCGAGCAGACGGCGGTCGCCACCAACCTCGAAGCGGCGAAGGAAATCGCCCGCCAGCTGCGCCTGCGCGACATGGCCGGTCTGGTCGTGATCGACTTCATCGATATGGATTACAGTTCCAACGTCCGGAAGGTCGAGCGCGCGATGAAGGATGCGCTCAAGACCGACCGCGCGCGGATCCAGGTCGGCCGTATCTCGGGCTTCGGCCTGATGGAGATGAGCCGCCAGCGCCTGCGGACCGGCGTGCTCGAAGCCAGCACCCGCGAATGCCCGCATTGCGACGGCACCGGGCTGGTCCGCACTGCATCCAGCGCGGGCCTTTCCGCCCTGCGCCTGATCGAAGACGAGGCGGCGAAGGGCAAGGGCACAACGATCACCCTCTCGGCCAGCACCGAAGCGGCGGTTTACCTGCTCAACGCCAAGCGCGCGGACCTGCAGGAAATCGAGGCGCGCTACGGCGTCACCGTTGAAGTCGTGCCCGAGGGCGAGGACGAAGGCGCGAAGATGAGCGTCGCGAGCTCCGGCCCCAAGCCGACGCAGGCCCCCAAGTTCGATCCGATCGTGGTCGACGATGCCGACGACGAGATCGAGGACGAGGCGGACGACGCCGAGGACACCCAGGACAGCGACGATCGGGGCGGGTCCGACGACGAACGCCCCAACAAGAAGAAGCGCCGCCGGCGGCGCGGCGGCCGCAACCGCAACAAGCGGCGCGACGATGCTGAGAACAGCGACGAACAGGGCAATGACGCCCAGGGCGAGGATTCGTCCGAGGGCGGCTCGTCCGACACGAGCCCCGACAGCGACGAC
>PAVA01000005.1 GCA_002712945.1 Citromicrobium sp.
CAAGAACGGCGGCAACCTCGGCACCGAAGGTTCGGTCGCCCACGGGTTCGAGCGGCTGGGCCTGATCGTCTACCCCGCCGATGCGGGCGACGAGGAAAAGGTGCTCGAAGCCGCACTGGAAGCGGGCGCGGAAGACATCGCGTCGAGCGATGACGGCCACGAGATCTGGACCGCGCCCGACGATCTGCACGCGGTTGCGGAAAGCCTCGAGAAGTCGCTGGGCGAAGCGGAGACGGTCAAGCTCGCGTGGAAGCCCAACCTGACCGTCGACATGGACGAGAAGAACGCGGGCACGCTCCTGAAGCTGATCGACGCGCTCGACGACGATGACGACGTGCAGACCGTCTGGGGCAATTACGATATCTCCGACGAGGTGATGGAGAAGATCGAGGCGTGATGTGGACGCTGCTCGCCAAGGCGCTGCTCGCCGGGGCGATGATCGCGGCTATCTCCGAGGTCGGCCGGCGATTGCCGGGCACGGCGGCGATTATCGCGTCGCTGCCGCTGGTGTCCGTGCTGGGCATGATCTTCCTGTGGCATGCGCGACCCGACGCGGAGAACATGGCGGTGCATGCGCAGGCGACCTTCTGGTACGTGCTGCCGAGCCTGCCGATGTTTCTCCTGATCCCCTTTCTGCTGCGGTCGGGGGTCAATTTCTGGCTGGCGCTGCTCGCGGGCTGCGCGCTTACCGTCGTGCTCTACTTAGGCATGACCGCGATCGGACCGCGTCTCGGCCTCAGGCTCTAGCTGGCCTGGTGCCATGCTGATCCTCGGCCTCGATCCCTCGCTCTCGTGCACCGGCTGGGGCGTGATCCGCGCCGAGGGTTCGCGCCTGTCGCACATTGCCAATGGCCAGATCGCGACGCAGGCGAAGGCGCCTATCGTTGAACGGCTCGCCCAGCTCCAGCGCGAGCTGGCGGCGGTGATCGCGCAGCACGCGCCCGATCGCGCCGCGTGCGAGGAAGTCTTCCTCAACAAGAACCCGCAATCCACCCTCAAGCTGGCGCAGGCACGCGGCGTAGTGCTCGCCGCGTGCGGTGCAGCGGGCCTCGCAGTGCGCGAGCACGCCGCGCGCGCCGTCAAGAAGGCGGTCGTTGGCACCGGCGGGGCGGAGAAGGCCCAGGTTCAGGCGATGCTCAAGGTGCTGCTTCCGGGCGCCCAAATCGCGGGCGCCGATGCGGCGGACGCGCTCGCGGTCGCCATTGCCGACGCGCATACGCACTAGGCGCAGGCCGGCGCACGGGAACAGCCGCCATGCTCCGACCGTAGAACTCCATGCAAGGGGCGAGAATGGTGGGCTCGCGACAGTCTCGGAGAGAATTCATGCGCAAACTGACGACAGCCGCTCTTCTCGCAGGCGCCTTCGTCCTGGGCGGCTGTGCCTACGGCCCGGGCTATGGCTACGATGATGGCTATGGCTACGACGATCGGTATGGCGACCGCTACGGCGATTATGGCGGCGACTACGGCTATTCCTATCGCAGCGACTACGAATTCGAGCGCGCGGCGGTGAACGCCTGCGGACGCGAGGCCAGCCGCTATGGCCGGATCGAGATCACCTATGCCGAGGAACGCGATCGCGGCGTCTATACCGTGCAGGGCCGGACCGATAACCGCGATCGTCGGCGCGACCAGTTCACCTGCGAATTCTCCAGCTCGGGCCGGATCATCGACTTCCGCCTCGGTTAGCACGGCGCGCGATCCGTCGCGGCAAACAGCACTGTCCTACCCGGCTGCGGCGCGCTAGACCCGCGGCCATGTCTCCCCGCCGCCACCCCTTCGCGCGCGTCTTGTTACCGTGGCCGGGCGCGGGTGGATTTTCTGCCTTTGGACACTGTGTCAGCTGTGTCAGGCGCGTCCTCCGCGCGCCGGCCCGAAGCGGTGCCTGCTGATGTATCTGGTCGTCTTCCGCAGCCGCAAACGGCCCGGTCACGATGCGGCGGCCTATGCTCGCGATGCGCAAGCAATGGTCGATCTGGCGCGGGCTCAGCCCGGCTTCCTTGCGGTGAAGACCTACGCCGCCGAGGATGGCGAGACGGTCACCATTTCCGAATGGGAGAGCGAGGCTGCGGCAAAGGCGTGGCGCGCGCACCGCGAGCATGCGCCCGTCCAGCGCGAAGGGCGCACGAGCTATTACGAGAGCTACACGATGTTCACCTGTCCCGATCCGAAGGTGACGCATTTCCCATCCAGAGAGGGCACATGACCATCCGCATCAACGGCATTCCCAATTGCGACACGGTGAAGAAGGCGAGGAAGTGGCTGGAGGCGCAGGGCCTCGACCACACCTTCCGCGACTTCAAGAAGGACGCGCCCGGCGTGGACGAGGTCAGCAAATGGGCCGATGCTGCCGGTTGGGAGGTGCTGCTCAACAAGCGCGGCACCACGTTCCGCAAGCTGGATGACGGCGAGAAGGCCGATCTGACGCGCGAAAAGGCGATTGCCTTGATGGTGCAACATCCAAGCCTGATCAAACGCCCGGTACTCGAACATGAAACCGGCCTGCTGGTCGGCTTCAAGGAACCGGAATGGAAGGACGCTCTTTGCTGAGACTGCTTGCTGCGCTCGTCACCGCCCCGCTCGTCATTGTGCTGACTTGCGCACCTGCGATGGCTCAGGCCATGGCCGACCTCACCCCCGTCAATCCCGATGGCGACATGCTGGTGATCGCGCATCGCGGCGCGAGCGGCGAGCGGCCCGAGCANACGCTNGCNGCCTANGAGCGCGCGATCGACCAGGGGGCGGACTATATCGAGCCTGATCTGGTGGTGACCAAGGACCTCGTGCTGGTCGCGCGGCACGAGACCGAGATCGGCGAGACGACCGATGTCGCCCAGCACCCCGAATTCGCCGACCGCAAGACGACCAAGGATATCGAGGGGCGGATGGTCACCGGCTGGTTCGCCGAGGACTTCACCCTCGCCGAACTGCGCAGCCTGCGGGTGAAGGAACGCATGCCGGGCCTGCGCCCGCAGAACGCGCGGTATGACGGGCTCTACCAGATCCCGACCTTTGCCGAGATCATCGCGCTGAAACGCGCAAAGGAGGCGGAGACCGGTCGCGTGATCGGCCTCTATCCCGAACTCAAGCACCCGACCCTGCTGTTGCAGCAGGCGGGGATCGATACGGTCGACCTGCTGGTCACGCAATTGCGCAAGGAAGGGCTCGACGGGGCCGACGCGCCGGTCTTCGTGCAGATCTTCGAGGTCGGCCCGCTCCAGCGGATCGACGCGATGATCGACGTGCCGCTGATCATGCTGATTTCCTCCGCGGGTGGCCCGTTCGACGAGCCGGGGATGACCTGG
The DNA here is from genome assembly GCA_002712945.1 of Citromicrobium sp. The sequence continues at coordinate 3,306 of PAVA01000005.1, forward strand.
GCGGGCATGATGACGCCCACGGGCCTCGCGGAAATCGCGGAATATGCCGACGGGATCGGGCCCTTCATGGGCCATGTGCTCAGCGAAGACGGCACCCCGACCGATCTGGTGAAAAACGCGCACGCGGCGGGCCTCAAGGTCCACCCGTGGACCGTGCGCAAGGAGAACGTGTTCCTGCCGCCTTCGCTGCGCTCGGATGCGAGCGAGAACGGCGTGGGCAATATTCGCGGGCTGGTGAAACTGCTCGAGGCTGCGGGGGTCGACGGCTACTTCACCGACGATCCGGGGCTGGTGCGGTGATCTTCAATCCGGATCATTCAGGTCATCCCCGCACACCGGGCACGGGTTGATTACATACCCAAAGAAATGGCTCGGCTCGCCATCCGTGATCGCTCCATGGCCACAAGGACGCTTCTTAGTCCACAATAGCCGATAGAAAATCCATGCAATGATCCCGGCTCCGACCCACGGGTAGGAAATGGGATGGCCCCATACGAGAAAAGACAGAATCTCCAGCATCCCGAAAGCACCGATAAAGCCGGAAACGACGAGCAGGACGCTGATGGCTAAAACACGCATCGCGCGTTTCGCTACATTCGCCGCGCCGAAAGGATGTAGTTGAGGCTCATTTCATCCGACAGATGCAGCCCTTTGCCCGGGCGCCAGGCGATCCCGCGCGTGGCGGTGACGGTGAGGCCCGCATCGGCGAGCAAGTCGGTCAGCTCCTCGGGCGTGACGAAGTCGTCCCAGTGGTGCGTGCCCTTCGGTACTGCGCCCACAGCTTCCGCCGCGCCGACCAGCAGAAGGCGACTGGCAGGCGTGCGGTTGGGCGTGGACAGGATCAGGAGACCGCCATCGGCCAGCTTGCTCTCCAGCGCAGCGACAAAGGCGGGCTTGTCCGCAACATGCTCGATCACTTCCATGGCGGTGACGAGGTCGAACCGGCCGAGGTCGAGCGCGGCCAGCTCGCCTGCCATGTAGCGGATATCGAGCCCCGCAGCCTCGGCATGGGTCGCCGCCGCCGCCGCGTTCTCGGGCGCGGCATCGACCCCGGTCACCTCCGCGCCGAGCCTGGACAAAGGCTCGCACAGCAGGCCCGCGCCACAGCCGACATCGAGCGCGGACTTGCCTGCAAGGGGCGACACGCTTTCGACATCGCCGCCCCAGTGCCGGTCTATCGCTTCCCGGATAAACCCGAGCCGCACCGGGTTGAGCCGGTGGAGCATGGCCGAGGAGCCCTTGGGATCCCACCAGTCCGCCGCCAGCGCGCCGAAATGCTGTGCCTCCCCGGGCCGGATGGTTGCGCCTACCGTTCTGGTTGCATCGCTCATGCCCGCTCCCTAACACCGCGCCGAACCGGCTACCAGCAGGGAGAGCTTACGCCTTGGCGCGGATCGTGATGAAATTCGGGGGCACGTCGATGGCGGGGACCGAGCGTATTCGCCGGGTCGCGCAGATCGTGCGCAAGCAGGCGGCGGGCCGGGATGGCCAGCCGAACGAGGTCGCCGTGGTGGTCTCGGCCATGGCGGGCGAGACGGACCGGCTGGTCAACTTCGCGCGCGAGGCGCACGCGCTTTACGATCCGGCGGAATACGACGTGGTCGTCTCCAGCGGCGAACAGGTGACCAGCGGGCTGCTGGCGCTGACGCTGCAATCGCTCGGCGCGAAGGCGCGCAGCTGGCTCGGCTGGCAGTTACCGGTCCATACGACAGGGGCGCATGCCAAGGCGCGCGTTTCCTCTATCGAGAGTGAGGCTCTGCTTGCCAGCATGGGCGAAGGGACGATCGCGGTGATTCCCGGCTTCCAGGGCCTGAGCGAGGATGGCCGCGTCACCACCATGGGGCGCGGCGGATCCGATACCAGCGCGGTCGCGGTCGCGGCGGCGGTGAAGGCCGACCGCTGCGATATCTACACCGATGTCGACGGGGTCTACACCACCGACCCTCGCATCGTCGCCAAGGCGCGCAAGCTCAAGGCGGTGACCTACGAGGAAATGCTCGAACTCGCCTCCGTCGGCGCGAAGGTGCTGCAGACCCGCTCTGTCAGCCTCGCGATGAAGGAAGGCGTACGCATACAGGTGCTCTCCAGCTTCGTCGACGACGATGCGACTCCGGCGGACGATCTGCCGGGCACGCTGATCGTCTCCGAGGAAGAAATGGAGCGGATGGTCGAAGAGGGAAAGATGGAACGCAAACTCGTTACCGGCATCGCGCACGACAAGAACGAAGCCAAGATCATCCTGACGCGCGTGCCGGACAAGCCGGGCGCGGTGGCGGAGATCTTCGGTCCGCTGGCCGAGGCCAGCATCAATGTCGACATGATCATCCAGAACGTCGGGCGCGACAAGGGCGAGACCGACGTGACCTTCACGATCCCGCAGGCGGACCTAGCGCGCGCGCAGGCCCTGCTGGAGGACAAGCGCGAGGCGATCGGCTACAACCGCATCATCACCGACAGCCATGTGGCGAAGATCAGCGTCGTGGGCGTCGGCATGAAGAGCCACGCGGGCGTGGCGAGCGACATGTTCCGTGCGCTGGCCGACCGGGGCATCAACATCCAGGCGATCACCACGAGCGAGATCAAGGTTTCGGTGATGATCGACGAGGACGAGACCGAGCTTGCGGTGCGCGTGCTCCACACCGCCTACGGGCTGGATGCGGAGGACGCGGCGTGATGAGGGGCGCAGCTTGAGCCACACCGCGACAATCCTGCTGCTCGGCTCGGGCGAGCTGGGGCGCGAGTTCGTCATCTCGGCCAAGCGGCTAGGCGCCTATGTGATCGCCTGCGACAGCTACGACAATGCGCCCGCGATGCAGCTGGCCGACGCGCGCGAGGTGTTCTCGATGCTCGACGGCGATGCTCTGCGCGCGGTGATCGAGAAGCATCAGCCCGACCATGCCGTGCCCGAGATCGAGGCAATCCGGACCGAGGTGCTGGCCGAGGTGGAGGCCAATGGCGTCCATGTCGTGCCTACCGCGCGCGCGGCGCAGCTGACGATGAACCGCGATGCGATCCGCGATCTGGCTGCGCAGGAACTGGGCGTGCGTACCTCGCGCTACGGCTATGCAACCACGCTCGACGAAGTGCGCGCGGCGGCGGGGGACACGGGCTTTCCCTGCGTCATCAAGCCGGTCATGTCCTCCTCGGGCAAGGGCCAGAGCACGGTGCAGGACGCAAAAGGGCTGGAGGCCGCGTGGGAATACGCCGTCGCCAACATGCGCGGCGACCGGGCGCGCGTGATCGTCGAGCAGTTCATCGACTTCGACTACGAGATCACCTTGCTGAGCGTCCGACACAAGGATGGCATCACCTTCTGCCCGCCGATCGGCCACCGGCAGGAACGCGGCGACTACCAGGAAAGCTGGCAGCCGCACTCCATGAGCGAGGCTGCGCTGGCCGACGCGCAGGCAATGGCGCGCAAGGTCGTCGATAACCTTGGCGGCTTCGGATTGTTCGGGGTCGAGTTCTTCGTGCGCGGAGACGAGGTGATCTTCTCCGAGTTGAGCCCGCGCCCGCACGATACCGGAATGGTCACGCTGGTCAGCCAGAACCTGACCGAGTTCGACCTCCACGCCCGCGCGGTGATGGGCCTGCCGGTGCCCGAAACGATCCGCGCGCGCCCCGCCGCCAGCGCAGTGATCCTCGCCGACCGCGAGAGCGAGACCGTCTCTTACGATGGTCTCGCCGATGCCATGGCGAACGGAGCGGACATCCGCATCTTCGCCAAGCCCGTCACCCGCCCCTACCGCCGCATGGGGGTCGCGCTGGCGACTGCGGGCGACACCTGCGAAGCCCGCCGCCTCGCGGTCCAGGCAGCGGGCAAGGTCCGCCTGACTTACGACTGACGCCTCACCCCAGCAGCATCACGTTCATCAGGCGACCGGGCAGGGCGAAGGCGAAGATGCCCGGGATCATCAGCGCGGTCAGATAGGTGAACACGATCTGCTTCTTGTGCCCTGCAATGTCGCCCTTGCGCGCCGTGGCGACGACCTTCCAGGCCGCATGGAAGGTGATCGGCACGAAGATATGGATGAAGCTGAAGCCGCCGGTCGACTGGATGAAGATCGCGCTCGTCGCGGTGACGAGCATCAGCACGAGCCAGACCTTGCCCAGCGACTTGTGCAGCGGTGTGCCCTTGGGGGCCAGCAGCAGGTAGCCGCCCAGCGGAATGGCGGGGAGCACGGTGGCGACGTGGATGATGATCGGGAGCTTGGCGTAGTGCTCCAGTCCGTCGACCATTCCCAGCGCGGCCTTGCCCAGCGCCACCACGCAGGCGAAGGTCATCGTGAAGCAGGCGAGGCTAACGATGGTGCGGGTGACGGGCCCGATGTCGAACCGGGTCGTCCGTGCGGCGCGGGTCGATGAGGGCGGGAGAGGGGCGGCGAGGCTGGTCATTGGCGTGCTCCGGTTGGTCGGATTGGCGTTCGATGGCCCCGTTCTGCCCGCCGCCCGTTCGCCCGCAACCGGGCCTTCGCTACATGCGCGCACCCTTCGCGAAATGTCGCGGATCTGCGCCTCTTTGCCACTTTACGAAGCGCGAACGGGCGCTAGATTCGCGCCGATGAGCGAGCACGTACCCACCGGGCGGCGCCAGTTCGCGCGCGCACTGCTGATCGACCTGTCGATCATGACCGTCGTGGGTGTCATCCTCGCGCTGATCGGCCCGTTCGGCAGCGCCGATGCTCCGCTGGCGGTCCGGCTCGGCAGCTGGCTGCTGTTCGCCTGGGTCGGCTACGCGGTCTACAGCCCGATCGGCTGGATGGTTGAGCGGTTGCATCAGGCGCTGCACCTGCCCAAGCTCGGCCTGTGGGTCGCCGGGTGCCTGATCGCCACGATCCCCCTGACCGCGATCATCTGGGCAATCGGCTTCTGGCCGCGTCCCGTGCCGTTGCCGACCGGCGAGCAGGCGCTGGAGGCCTATTTCAACGTGCTGGTCATCGGCGCGAGCATCACGATCGTCTTCCATCTGATCGAGCGATCGAAGGCAGCGCCCGCGCCGGCGGCGGTGCAACAATCCGCTACCCCATCGTACACCGCCGACACTGAAGCCCCGCCTCCCCAGGCCCTCCTCCTCGACCGCCTGCCCGCGCATCTCGGCAGCGATCTGATTGCGCTCGAAATGGAGGACCACTACGTGCGCGCGCACACCGCGCTCGGCTCCGAACTGATCCTCATGCGGATGCGCGATGCGGTGGCCGAGCTGCAGGGTGTCGAGGGCGCGCAGGTCCATCGCAGCTGGTGGGTCGCGCGCGAGGCGGTGGAGGATGTGAAACGCGAGGGGCGCAATATCCGCCTCGTGCTGCCCCACGGGCTCGAAGCGCCGGTCGCACGGGCGAAGGTTGCGGAGCTGAAGGAGGCGGGCTGGTTCTAGAGCTTGCCCGGCGCCCGGTGCGCGCCTAACCGCCCTCTCATGAGCACTACTCCCAAGACAGACGCGCTGATGGCGCGCGGCGCGGACTTCCTCGGCAGCAAGCACGCCATCCTGTGCGGCGCGATGAGCTGGGTGAGCGAGCGCAATCTCGTTTCCGCGATCAGCAATGCCGGAGGCTTCGGCGTGATCGCCTGCGGTGCGATGACGCCCGACCTGCTCGATACAGAAATTGCCGAGACCAGAAAGCGCACCGACAAGCCCTTCGGCGTCAACCTCATCACCATGCACCCCGACCTGTTCGACCTGATCGCGGTGTGCGAGAAACACGGTGTCACCCACGTCGTGCTGGCAGGCGGCATCCCGCCCAAGGGCAGCGTCGAGGCCATCAAGGGCGGCAAGAACCCCGCCAAGGTCATCTGCTTCGCACCGACGCTGGCGCTGGCGAAGAAGCTGCTGCGCAGCGGTGCGGATGCGCTGGTGATCGAGGGGATGGAAGCGGGCGGCCATATCGGCCCGGTCTCGACCAGTGTGCTGGCGCAGGAAATGCTGCCCGAGCTATCGGCGGACAACCTGATCTTCGTCGCGGGCGGGATCGGGCGCGGTTCGGCCATCGCGGGCTACCTGGAGATGGGCGCGTGCGGTGTGCAGCTGGGCACGCGTTTTGCCTGCGCGAAGGAGAGCATCGCGCACGAGAACTTCAAGAAGGCCTTTTTCCGCGCCTCCGCGCGCGATGCCGTCGCCTCGGTGCAGGTCGATGCGCGGCTGCCGGTGATTCCGGTCCGCGCGCTCAAGAACAAGGGGACCGAGGAATTCACCGCGACCCAGCGCGAGATCGCCGGACGGCTCGACCGCGAGGAGATCGCGATGGCCGAGGCGCAGCTGCAGGTCGAGCACTACTGGGCGGGCGCGCTGCGCCGCGCGGTGATCGATGGCGATGTGGAGACCGGCAGCCTGATGGCGGGTCAGTCGGTCGGCATGGTCCGCGAGGAAGAGCCCGTGGCGGACATCATCGCCACCCTGATGGCCGAGAGCGAGGATGCGCTGACCCGGCGCTAGGGCACGTTCTGCGCGCCATCAGCCGTATTTTTCGGCGAACCTCTCGTCGTCCATCGTGATGTAGATGATCCCCTCGATGAAGGCGATGAGGGCGGGGATGAAGGTCCAGCAGAACAGCAGGTACAATATGCCCTGGCCGATCCGGTCCAGATAGAACTTGTGGCCACCAAGGCCGCCAAGGAGCCAGGCCAGGGCGAATGCTGCGACCTTGTTCTTGCTGCCCGCCTGAGGCCGGTACGCGGCAGTCCTTTCGGACGACCGCATGGCTTCCTCTGCCTTGCGCATGGAAACGTCGAGCGTTTCGCCGCAATGACGGCATTTCTTGGCTCGTGCCGAAATGTCTTCATCGCAGATCGGGCAATTGATGCGGGCGGCCATTTCCGGCTCGATCTGCGTTGCGTTCGTCTCGGCGCCCACGGCGCTGGATGCACTATCCGTCACTTGAAAATCCCCCCGCATTCCCTTTGGGCAGGTATAGATGGCTGATCCTGTTCGTCCAGCCCCACCCGACGAGGCATACCGACCAAAGACCGCATGCCGCCGGGCGGAACGGATTGGGCGCAGCGGGTTTTGACATGCAAGTGCGCTGCGGGCGATCACTGTCGTCCTTGCACGCGTGCCGCCGATGTGAAGTCAAACCCAGCCCGGAGCGTCCACCATGCGCATTGCCCAGTCCCTCGCCGTTTTCGCCCTGATCGGGGCCGCCACCGTCCCCGCGCTCGCCCTGCAGGAGAGCGCGCCCGAACTGCCCGGACAAATGGATGCCAGCCGCGTGTCCGGGGGCACCTATGCGACCGATCCTTCGCACACGCTGGTCGCGTGGTCGGTCAATCACTTCGGCTTCAACGATTATTACGGCGCTTTCGGCGATGTCGAAGGGACGCTCGAGATAGACCCTGCTGACCCGGAGGCCGCCACGCTCGACGTGACCATCCCGATCACCAGTCTTTCGGTCGTCAGCGAAGGCCTGCGCGATCATCTGCTGCGCCCGGGCAAGGACGGCGGCGATCCCGATTTCTTCGGGCCCGATCCCGAGGCAGCGCGCTTCGTGTCCACCAGTGTCGAGGTCGAAGGGACCGAGGCCGCGATCACCGGCGACCTGACGATGAACGGCGTCACCAAGCCGGTGACCATCGATGCGCAGTTCACCGGCGCGGGCACCAACCCGATGAGCAAGGTCGAGACCATCGGGTTCGAGGGCACGACCACCATCGCACGCTCCGATTTCGGGATCGACTACGCGATCCCGATGGTCAGCGACGAGGTGAAACTGAAGATCAGCGCCGCGTTCGAGAAGCAGGACTGAACGCGCCGCCGCTGGCGGACGACCGGGCGAGGGGAGAGACGACATGTGCGATGAGGCAAAACTGGCGCGCTGGGCCAAGGAAGGGCTCAACCGCCGTCACTTCGGCATGCTGACCGGCGCGGCGGCTATCGGGGCCTGCGCGCCGATGGCGTCCGGTGGCGATGGCGATATCTCGCTTCCCGCGATGACCGAACGCGCCGTCAGCTTCGAGACCCCGGCGGGCACGATGGACGGCTTCTTCGTCGCGCCCGTCTCCGGCCCGTCGCCCGCAGTGCTGTTCTGGCCCGATATTGCGAGCTTGCGCGAAGCCAAGCGCAACATGGCGCGGCGGCTTGCCGGGCGCGGCTACGCGGTCCTCGTGGTCAATCCCTATTACCGCGACGTTGCCGGCCAGCAGTTCGAGGATTTCGCCGACTTCGCGGGCAGTGGCGGGTTCCAGAAGGTCCGCCCCTGGCGCGAGAAACTCAAGGCGGAAGCGATCATGGCCGATGCCACCGCAGCCGTCGGCTGGCTCGATGCGCAAAAGGAAGTCGATACCGCGCGCGGGATCGGCACGCAGGGCTATTGCATGGGCGGGCCCTTCACCTTCTGGTCTGCCGCAGCGGTGCCGAGCCGGATCAAGGGCGTGGCCAGCTTCCACGGTGGCGGGCTGGTGCGCGAGGACAACCCGATGAGCCCGCACCGCACCTTCGACGAAAGCCGCGCGCGCTATCTGGTCGCCATCGCGCAGGACGACGACGCCGACGCCCCCGATCACAAGCGCATCCTGCGCGAAGCCGCAGCCGAGGCGGGCCGCCCCGCGAAGATCGAAGTCTATGCGGGCGAGCACGGCTGGACCGTGCCGGACAGCCCGGCCTACGCGCCAGCCGCGGCCGAACGCGCCTATGCCGATCTGATGACGCTGTACGACGCGGCGCTCTGATCGCCGCCAGAGGCCCGAAAGCTTGCCGGTTTCGCTTGGAGCGGGGAGCCGCAGGGGCTAGGCTCTGTCCTCGAAAGAGGAGAGAGACATGATGGGTTGGGTCGTACTCGGGCTGCTGGTTTTCCTGCTGCTGATTTTCGTGATGACGGCGATCACGATGGTCAAGCAGGGCTACGTCTACA
>PAVA01000006.1 GCA_002712945.1 Citromicrobium sp.
ACCTGCCGGTGCAGGCGGGCAACAACCGCGTGCTCAAGGCGATGAACCGCAGCCACACGGTCGAGACCTATCTGAAGCTGCTCGAACGCTTTCGCGAAGCACGCCCCGATCTTGCGCTCAGCGGCGACTTCATCGTCGGCTTTCCCGGAGAGACCGAGGCCGAGTTCGAGGATACGCTGAGCCTCGTCGATGAAGTTCGCTACGCGCAGGCGTTCAGCTTCAAATATTCGCCCCGCCCCGGCACGCCCGCCGCTGGCATGGACGGGCAGATCGCGCCGGACGTGATGAAGGACCGGCTCGCGCGCCTGCAGGACCGCCTCAACCGCGACCAGCACGCCTTCAACACCGCGAGCATGGGCCGCACTTGCGAGGTGCTGGTCGAGCGCAAGGGCAAGCTGCCGGGCCAGTGGCTGGGCAAATCGCCATGGCTGCAATCGGTGTTCTTCGAGGACGAGAACGTAAAGATCGGCGATCTCGTGCAGGTCACGCTGGCCGATGCGGGCCCGAACTCGCTGCGCGGAGAGGTGCGCCAGCCCGCTCTCGCCTGACCCGCGCAGATCTTACTGCGCGGGAATGACGATGGTGCCGTGCGCCCTTTCCGCACGGGTCGTCTCGCCCCACGCGCTGCCCGGATAGGAACCGCCGGCGAAGGGTATGCGACGGACCGAAGGGCGGTAGCCACCACCCGCGGTCGTCACGCCGAGATCGTGAAACCCGTCGGTCTTCTCGGGATAGATGCTGACCGGCAGGCGGGCGCCCGGGATGCGTCCGAGCGGCGCGAGTACGCCTCCGACCATATCGAACACCATCAGCGTGCAACCGCCGCTGCCGCAGGTCTGCGGCGATCGGACGTAAGCGAGCACTTCGACCGAGCCGTCGCCATCGAGATCGACCTCGCCGAACCTCTCCGGTGCCGCAGCCAGCGGCCCGTAGGTCGTCTCGACCCAAGCCATCGCCGCCTGCAGTTCCGGGCCACGCTCCTCCTCCGCCGGAGGGGCGAAGGAAGCGGCGGCGAACAACAGGAAAGCAAGTCTGCGCATGGTGGCATTTTACCGTCCTTTCCCCCGATTGTCATGTCATTGGGGATCGGGAGCTGAGCACGCACGCGCCGGCGCCCGGCTCCCCCACCGGAACCGGGCGCCTGCTGCTGTGCCGGATGACCGGCCCGCAAACGCGGGCGCGATCACCAGAAGAAGCGGTCGTACACCACCAGCACGCGGCCGTTGCGCGTGTCGATCAGCAGCACGTCGTTGCCGTAGCGGATCCACCGCTGATAGCCGTAGCGCGGCGTCGGCAGGTAGTAGTCGTAGGGGTCAATCCAGTAGCGCTGGCCCCAGAAGACGTTTGCGCGCAGGATGTTGCCCACCCGCACCGGCCGGTAATAGTGGCCGCGCGGCGCGACATAGGCACCCCGGCGGAAGGCGTTGCGATCCGCCTGGCGGTAGGCGCGCCAGTCGCGATAGGTCTGGCGGCGATCCTGCCGGTAGTCGCGGCGGTCCTCACGCCGGTCCTGCCGATAGTCGCCACGATCCTCGCGCCGGTCCTGGCGGTAGTCGCGCCGGTCTTCGCGCCGATCCTCCCGCGTATCGCGCCGGTCGTCGCGCCGGTCCTGCCGGGCATCGCGGCGCTGTTCGCGCTGATAGGCCTCGCGCGCGGCGATGCGGTTGTCCATCGCGATCTGCGCGGGGCTGCGGGTATCTACCCTGGCCTCGGCGCGAGCTTCCGCGCGCGCCTGCTGGCGGCCTTCGGGCCCGCGCTGGGCACTTGCGGCGGTCGGGAGAACAAGCCCCGCGGCAACCGCCAACATCATTACGTTACGCATGTGGGTCACTCCTGAAGTGTGCCCGCCATCGAGCACGCATTCAGAAATAAACCCACTTATATGAACGGATGGCATTCGACCTCGTTCATCCACGCAAATATTCTGTCGCGGATTGTACCGGGCGCGGCAGCGGCGTGACGTTTCGGTGACTTTCCACCGCGCGCAAGGCCCCTCACGCTTGCCTCCCCTCCCCCGGAGCCTACATTTGCGACTCGCACACCCGCGCACGCCAAGGAGACGCATGGGCCGCAGACCAACCCGCGCCGGAGGGCCGCCGCTCTCCCCGCCACCGCACCCGCAGCGCGAACATCGCCGCGCCAAGGTGGACATGGAGTTCGAGAACCAGTCGCTGCTGGTGCCTCTGTTCGGCCAGTTCGACGCCAATCTGGTGCAGGTGGAAAACCGCCTGTCCGTGTTCATCTCCGCGCGCGGCGACAAGGTGATGATCGAGGGGCCCGAGGATTCGGTCGCCCGGGCGCGCGATGTCCTCCAGGCGATGTACGACAAGCTGGCGCTGGGGCAGGATCTGGACGAGGGTGCGATCGAGGCGATCATTGCCATGACCAACGAGCCCACGCTCGACGGAATCGTCAAGGCTCAGCAGGCGGGCGAGGATGGCGCACCGCCGATCATGATCCGCACCCGGCGCAAGACGATCGTTCCGCGCAGCGCGGTGCAGGCGCACTACATGCGCTCGCTCAGCCGCGACGACATCATCTTCGCGCTCGGTCCCGCAGGCACGGGCAAGACCTATCTTGCGGTGGCGCAGGCGGTCAGCCAGCTGATCTCCGGCAGCGTGCAGCGGCTGATCCTGTCTCGTCCGGCGGTGGAAGCGGGCGAGAAGATCGGCTTCCTGCCCGGCGACATGAAGGAGAAGGTCGATCCCTTCCTGCGCCCGCTCTACGATGCGCTGTACGATTGCATGCCGCCCGAACAGGTGGAGCGGCACATAGCCAGCGGCGTGATCGAGATCGCGCCCATCGCCTTCATGCGCGGGCGTACCCTGGCGGATGCTTTCGTGATCCTCGACGAGGCGCAGAACACCACGCGCGAACAGATGAAGATGTTCCTCACCCGCTTCGGCCAGAACAGCCGGATGGTGATCGCGGGCGACCCCCGACAGGTCGACATCCCCGGCGGCGACCGCATGAGCGGGCTGGCCGACGCGGTCGACAAGCTGGAAGGCGTCGAAGGCTTCGGCACGATCCGCTTCACCAGCGCCGATGTGGTGCGCCACCCGATCGTCGGGCGGATCGTCGATGCGTATGAGGGCACGGGGGAGTAGCTTCGCTTCGCCCCCTCCCCATACTCGTCACCCCCGCGAAGGCGGGGGTCCCGCTTATTTGAACGGGCGACAGAAGGGCGGCTGGGTCTACCTGATGGCCGACCGCTATCGCGGGACGATCTATACTGGCGTCACGGCGGATTTGGCTGCGCGAACTCACCAGCACCGGACCGGCGACGGCTCGGACTTCGTGCAACGCTACAGGCTACACCGCCTTGTCTACGCGGAGCACTATGACCGGATCGAGGACGCTATCGCGCGCGAGAAGGCGATGAAGAAATGGCGGCGCGAGTGGAAGATCAGGTTGATCGAGAAGCAGAACCCGGACTGGCTCGACCGGTTCGGGGATATTCTGTGAGGTTCAAGGAAAGCGGTATCCCCGCCTTCGCGGGGATGACGGAGTAGGAAGACAAAAGGGGGCGGACCTTGCAGCCCGCCCCCCTGTATCTTCGGGCTCAGCCGCCCATTCCGTCGACAGCCTTGCTGACGAGGATGTTCACCGCCACGCGGCGGTTCTGCTGCTTGCCCTGAGGCGTGCTGTTGTCCGCCACCGGATCGGCTGTGGCCATGCCGGTCGGCGTCAGCATGCGATAGGGCTTCCAGCCGCACTGCTGCTGCAGGTAGTTCACCACACGCTCGGCGCGCTTTTCGCTCAGCTCCTGATTGATCTCGTAGCTGCCGGTCGAATCGGTGTAGCCGACCACCAGCAGCAGCGCGTTGTCCATCTGGTCTGCCTGCGCGGCGGCGCTGCACAGCTCGGCCTGCGCCTGACCCGACAGCTTGTATTCGCCGGTGTCGAAATAGACGTTGGTCGTGCCCTTCACGTTGTAATTGTCGATATCGGCCACGCGCCCGCGCAGCGCCTCGGTCGCGGCAGTCTGCTCGGCAAAGCTCTGCGCGGTACCGCGCTGGATCATCGCAGCGGTTTCGAGATCGTCGTCCTTCATGCTGATGCGCTCGGCAATCAGGCGGTCGCCCCACTGCACCGTGCGCACCGAAACGGGCACGCCATTGTACAGCTGGTCGGATTCGAGCGAGGTGCGACCAAGGCCGAGGAAGCCCCCGCGGGCCTTGATCTCGGTGGCCGGGCTCACGAGCATGACGGTCTGCGCGCCGTCTTCGGTGGTGACCTGCATCCGCTCTCCATCGCGGGCCGAGATGAAGCCTTCGATCTCCGGCCCTTCCGGCAATTCGGAAAGGTCGGCCGGCAGCGTGCCATTCACCGTGAGATCGGTCTGGGCTTCGGTAGCGGTATAGGGATATTGTTGCTGGGCGGAGAGGCTGGCCGGAACCGCCGCTGCGGCGAGGCCGCACAGGATCACGGTCTTCGGAAAGGCGAGATTGATCTTCATAATCGGAAAACTCCATCGTCTTTCGCCCGCGAACCTCGAGAGTTCGCAAGCTTTCTGCCGGCAGCCTTCTCAGGTCGCCGGCTGTTGAAGCCCCCATGTTTTGATCTGACGAACGTCGATAGGAAGCCGGCCAATGCGGATGGGCGGGCCTGCGTTCCCCCGGCCCGGGCATTATATTGCGGAATCGCGACGGTTCGGTGGAGGCGAGCGACGGCCCGAGCCTGCGTGAACGGGCGTTGCGGGACGACTCGCGCCTTCCATCCGGCGTGAAATTCCCGCTAAGGCGGGCACCCGCGCCCCGATTGCAGGACCCTTCCCATGCCCATCCCCGCCGCCCGCACCGACCATCCCGAAATCCGCGACGCCGTGCGCGCGCTGGTGCGCGGCTTCGGCGATGCCTATTTCCGCGAGAAGGACGATGCGCGCGAATATCCGGAAGAATTCGTCGAGGCGCTGACCAAGGAAGGCTGGATGGCCGCGCTGATCCCGGAAGGATACGGCGGCGCGGGGCTCGGCCTGACCGAGGCCAGCATCATCATGGAAGAGATCAACCGGGCGGGCGGCAATTCGGGCGCGTGCCACGGGCAGATGTACAACATGAACACGCTGCTGCGGCACGGCAGCGATGAGCAGAAGCGCCGCTACCTCCCCGAAATCGCCAGCGGCGCGCTGCGCTTGCAAAGCATGGCGGTGACCGAGCCGACCACCGGCACCAACACCACCGATCTAAAGACGCGCGCGGTGCGAAGGGGCGACACCTATGTGGTGGAGGGGCAGAAGGTGTGGATCAGCCGCATCCAGCATTCGGACCTGATGATCCTGCTCGCGCGCACCACCCCGCGCGACGAGGTGAAGCGCAAGTCCGACGGGCTCTCGATCTTTCTCGTCGACCTGCACACCGCGATCGGCAAGGGGATGGAGATCCGCCCGATCCGCAACATGGTCAACCACGAGACCAACGAGGTGTTTTTCGATGGGCTCGAACTGCCCGCCTCCTCGCTCATCGGAGAAGAGGGCAAGGGCTTCCGCTACATCCTCGACGGATTGAACGCCGAACGCGCGCTGATCGCGGCGGAATGCATCGGCGATGGCTACTGGTTCGTCGAAAAGGCGGCGGAATACGGCAGCGAGCGCGTCGTGTTCGACCGGCCCATCGGCCGGAACCAGGGCGTCCAGTTCCCCATCGCGCAGGCCTATATGGAGGTGCGCGCGGCGGACCTGATGCGTTACGAAGCGTGCCGCCTGTTCGATGCGGGCCAGCCCTGCGGCGCCGAAGCCAACATGGCCAAGCACCTAGCCGCAGAAAGCAGCTGGAAGGCTGCCAATGCCTGCATGCAGACCTTCGGCGGCTTCGGCTTCGCGGCGGAATATGATGTCGAGCGCAAGTTCCGCGAAACGCGGCTCTACCAGGTCGCGCCGATCAGCTCGAACCTGATCCTGAGCTATGTCGGCGAGCATGTGCTGGGGATGCCGCGCTCCTTCTGAGGCGTGCACGCCGCCTCACGCTCTTTCAACCTTCCGCATGATTCCTGCGGCGTGGGGGCCTATTCCGCAAGATCGTGGCGTTTCCGCTGGCATGCGGAACATGGCCCCTCCCCCGCCCCTTGATCGGGTATGGGGACACGCGAATACACAGCCAACGACCATCCCGACCATACGATGCCAAGCCGCCGCGAGCGGTTGCGCGCCTTCATGCGATTGAAGTCGCAGCGGCGCATCCTCGCCGGGAGTCTCGCCGGGCTGGGCGCAGTCACACTCACCCTCGGCGCGGCCTTCGCGCATGAGAGCGACACGCCCGATGTGGTGACACTCGGCACGGGCAAGGCGAGCGTCGAGGCCAAGCCCCTTGCCGCTTACGAGCCCGCACAGACCGCCACCCCCGCGCCGACGCCCTCGGTCTCCGAAAGCCCGGTGGGCGACGGCGAGGCGAGCTATTACGGCAACGAGCTGGCGGGCAACCGCACCGCCAGCGGCGAGCGGTTCGATCCCGAGCAGCTCACCGCCGCGCACCGCACCCTGCCGCTTGGCAGCAAGGTGCGCGTTACCAACCCGCGCAATGGCGAGAGCGTCGTCGTGCGGATCAACGATCGCGGGCCGTTCCACGGCAACCGCGTGATCGACCTGTCGACCGCCGCCGCGCGGACCATCGGCCTGCTGCGTTCGGGCACGGGCCGCGTGAGCCTCGCGCTCCTGCTCGACTGAAGCGCGCGAACAGCCCGCCGCTCAGCGCTCCGCAGGCTCCAGATTGGCTTCGAGCACGCAGGTCAGCCCTTCGGGCCGGTAATCCAGATCGACCTTCGTACCGCGCTTCGAGGTGATCCCGCTCTGAATAAGCTTGGTGCCGAACCCCTTGCGGGTCGGTTCCTCGACCTTCGGCCCGCCGCTCTCCTGCCAGGTCAGCGTCAGCCGGTCGCAGCCTTCGCGCGGCTCGACCGTCCATGAAACATCGACCCACCCGCGCTCGTTCGACAGCGCGCCATACTTGATCGCATTGGTCGTCAGCTCGTGGACGATCATCGTCAGCGCGAGGGCGACTTCGGGGGAAAGAAGGAAGTCCGGCCCCTCCAGCCGCACGCGCGCCTCGAACGATCCGAAGGCGGCCTCGATCGTCAGCGCCAGCACGTCGCGCACCCGCGCCGGGCTCCAGCTCGATTCGGTCAGCAACCCGTGCGCGGCGGCGAGCGCCTGCAGCCGGGCCTTGTAGGTGGCGATTGCGGCGTCGGCTCCCGCGACGTCGCGGAAGGTCTGCTGGGCGAGGCCCTGCACCACCGCAAGCGTGTTCTTCACCCGGTGGTTGAGCTCGTTGATCAGGAGCGCCTGGCGTTCCTCGTACTCGACCTCCTCGGTCACGTCGTAGCCCTGGACGATGATCCCGCTGACGGCACCCTCGCTGTCGAAGATCGGCTGGAAGATGAAGTTGAGCACGCGGGTGGTCGAATCGGGCTCGCGCGCTTCGAGCACGACCGTCTCGCGCCGCCCGAAATAGGGCTCGCCCGTGGCATAGACCCGGTCGAGAACATCGACGAAGCCCTGCCGCGCGACCTCGGGCAATGCCTGCTCGACCGTCTGGCCGAGGATGTCGCCGCGCCCCACCAGCTCAAGATAGGCGGCGTTGGTCATCTGGAACACATGGTCGGGCCCGGCGAGGACCGCGACGAAGCCAGGTGCCTGCTGGAAGAATTCGAGCAGCCGCTGGCTTTCGCGTTCGAGATCGCGGTTGCGCGCCTGCACCGCACCGGCGCGGCGGACCACGCCCATTTCGTCGCGCAGCTGGCGCAGTTCCTGCAGTTCGGTGACGTCGACCGTGTGCTGGAAGATGAACTTCAGCCGCCCCTCGTCGTCCTTCACCGGCGTATGGGTCGCGCTCCAGTAGCGGGTTTCCATGCTGCCGTCGGGCCGGGCGATATCGTATCGGATCAGGGCGATCTCGTCCGCCTCGCCGGTCTCCAGCACCGTATCGAAGGAATCCTTCAGCTGGCGGTAGCTTTCCGATTCGGGGTCGGCGGGGAACGCCTCGAACATCGTCCGGTTGAGGATATCCTCGCGCTTGCGCATGGTGACCGCCAGATAGGCATCGTTCATCCACACCAGGCGCAGGTCGGTATCGAGCAGGACATAGGGGTTGGGAGAAATCCCTGCGAGACGGGCGATGGCTAGGTTCAAGGTCGTCCTGTGCCTTCTTTGCCTGCGAGGATGCGGGGTCGGATGGAAATCTTCATATAGAACATTCGTTCCCGGTCGAGTCGCTTGGGGCCCCGGCTGGCACAGGAGAGAGGAAGGCGCGCGTGCAGCTTGAGATAGAGGTCGATGGCTGGCCCGACCACGACTGGGCCGCGCTGGCGCGGGAGGCGGCACGGGCGGCTGCCTCGGTCGAGCCCGCACTCGCCAATCCGCGGCTCGAAGCGAGCCTCCTGTTCACCACGGACGCAGAGGTTCACGCGCTCAACCAGGGCTGGCGCGACAAGGACAAGCCGACCAACGTGCTCTCCTTCCCCATGCTCGAACGCGAGGAGCTGCTGGCGCTCGATCCCGAGGGCCCGCCCGTCCTCCTCGGCGATATCGCGCTCGCGCAAGAGACCTGCGCGCGCGAGGCGGCGGAGAAAGGCCGTCCCCTACAAGACCACGCCGCCCATCTCGTGATCCATGGCCTGCTCCACCTCGCCGGGCTCGACCACGAGATTTCGGCGGAAGATGCGGAGGAAATGGAGGCGCTGGAGGTGAAGGCGCTTGCGAAACTGGGTATCGCGGACCCATATTGCGGAGCTTGAAACACAGGAGAGCATTTCAGGGCCATGCCCGACACTGATAGCGACCGATCTTCCGGCACGGGAGACGCGGACAGTAGACGCGGGCTGTGGCTCGCGATGCGCAGGTTCTTCGACCAGCAGCGCGGCGAACGCAGCCTGCGCCGCCAGATCGAGGAGACGATAGACGAGCACGAGGGCGATCATGCCTTCGGAAGCGAGCCGCCGGGCAATGGCGACCTCTCTTCCGAGGAACGCCAGATGCTTCGCAACCTCCTCCATTTCAGCGAACACGACGCGGACGATGTCGCGATCCCGCGCGGCGAGATCATCGCGGTGGAAGCGGGCGCGACGTGGAAGGATCTGCTCGCGGTGTTCTCCGAACACGGCCATTCGCGCCTGCCGGTCTATCGCGAACAGCTCGACGAGGTGATCGGGATGATCCACATCAAGGATGTGTTCCCCTACCTGGTCGACGGCAAGCCGCCCCCGGCGGACTGGACCACGCTGATGCGCCAGCCGCTCTACGTCCCGCAGAGCCGCGGCGCGCTCGACGTGCTGGCGGACATGCGCACGCAGCGCACGCACCTCGCCATCGTGGTCGACGAATTTTCGGGGACCGACGGGATCATCACGATCGAGGATCTGGTCGAGGAAATCGTCGGCGAGATCGAGGACGAGCACGACGAGGCGCCCGAGGAGTGGATCCAGCCGCTCGAAGAAGGCGTGTGGGAAATCGACGCCCGCGCCGAGCTGGACGATATCGCCAAGCGGATCGATCCGGCGCTGGCCGAGGTAGAGGAATCGGTCGACACCATGGGAGGCCTCACCTTCATCCTCGCCGAACAGGTGCCGCAGGTGGGTGCGCGGGTCGAACATCCCAACGGCTGGACCATCGAAGTGATCGAGGGCGACGAAACCCACGTCAAGCGCGTGCGGCTGCATGCGCATGGCGATGCAGGCGGCGATGGCGAAGAAGAATAGATAGGGTGCGTTTTACGCAACGCCATCCTGACCCAAAATAACGCTTTTGTGCGGCACGGCATGCTGTAACAGTCGCACGCAATGCCCCAGCGTCGCCTTCCACCATTGCGTTCTCTCGAAGCTTTCATGTTCACCGTGCGCCTCGGTTCGGCGCGCGCGGCGGCCAATCAGCTGGGCCTCAGCCCCTCGGCGCTCAGCCGGCGTATCGCCACGCTGGAAGAGTTCATCGGCAAGAAGCTGTTCACCCGCGCCCGGCAGGCGATGCAGCTGACCGACGAGGGCGCGGCGTTCCACGAGGCCGTGCTGCCGCATTTCGAGGCGCTGGCCCGCGCGGTCGAAGGCCAGTCCGAAAGCACCTCGCTGCTACGCCTGCGGCTCGGCGTGCTGCCGCTGTTCGGCACCCAGCGCCTGTTCCCGCGGCTCGGCGAGTTGCGGCGGCTGCACCCGATCCTGCATATCGACATCGATACCGGCCCCCATCTGGAAGACCGTGTGGGCGACGTGCTCGATGCAGCGATCATCCTCTCGCGCGGGCCTGCCTCGGGGCTCCATGCCGTACGGCTGGACGAGAACAAGGTCCACGCGATCACCAATGCCGAACTGGCCGAAGCGCTGGGCACCAAGCCCGATATCGGCCTGCTCTCGCGCCAGACCTTCCTGATCCACAACGGCCTGCCCGAAAGCTTCACCGCGTGGAAGGACGCGCTGGGCTTGAGCGATCTGGAGCCCGCCGCGATCGACCACTATGATTCGGGCCAGCTGATGCTGGAAGCCGCCGCGCAGGGGCTCGGCATCGCGATCATGCACGACGACCACCGCCGCCGCGCGGCCGACGAGAGGCTGGTCGATCTCTACAACGCGGACGTCGACAGCCCCTACAGCTACTGGTTCGTATGCAAGCCGGGCGCGCTGGAAGAACGCCCGGTGCGCATGTTCCACGACTGGCTGGTCAAGGCGGGGCTGTGAGACAGGCCTCCCCGGTGCGCAGCACTGGGGAGGGGGACCGCGCGTAGCGCGGTGGAGGGGTCAGGAGCTACGCTCTCGACAAGTGGTCAGGATAGAAGCTGCCACCTCCTCCGGTCGCGAGAGCACCTCGCCAGCCGGAATATGCACCAGCGCGATACCCCTTGCGGCCATCGCGGCATCCCTCTCACAGTCACGCGCCGGACGGGTCCCGGTGTCATGGGCAATCCCGTCGATTTCGATACCCAGCTTTGCAGCGGCGCAGTAAAAGTCGATCACATAAGCACCGACAGGATGCTGTTTGCGGAACTTCAGGCCGCAGGGTTTGCCCTTCAAATGACGCCACAGAATGCGCTCGGGCAGTGACATGTCGCGGCGGAGGCGCCGGGCCAGTTCATAATTGTGGCGCGATGTGCTCACCTTGCCCCTCCACCACCCTTCGGGTGGTCCCCCTCCCCATCCCTGTCGGGACGGGGAGGAACCGAAGCTACGAAACGCTCGCCTTCACGATCTTGCCTGGGTTTGCCGGCGGCTCGCCCTTGGGCAGGGCGTCGACGTGCTCCATGCCGCTCTCGACCTGGCCCCAGACGGTGTACTGGCCGTCGAGGAATTCGGCATCGTCGAAGCAGATGAAGAACTGGCTGTTCGCGCTGTCGGGAACCTGGGTGCGCGCCATCGAGCAGGTGCCGCGCGTGTGCGGCTCGGAATTGAACTCGGCCTTCAGGTCGGGCTTTTCGCTGCCGCCCATGCCGGTGCCGGTCGGGTCGCCGCCCTGCGCCATGAAGTTGGGGATCACGCGGTGGAACACCACGCCATCGTAGAAGCCCTCGCCCGCCAGCTCGGTGATCCGCTCGACATGGCCGGGTGCGAGATCGGGACGCAGCTTGATGACGACGTCCTTGTTTTCGCCGTCGCCGGTATCGAGGGTGAGGGTCAGCTTCTCGGCCATGGGAATCTCCTTGGGGTTTGTCTTGTGCGAGTGCGCTAGCGGCCATGCCGGGCGAAGTCACCTCCCCCCTCCATCCCTCCGTGCCCCCGGCGGCTTGCTTTTGCGCGTCATGCGCTTAGGGGCCGGAACCCATGAGCGTTGACCCCCTCCTCGACGAAGCGATCGATACCGACGATGCGGTCGTCGAAGAGGGTGGCCGCCCGGACGATCGGGTGGACGACGCGCGGCACGACGAGGAAAACCGCCTAAAGCCCGAATATGTGCGCGCCGTGCGGCTCGCGCTGGAGGAAGACCGGCGCGGCGAGGTCTACGAGCTGGTCGAACCGCTCCACCCCGCCGACGTCGCCGACCTGCTCGAACTGCTCGACAATGACGAGCGCGGCGCGCTCACCATCGCGATCAGCGACCTGATGACCGGCGAGGTCGTCGCCGAACTGAACGACTGGGTCCGCGAGGAAATGATGGAAGGGCTGCCCGCAGAAGCGGTTGCCCTGATTGCCGGCCAGCTGGAATCCGACGACGCGGTCCAGATGATCGAGGATCTCGACGCGGACGAGCGCGAAGCCGTCCTCGCCGAGATGGAGGCGGAGGACCGCGCCGCCATCGAGAGCGCGCTGTCCTACCCGGACGAGACCGCCGGGCGCCTGATGAGCCGCGATTTCGTGGCCGTGCCCGAACACCTGACCGTCGGCGACCTGATCGACTACCTGCGCATCCACTCCAAGATGCTGGGCGATTTCTTCGAGGTCTTCGTGGTGGACGAGGCGCACCATCCGGTCGGCACCTGCGCTCTCAGCTGGATCCTGACCACTCCGCGCACCATCGCGCTGAGCGACGTGATGAAGCGCGACCAGACCCTGATCCCGGTCATGATGGACCAGGAAGAGGTCGCGCTGATGTTCCAGAAATACGCGCTGATCTCTGCCGCCGTGGTCGACGAGAGCGGGCGGCTGGTCGGCCAGATGACGGTCGACGACGTGGTCCACATCATCTCCGAGGAAGCAGGCGAGGACGCCCTGCTGATGTCGGGCGCGGGCGACGGCGACATCAACGAACCGATCCGCGATGCCTTTACCAGCCGCGTCCGGTGGCTGGTCGCAAACCTCGGCACCGCGCTCGTCGCCAGCCTCATCATCGCAGCCTTCGGCGCGGCGATCGAGCAATTGGTGGCGCTCGCGATCCTGATGCCGATCGTCGCCAGCATCGGCGGGAATGCGGGCACGCAGACCATGGCGGTGACAGTCCGCGCGATCGCGACCAACCAGCTGACCAAGGCCAACACGGGCAAGATATTGTGGCGCGAGACGCGCGTCGCGGTGCTCAACGGCGTGACCATCGCGGTGCTGGTGGGCATCGCGACGGGGATCGTCTTCACCACGCAGCTCGGCGCGGTGATCGCGCTCGCCATGGTCATCAACGTGGTGACGGCGGGGCTCGCGGGCGTGCTGGTGCCGGTGCTGTTCGAGCGCGCGAAGCAGGACCCGGCGGTGGCCTCGTCGGTGTTCGTGACGATGGTCACGGATTCGATGGGCTTCTTCGCGTTCCTCGGGCTGGCCGTGGCGAGCGGACTGGTGGGGTAGCCTCGCATGCGATCAGTGTAGGGCACCGGTCAGGTAGTGAGTTCATTGCGGACGTTCGCCGTTCCGCCTAGCCTGCTTTCGTGCGGAACACTCTCTGGGCCATACTCATCTCATCTCTTCTGCTCGGCGCCTGCAGCAGAACTGAAAACCACTTCATCGTTGAAGATCCCGACAGTCAGATTGCGCGTGCTGATGTTCTTCTGTGCGGACGCAAGGTCCGCCTCAGCAATGAAGTGGCACAGTATATCGGCAAGGCAGAAGTCGATTGCGAGGGCGAAGGGACGTTATCCATCCAGCTTAAGGATGGAGCTACGGTTTCCTGTAAGGTCGGTTATGTCACACCAGGAGCGATTCAAGCTTTCCACTTTGCCTTGGAGGGGAGGGAATGCAGACAAGCTGGGACCATGGGCTTCATGTGACCACTACGTTCGCTTTTCGCCTCTGCTTGCCATGCGCTCGAGCCCGCCCCTACCGCATTCCAATGCCGCTGGACGTCTCTGTTTTTCCGCCACCCCGGACTCGATCCGGGGTCCCGCTTCTTCCAGCGCCGCGCCCAAGTCAGCCTTGCCCCGGATCAGGTCCGGGGCGATGGGTTAGTTGAAGGACGGGCAAGTTGATGCGCGACCGCTGAGCCCCTACCTCACCCCCATGCCGCTCAACCTGACCAAGATCGCGTTCGGCGCGCAGTCCTTTTCCGACCTCGAAAGCTGGTACGCGAACCGGCGCAGCCCCAACCTCATCACGCGCTATCGCCCGACCCGGTGGGAGGAGTGCATCGGCGGATCGCTGTTCTGGATCCACCAGCACAATATCGTCGCACGCAGCGAAATTCTCGGGTTCACGCAGACCGATAACGGGCGCTGGCGGATCGACCTCGAACCGCGGTTGATCCCGGTCTACCCGGTCCCCAGGCGCGCGCACCAGGGCTGGCGCTACCTCAAGGGCGAACCGCCGCGCGACCTCGCCGAGGGCGAGGAGGTAGGCGATGTCCTTCCCGGCAAGCTAGCGACCAAGCTACAGCGATTGGGGCTCATCTGAGCCTAGCCCGTCACCCCAGCGAAAGCTGGGGTCGCTTGCGGTGAGCGATGCCAGCTTGCGCCGGCATGACGGCTCAATGGAAATTCGGAACGCGAGCCCCTCCTTACCCATTGATCGGGAAAGGAGATATTTCATGCCAGAACGCCAGAGCCGCCACCCCGACAACGACCTGATCGATCGTGTCACCGACGAGCCCACGCCCGACCAGCAGGGCCGCGCCGAGGGCGACGTAAACCGCCGCGTCGGCGCGCGCGACGAGCTGAACCGGGCAACCGACCCCGATAATCGCGAGCCCACGGTAGGCCAGGACAATCCCGAGCAGGACGCCCGCAAGGGCCCCAAGACGATGGAAGCGATCAAGAAGGGCGAGCAGGCCTGACCCCAGGCTCGATCGACGTCTGACCAATTCGACGAACGACACGCCGCCGGGCGCTTTCCCAATTCCCGGCGGCGCCCAGGTGAGGTATCGGGCCCCATGGTCCGGTACCTTTTTTCGTGGCTGGCGCTTGTGGCGATGACGCATCCCGCGCTGGCGCAAGACCGCCCGCCGGACGCCGATCCTCTCACCGCCGAAATCCACCTCGAGGATGTCGAGCGGTTCGCCGCGCTGTTTGCAGCGAGCGAGGGTGCCCCTACCGCCGAACAGCTCCAGCAGGGTTACATCGCGCCCGGCAGCTTCGGCGTGAGCGTGTTCACGCCCCACCGCATCCAGTCCGCCGAGAACCTCGCCGCGACCATCGCCGCCGATCCTGCGCCCTATGCCGCGGCGCTGGACCGATGCCTGCCACTGGTGCGCGAAGCGAATGCGGACCTGCGCTCGATCTATCTCGGGCTTGCTGGTGCCTTGCCCGAGGCGCGGCTGCCGCAAGTCTACATGGTGCTGGGCGCGGGCAATTCGGGCGGCACCGCCGCACCCGGCGCGCAGGTGCTGGGGCTGGAAGTGCTGTGCGCGATCTCGCCCACCGACGAAGCCTTCCGCGCGCGCCTGCGGCATTTCTTCGCGCACGAAACCGTCCACTCCCTGCAGGGCGATTACGCTCGCCCGGGGACCGCCAACCCGCTTCTGCATAGCGTGCTCGCCGAAGGCGCGGCAGACTTCATCGCCACACTGGTGACCGGCGACGACCCGAGCGCCGAGCGTGCCGCATGGGCCGCCCCGCGCGAGGCCGAGCTGCGCCGCGAACTCGCCGCCGACCTTGCGCTGATCGACCGGGCGATGTCCGACGAGGGGGCATCCGATCCGGCGCTGAAGGACGCCGCCAATGCCGCGTTTCGCCGGTGGGTCGCAAACTTTGGCAGCGCGCCCGAAGGCTGGCCGAGCGAACTCGGCTACTGGATGGGCATGCGGATGTGGGAAGCATACTACGAAGCCGCGCCCGACAAGCGCGCTGCGCTGATGGCGATGCTGACGCTCGACGACCCGGAAGCCGTGCTCGCCGCCGCCGACTTCACCTACTAGCCCGGCGCACCACTGCTCACCCAAACTCATTCACGGCCCAGCGCGCTTCGGTTGATGTTGCGCTGCGCAATCATGAGGTGCGCGCCCGTATCGATTCTTACGAACGGGAGAACACCATGAAATTCGCCACATCCGCAATCGCGGCCGCATCGCTCGCTGCCCTTGCCACGCCCGCAGCGGCCCAGCAGGCCGAGGCCCCCGCCGCCACGCAGATGGCGCCGGTCTCCGATGCCGAGCTGGAAAACTTCGTCATCGCCGCGTCGATCATCGGCCAGATCCAGCAGGACGCCGAAATCGAGAAGGCCGAGAAGGATCAGGCCGCAATGCAGGTTCTGTCGCAGGCGCAGATGACGCCGCAGCGCTTCAACAATATCAGCACGGAGCTGCAGACGAACGAGCAGCTGCAGGCCCGCGTGACGCAGACCGTGACCCGACTCCGCCAGGAACAGCAGGCGGAGGGCTGATCGCAGCCGCACCTGCCTGGAACACGCAAAGCCCCGCCCCGCGCCACAAGCGGCGGCGGGGTTTTGCGTATCTAATCCCCGGCCAGCCAGGGGGCTTCGACACTCCAGAAGATGATGTCGACGCCCAGATAATCGCGCGCGAAGGCGACGAACTCAGCGCGGGTGAAGGCCTCGCCCGTGTCGGGATTGGTGTAGCTCAGCGTTGGCTCCTGAATCGCCATCGCGACCAGCGGCAGGTCGTCCTTGTGGCGGTTGAAGAAGGGGTAGCTGTTCTTCATCTGCCCCTGACGGAACGGGACGATGTCGGGTCCGCCGATGCCGATCCCCGCCTCTACCGCGAGCGCGAAGGCGCGTTCCATGTAGCGCTGATCGTTGTTCCACTCGCACGGCCAGAAATTGATGTACTGGACCACATGCGTGCTCTCGAATGCCACACGGGCCGCACGCATATTGTCGAGCGTGGCGTCGAAATAGGCATCGCAGGAAAAGCCATCCTCCCCCTGCTTCGATAGCGGGTCGAAGGAGGTTTCGGGCAGGTTGATCCCGTAGAGCCGCCCGTCGAACTGCTCCGCCAGGGCCCGCAGCAAAGCCTGAAAACGCGCGCGCAGCGCCGGGTTCCACTGCTTCGCAAGCCATCCCTGGCAGACCGGCTCACCCTCGCCCGGATTGTCGTACTGGCGCGCGAGCCCGCCCGCATATTCGGGATCGTCGAGGATATAGCGCGGCACATGGCGCGCGGTCGGCAGGAAGAAGCGGTCCTGGATCTGCGCAAAAAGCTGCTTTCCCCGCGCGTCCGTCCGGGCGAGATCGGCTTCGATCGCGCTGAAATCGTAGACGCCCTTCTCGGGTTCGAGCGACCGCCATGTGTAGATCACCTGCGCGCCCTCGATATCGGAGCGGTCGAGCAGCTCCGCATGCTCGCTCAAATCGCCGGTATAGATGAAATTGCGCGGCTCTTCGGCTGTTGCGGGGTAGGAGACGACGTGCGGGAGAAAGATCGCCAGCGCCAACAAGAACTTAACCAGTGGTCTCAACCTACCCAGCCGTCGAAAGGTCGATCCATAGGACCAGCGATGTCTCGTCCACACTCGTCGGCACCGCAGCGACCACAGGCTCGGGGCACTGTGCTTTGACGTCCAATTCGGCGCGCTCCGCTACCGTTTCAGAGAGGCGCGCGCGGACGCGTTCCAAACGCTCGCCCGCACGGGGAAGCGTTTCATCGAGCGCGCATGCATATATGCGGGCGTTCGGCACCGAAGCGACAACGTCATCAATCACGCCAAACGCATGATCCGATTTCGGTTGAAGCGCCTGATCTTCATAGGTCAGATAGAACGGTCCGGTCGCTATGCTGCCTGCCTGCGCGCCACTAATCGCCACGGATGCCATGGCAAAAAGGCAGAAGACCCTCATCCCACCTTCTCGGCCACGCGGCGCAGCGCGTTGACATAGGCCTCGGGCGGTTGGGCGCCGGGGATCAGGTACTTGCCCGCGACTACCATCGCGGGGACGCCGGTGATGTTGCGCGCGAAGGCGGCGTGTTCCTCGGCGCGGACCTTCCGCGTGTAGTCGGCGCTTTCGAGCGCGGCCTGTGCCTGCGCCCGGTCCAGCCCAGCCTCTTCGGCGATATCGAGCAGCACAGCGTGCTCGCCGATCGCGCGGCGCTGGTTGAAATGCGCGGCGAACAGCGCGAGCTTCAGCGCGGTCTGGGTCTCCGGCCCGTGCGCCTCCAGCGCCCAGGTCAACAGCTTGTGCGCGGCCAGCGTGTTCCACATCATCGCCTCGGGCGCCGGTTCCGGCCCCTCGTAATCGAGCGATACGCCCGCCGCGTCCGCCGCCTCGCGCATCCGGTCCTGCACGCCGCGCGACTGCTCCAGCGTGCGGCCATACTTGCGCGCGATATGCGCGGTGCGCTCCTCGCCCTCGGGCGGCATGTCGGGGTTGAGCTCGAAGGCGTGCCAGCGGATTTCCGCCGCGATCTCGCCCTCGAGCCGGTCCAGCGCCTGCCGGAGGTTGCCCCACCCCACGAGACACCACGGGCACATCACATCGGACCAGATATCGATGGTCAGTTCCGTCATTGCGCGATCCACCAGCGGAACAGCTGGTGCGCGATGGTGTGCGGCGGGGGCGAGCGCATCGGCGCGTCGGGCCCGCCTTCGAGCGCGCTGGCGATCTCGGCCTTGGTGAACCAGCGCGCCTCGGCCAGCTCGGTCTCGTCGAGCGTGATCGTGTCGTCATCGGTATGGCCGATGCAGCCGATCATCAGCTGGCTCGGGAAGGGCCACGGCTGGCTGAGGATATAGGAGACATCGCGCACGCGGATGCCGACTTCCTCCAGCACTTCGCGCGCCACGCCTTCCTCGATCGTCTCGCCCGGTTCGACGAAGCCCGCGAGCGCCGAGAACGCCCCCTCCGGCCAGCCGAGCCCGCGCCCCAGCAGCACCTGCGGCTCGCCCGCGCGGTGCATCTCGATCAGCATGATCGAGACCGGGTCAGTGCGCGGGAAATGCTGCGCGCCACAGCCCGTCTCCGCATCGCAATCACGCTGCCAGCCGCCTTTGGCGACCTTCGTGCGCCCCCCGCACTGCGCGCAGAAGCGGTGGCGTGCATGCCAGTCGACCGGGCTGCGCGCGCCGCCGTAAAGCGCCAGCTGGTCGGGCGTGAGGCTGGTCATGATCGACCAGAGCTGCGGGTTGGCCATGCGCGGGCGCGCGTCGCCTTCGGGCGGGACGGCGGCGAAGCACGCCTTGCCCTCACCGCCGTCCGAGCGGTCGAGCCCCAAGAACACCAGCTCCGCATCGGGCGACGCGTCGGCCAGCGTGCCCCAGGCAAGCCGTCCGCCCTCGTCCACCGAGGGGTTCAGCCCGTCGAGCAGCAGCAGCCGCGCCTTCCAGTCCATCCGCGCGGCGAGCCCTTCCGGGTCGGCGCGCAGATTGTCCGCCCGGTCGAGCGGGGAGCCGGAAAACGCGATCGGCAGCGCGCGGGGGCGGATGGCCGGGTCGGCGTCAGCCATGCGCCTGGGCGAGATCGGCCTGCACCAGCTCGGGGAAGCTGTTCTGAATCGGGTAAGCCTCGCTCGGCATGTATTGCGTGAAGAGCTGCCCGCGCAGACCATGCTCGAAATCGACGAAAGCCGCAGTGCCCGCTGCCCCGCCCCAGCCATAGGACTTTCCGACCACGCGGCCGCCCGCGCCGAAGCCCTGCCCCTCGGCCCAGCTGCCGGTCGTGTCGACCGTTGCGGGCAGGATGTTCGAGGTGCCGACATTCACCGCCGCCTCGCTCAGCACGCGGGTGCCGTCGATCATGCCCTTGCCCAGCAGCACGCGCAGAAAGCGGTCGTAATCGCGCGGGGAGGAGACGAGGCCCGCGCCGCCGAAGGGGAAGGGCGGCTCATCGAGATAGATCGAGGATGCAGCCGGATCGATCGGCAGCAGGCGCTCGCCCATGACCCAGTAATTCGTGGTGAAGCGACCGATCTCGCTCTTGGGAACGGTGAAGTAGGTGCTGGTCATGCCCGCCGGATCGAACAGCCGCTGCTGCAATACCTGATCGAAGGGCTTGCCATCGACCACCTCGATCACCCGCCCCATCAGGTCGAGGCTGACCGAGTAGGACCATTTGGTGCCCGGCTGGTAGACGAGCGGGACGGTGGCGAGCGTATCGGCAAAGGCTGCGAGGCTGGCGATCGGCTCCGCACTGCCGGCGCCGGGAATCGGCATGCGGCTGACCTGTCCCGGGATAAGGCCCAGCCGGTCGTATTCGTCCTTGATCGCGCCCTGCTGGATGATCTGGTAGCCGAGACCGGCGGTATGGGTCAGCAGGTGGCGAATGGTGATCGGATTGGCCGCAGGCTCCAGATTCTCGGGCGCGATCGAACCGTCGTATTCCTTCTGCACCTTCATTTCGGCGAAGGCGGGGAGGATTTCCGCAAGCGGCTGGTCGAGCCCCATCGCGCCTTCGGAAATAAGCTGCATCGCCACCATGCCAGTGATCGGCTTGGTCATCGAATAGATGCGGTAGAGGCTGTCCATGTCGACCTGGGTCGAACCGCCCAGCGCCAGCGTTCCGCCGCCGACCGAATGGGCATCGTCCTGGTTCCACCCGAAGGTGGCGAGCATGTTGGCGACCTTCCCCGCGTCGAGGTAGGACTGGATTTCGGCGGCGACCCTGGGCCAGGATTCGCCGACATCATGCGCCAGCAGCGCGCGCCCGAAGGGCAGCGTGGTCAGCATGCCGCCGCCCGCCAGCAGCGCGCCACCCCTGAGGATTCCGCGACGGGAGAACCCGCCGCCGGTGAAGTCCGTATATGCCATCGCGGCTCTCTCCCGGTTCGGTTGTGAGGTGAAACTGAAGCGCTCTTGTCGCCTCGTCAATCGCCCATTTGGCCTCTTGCCAAGACGCACTGCCTTAGTCATATAAGACACATGCTCAACATCCTTTCCTGGCTGTTCGGACTCGTCGGCCTCGTCTTAGTAGTTCTCGGTCTCATCCCGTGGTTAGGCCTGATCTTTACCTGGATCGCCTTCCCCTTCCTTGTCATCGGGACGATCCTGGGCTTCCTCTCGTCCAGCACCAGCGGGCGGACCTTCTGCATAATCCTCATTATTCTCGCGGTGGTCAGGCTGGCCATCACGGGACATATGTTCTGACGCCCTAGTCGCGGCGGCGCTCCCGCGCCGCTTCGGCCAGCCGCGCCGCCTTGGCGAACAAGGTCGGCAGGCCTGCTTGGTCGAGCCTGTCGAGCGGCCACCATTCGCCCGGCCCGGCCATCTCCCCCGCACCGCCATCGAGTCGCAACACGGCGAGCTCGATGGTGAAGTGCGTGAAGGTGTGGCGCACCGTGCCCGCTTCATGCCACGCACCCTCGACCGGCGGAGCGCCCGTGCCGTCGGCCCGCGCCGACCAGTTATCGTCGGGCAGCGCACGCATACCGCCGAGCATTCCCTCGGGCGCGCGCTGGACCAGCCAGACGTGTCCTTTCCGCTCGATCCAGAAAGCCCGCCCCTGCCGCACCGGCTTCGCCTTCTTCGGTGCCTTGACCGGCAGGCGCTCGGGATCGTGGCCCCGCGCCGCGCAGTCGCCCGCCAGCGGGCAGGCATCGCAGGCAGGCGCGCGCGGCGTGCAGATGCGGCTTCCCAGATCCATCATGGCTTGGGCGAAATCGCCAGCGCGCGTGTCGGGGGTAATCGCGTCCGCCGCCGCGCGGATCGCCTTGCGCGCGCCCGGTAGCGGCTGCTCGATCGCGAACAGCCGCGCGACGACCCGCTC
>PAVA01000007.1 GCA_002712945.1 Citromicrobium sp.
ATACCCTTTATTTTGGGTTAAACGCGGTCGGGGCGGGGGCTGCTACAGGGGGGGGGCGGTGCAGGCGCTACCCCGGCCCCGATGCGCGCGGGGCGTCGCGAAACGGGGCGGGGGCGAGCCCGGGCGTGGCGCGCCGGGCACCACGATAGTAATCGCGCGTTAACCAAGTCGCGGTAGCGCGACCATGTCAATTTGCGTCGGGCCATGGAACGGGAGACCCACGAGCATGCGAAGCACCACACGAAAGGCCCGGTATTCGGGCCTCAAACTGGTTCTCGCTGGCGCGCTGCTGGCCGCGCCGGGCCTCGCGCTCGCCGACGTCAATGCCGGGGTCGCCGCTTGGGAGCGGGGCGACTATGCCACCGCCGTCGCCGAATGGCGCGGGCCCGCCGGAGAGGGTGATGCCGATGCGCAGTTCAACCTCGGCCAGGCCTACCGGCTGGGGCGCGGGGTCGAACAGAATACCCGCCAGGCAGAAGTCTATTACGCGAAGGCCGCCGCGCAGGGCCATGTGAAGGCCGCCGACAATCTCGGCCTGCTGCTGTTCCAGAACGGGC
This sequence comes from Citromicrobium sp., assembly GCA_002712945.1. The sequence continues at coordinate 558 of PAVA01000007.1, forward strand.
GCCGCGAGGAAGCGATGCCCTATGTCCTCGATGCTGCCGGGCGGGGCGATCCGCGCGCGCAATATCTGCTGGGTATTGCGCACTTCAACGGCGACCTTGTCGAACGCGACTGGGTGCGCGCCTATGCGCTGCTGACGCTCGCCAATGCGGCGGGGCTTCCGCAGGCGGCGAATGCCGTACAGCAGATGGACACGCATATCCCGCTCGACCAGCGCGAGGCCGCGCAGGCGCTTGCGCCGCAATTGAAGCGCGAGGCCGATGCGCGGCGCGCGAGCCGTCTGGCCGCCGTCGATCTCGGCACCGGGCCCGCCATGCCCGCTCGTCCGGTCAGCGATGCCGGGGCGATGCCCGCACCTGCCGGGACGATCACTCCGGCACGCCCCGCGCGTGTTCCGCAGCCCGTGGTCGAGACCCGCGTTGCGCCATCGGTCACGGCCGCGCAGTCCGCCATTGCCGAGGCGAGCCGGGTAACCGGCACCGAAAGCCCTGCCGATGCGGGCGCGACCTTCGCGCGCCGGTCCACCTCCACGCCCGACCCCGGCCGGGTCGAACCTCAGCCGACCACGCCGGTCGTCGCGCGTGCGGCACCGCAGCCCGAACCCCGGTCCGAACCGCGGCCTGCGCCGCGCCCCGAGCCTGCGGCGAGCACCCGTGCGGGTGGCGGCCCGTGGAAGGTCCAGCTCGGCGCCTTCGCGGTCGATGGCAACGCCGAACGGCTGTGGGCGCGGCTCAAGGACCGTGCCGAACTGGCCGGAGCCACGCGTGTACTCGAACCTTCGGGGCGGGTGACCAAGCTGCTCGCCGGCGGCTATGCCAGCCGCAGCGATGCGCAGAATGCCTGCAATGCGCTGAAGCGCAGCGGGCAGGACTGCCTCGTCACCCGCTAGGCACCCGATCCAAAGCATTTCGTCGGCGGCGCATTGCCGCCGGTCGAAGGCAATTCCCCGATCAGCCCTTCGCTGCTAAGCAGCGGGGCAGGGGGATTTCACGAATGAGCACTACCGACGAGCTGCGCCAGGCCGAGCGAGCCTTCGACGAGCCGGCGGACGCAACGCCCGATCAGGTCAAGCCGCTGTCGGCAGGGGGGGGCAACCGCCTCCTGAGCCTCGATTTCACGCGCGGGATCGCGGTGATGGGCATCCTCGCCGCCAATATCGTGGCGTTCGGCCAGCCGTTCTCGGCCTATATGTGGCCGGGCGGCTTCCTGACTCCCCATGGCGAGACCTCGGACTGGCTGTGGGTCGCGCAGTTCATCCTGGTCGACGGCAAGATGCGCGGGCTGTTCACCCTGCTGTTCGGCGCGGGGATGTTCCTGTTCCTCGAAAAGGCGTGGGATCGCGGGCAGGGCCGTGGATTGCAGGCGCGGCGGCTCTTCTGGCTGCTGCTGTTCGGGCTGGCGCACGGCCTGTTCATTTGGCGCGGCGACATCCTCTCGCTCTATGCGCTGTGCGGCTTCATCTGCTTGGCCTTCGTCAAGTGGAGGCCGGGCACCCAGCTCGGCATCGGGCTGACGGTCTATCTCTTCGGGCACCTGTTCTACACCGGGCTGTTCGGCTGGATCTTCGCGGCGATGAGCGCGGGCGAACAGCCGGGCGAGCCGCCCGAAGCTGCGCAGATGCGCGAGGGCTTTTCGCAGATGAAGACCTACACGGTCGACGATTCGGCGGTCGAATCGGCGATGATATCGGGCGGCGACTATGGCGGATGGGTTTCGCACAACCTGAGCGAACACGCCTTCGACCCGCTGATAGCCGTGCTGCAATCCTCTGTGGAGACGATCCCGCTGATCCTCATCGGCATGGCGCTGTATCGCTGGGGTCTGTTCGACGGGCGCATCTCCGCGAAGAAGCAGGCGCTGTGGGGCACGTTGGGCGTGCTCCTCGGGCTCGCGGGATCGGCGGCGATCGCGCTGTGGACCTATGCGCAGGGGCTCGACTTCTATTCGACGATCTTTGCCTTCATCGGTATTTCGGGCTTCGCGCGCCTTCCCTTCCTGCTCGGCCTTGCCGCGCTGCTGGCGCTGTGGGGGCCGAAGGCGACCGGCTGGCTCGGCTCGCGCGTGAGCGCGGCGGGGCGGATGGCGTTTTCCAACTACCTCGGCACCTCGATCCTGATGCTGTTCGTGTTCCATGGCTGGGCGCTGGGCCTGTTCGGCGAGCTGACCCGCCCTCAGCTCTATGGCGTGATGGCGGTGACCTGGGTGCTCATCCTGCTGTGGTCGAAACCCTGGCTGTCGGTCTTCCGCTTCGGGCCGCTCGAATGGCTGTGGCGCTGCCTCACCTACGGAAAGCTCTTCGCGATCCGGCGGGAGCCTTCCGAAGCGCCCTGACGGGGGATAGCTCACGAAAGTCCTTGCTTGTGCGAACAAGTCGCATTAACAAGAGAGCTGCGAGTGGTTCGCAGGAGTTCGTGACGCGATGTATGTCTGCATCTGCAATGCCATCAGGGAAACCGATCTGCGTCGCGCGGCGCGGCATTCCGCGGGCGATGCGGAAGAATGTTACGCAATGCTCGGCAAGCGCCCCAATTGCGGCTCCTGCCTCGACGAGGCGGAGGACATCATGTTCGAGGAACGCGAGATGGGGCTCACCTCCGCTGCAGCCTAGAACCATTCGCAGCTAGCGACCTGCCACTGCGAGGCGCTTTCAAAAACCCCGGATTTCCGGGGTTTTTTCGTGTCAGACCCTTGCGCAAGCCTCCTCTCGCGGCCATTGCATCTGCAACGAACCATCCTGCAGGAGGCTACCGCCATGAAGGGCGACCCCAAGGTCATCGACTATCTCAACCAGGCGCTCACCAACGAGTTGACCGCGATCAACCAGTACTGGTTGCACTATCGCGTGCTCGCCGACTGGGGCGTGACGCGGCTGGCCGATTACGAGCGGCACGAGTCGATCGACGAGATGAAGCATGCCGACTGGCTGGCCGAGCGCATCCTGTTCTTGAACGGCCTCCCCAACTTCCAGGCGATCCACAAGCTGAAGGTGGGCGAGACGGTCGAGGAAATCCTCAAGGCCGATCTCGCGATCGAGCAGGAAGCGATCCCGCTGCTGATGGAAGCTGCCGACTACTGCCAGCAGGTCAAGGATTTCACCTCGGGCCAGCTGTTCGAGAATATCCTCGCGAGCGAGGAGGAGCATGTCGACTTCCTTGAAACTCAGTTCGACATGATCGAGCGGATGGGCCTGCAGAACTACGTCCAGCTGCAAAGCCGCCCGGCGGGCGAGGGCGAATCGTAAGAGCGCGGGGGGAGTTCGCGCTCCGCAGGGCGCGCCCCGCCGGAATCTAGGGCTCCGGTTTTGCCGCCCCCCTGCTGGCCGGTCCTTTCGCCGCAATCCAGGTCTCGCGGAAGAAGAAGGTCAGCCCGGTAATCAGCAGCGCCATCGTCGCCACCCACAGCACGGCGATGAATGTGCCGACCTTGAGGCTGATATAGGCCGAGATGAACAGCGCCGCGATCAGCACGCTGATGAGGCCTGCCGCAGCGGTGGAAAACATCACCGCACGCTGGGCGATGCCCCGGCGGCGGGTCAGCCATTCGAGCTCGTCGGTGAAGGGCTCGTCGGGCTTTTCTTCCACCCGCGCCTCCAGCCGCTCGATCCGGTTGGCGACCCAGGTGAGCCGCGCCATCATCACGTTCATGATCGAACCGATCGCCACCAGCAGGAAGGCGGGCGCCAGGCTGAACTGCAGGATGTGCAGCACGCCGGGCGTGCTCGCGGTCATTTCGATCAGGTCCAGAGCGGCCCGCTGCGGGGCTACCACCAGCGCCATGTCCATCAGTCCTCGCTCGCGTAGGGGTTCTTGGAGGGCTTCAGAACCACGCGCACCGGCACCGCGCCGAAGCCCAGTTCGCGCCGGATGCCGTTGACCAGATAGCGCTCGTAGGAGGTCGGCAGCATGTCGAGCCGCGTGCCGAACACCACGAAGCGCGGCGGGCGCGTGCCCGCCTGCGTGATATAGCGCAGCTTGATCCGCTTGCCGCCGGGCGCGGGGGGCGGGTTTGCCTCAAGCGCATGGTCGAACCAGCGGTTGAGCGCGGAGGTCGACACGCGGCGGCTCCACGCTTCGCGCAGCTCGAAGGCGGCGGACAGCATGGGATCGAGCCCCTTGCCGGTCTTCGCGCTCACCGCGAGCACCGGCAGGCCCCTTACCTGCGCCAGCCCCTCGTCGAGCGCGAAGCGGATGCCGTTGAACAGCTTGCTCGGCTCGGCCGCAAGATCCCACTTGTTGATCACGATCATCAGCGCGCGCCCTTCTTCGAGCGCGAGGCTGGCGATCTTCAGATCCTGGTGTTCGAGCCCTTGCGTCGCGTCGAGCACCAGCACGACCACTTCGGCAAAATCGACCGCGCGGCGCGCGTCGGCGACCGAGAGCTTCTCCAGCTTTTCGACCACGTTGCGCTTCTTGCGCATGCCTGCGGTGTCGATCAGCCGGATCTCGCGGGTCTCGCCGCTTTGCGGGTCGGTCCATTCCCAGTCGATCGCAATCGAATCACGGGTGATCCCGGCCTCGGGGCCCGTCAGCAGGCGATCCTCGCCCAGCAGGCGGTTGATGAGGGTGGATTTGCCCGCGTTGGGTCGCCCGACGATCGCGAGCTTGAGCGGGCCGGTCGGCACGCCGTCCTCGTCTTCATCGGCGTCCTCGGCTGCATCCTCCGCGTCAGCGGCCTCGCTTTTCTCGCCAATGATCGGCCACAGCGCCTCGAACAGGTCGGCGGTGCCTTCCCCATGTTCGGCGGAGACGCCCACCGGATCGCCCAGGCCCAGCGAATAGGCTTCGAGAATCCCCGCCTCGCCCGCGCGGCCTTCGGCCTTGTTGGCGACGAGCACAACGGGCACGTCGGCCCCGCGCAGCCAGTTGCCGATCTCTTTGTCGAGCGGGGTCAGCCCTGCGCGCGCATCGACCACGAAGAGCACCGCGTCGGCATCCTCGATGCTGACCTCGGTCTGCGCGCGCATCCGCCCGGGCAGGGTGCTGGGGTCTTCGTCTTCCCACCCGGCGGTGTCGACCACGGTGAAGCGCATGCCCGCCAGGGTCACGTCGCCGAATCGCCGGTCGCGGGTCACGCCGGGCTGGTCGTCGACCAGCGCGATGCGCTTGCCGACCAGCCGGTTGAACAGCGTGGACTTGCCCACATTGGGGCGTCCGATGATGATTACGCGTGGAAGCATGGTCAGGCCGCGTCAGGTGGAGGTTCGCGCCCCGCTTGGCAAGCGCGGGGAGGGCGTAAACGATCATGGTTGAATCGCATTAACCAGTTTTACGAGGGCGATCGAAAGGGGCAGCGGCAAATATTTGCCGCATGGATTGCCGCCCCCGTATCCTCTTCGCTCCCGCCGTAGCGATTGCCGCAAGCCTCGCAATTACCGGGGTTTCCCAGGCTCAGGCGCCGATTATCCCGCTCGCCAACAGCGCAGCCAGCGGCCAGGAATTGCCGCCTTACCTGCAATGCGTGCCCTATGCGCGCGAGGTGTCCGGCATCGACATTTATGGCGACGCCTATACCTGGTGGGAACAGGCCGCCGGCCGGTTTGAGCGGGGGCAGGCGCCGCGGGTCGGCGCGGTGATGGCATTCGTCCCCCATCGCAACATGCGGCTGGGCCATGTCGCGGCGGTCAGCCGGGTGATCGATTCGCGCACCGTCCTGCTCGACCATGCCAACTGGTCCCCGGTAGACGGGCAGCGCGGTCGGATCGAGCGCAACGTGAAGGCGGTCGACGTGTCGCCGAACAACGACTGGAGCGAGGTGCGCGTGTGGTATGACCCACTGCAGGGCCTCGGGAAAACGGCGTGGCCGGTCTATGGCTTCATTTATCCCGACGAGGCGACGCAGCCGCGTCGGCGGTTCGCGCAGGCCACCCCCCAGCCGCGCCAGCCCCAGCCGACGCGAGAAGAGCCATCGCGCGCCTTCCTCGCGGCCTTTTCCGCCGCGCCCGAGCCGCGCGCGCCTCGCGTAGCAGGCACCGGCCAGACACCGCGGATCGCCTATGCCACGGCAAGACCGCTCGAGCCGCAACGCGTGGCGAGCGGCACCCGAAGCGGCAAGCGCGATGTAGCCGCACGCGCCGTCGCGCTCTACGACTGACCTTGGGCAGGGGGCGTTAGCCTTCGAGCTTGGCTACGGGCGCGTCCTCGCCCAGATCCTCGAACCAGGCTTCCACGGAACCGTTGAGCTTCAGCGTCAGCGGCTGGCCCTTGCGGTCCATCGTCCGCCCGGCCTGCACGCGGACCCAGCCTTCGGGGATCGAATATTCCTCGATATCGGTGCGCTGGCGGCCCTTGAAGCGAATCCCCACGCCGCGCTGCAACGCCGCCTGATCGAAATGCTTGCTGCGCGGATTGACCGACAGCTGCATCGGCGGCACGTCCGCGCCCTGCTTGGCCGCAGTTTCGGGCGTTTCCTCGGGGTTCTGTTCGGGGGTATCTTCGCTCATGGCGCTGGCCGATAGACAGACCTGCAGGGCCTGACAATACGCGAGCGGTCCCTGTTGCCCGCAGGAACAGGATCAGTCGGGCGCGAGGCTGGAGCCAAACAGCGAAAAACGGCCCGCTCTGGGGATGCGGACCCCGGCATCGCTGCGCTCCCGGTCGATCTCGCTCGTCCAGGAACTGCGTTCGAGCAGCGGATTTCCACCCGGAGCATCCTTTTCGAGCTCGCGCGACGACAGCCGGCCATTGGCCGGATTGATTGGCGGAGCCCGCAGTTTCCCAAGCCTGTTGAGGCGTTTCTTCATGTGCAACCGATCCAAAATGACTCTTTTGTTACGTTGCGACCTAGATACGTAACAAAAGAGTCACAATCAAGGCTTGTCGCCGATCCCGCCCGGCTGGGGGCGGGGCGCTTGCCCTTTGCGCGCAGAGGCTCTAGACGCGCCGGTCTGTCGTGGATGGCATCCGCCGTTCGCGCGTCCTCGTTCGGATTGCGGGCGTGGCGGAACTGGTAGACGCGCTTGGTTTAGGTCCAAGTATCGCAAGATGTGGGGGTTCGAGTCCCTCCGCCCGCACCAGGCTCCGGCCCCGCGCGCAGTCATCAACCTTCGGAAAGACGTAAAGACCTCATCCATGCAGATTACCGAGACCACCAATGAGGGCCTCAAGCGCGCCTACCGCATCACCATTCCGGCTGGCGAGATCGACGACAAGATCAAGGCTGAGGTGAAGCGTATCGCGCCGCAGGTGCGCATGCCGGGCTTCCGTCCGGGCAAGGTGCCCGCCAATCTCGTGCGCAAGATGCACGGCGAACAGCTGCACGCGCAGGTGGTGAACGACACCATCCAGTCCTCGGTCGACGAACTGATCAAGGACAAGGGCCTGCGCCCGGCGATGCAGCCCGCGATTGCGCTGGGCGAGGATTACGAGGAAGGCAAGGACGCCGAAATCGACGTGACCGTCGAAGTCCTGCCCGAGATCGAGGCGCCCGATACCGACGGCCTGAAGCTCGAACGCATGGTCGTTCCGGTCGCCGAGAGCGAGATCGAGGAAACGCTCCAGCGGATCGCGGACCAGAACAAGACCTTCAAGGACGCGGCCAAGACCAAGAAGGCGGCCGAGGGCGATCAGGTCATCATCGATTTCGTCGGCACGATCGACGGCACCGAATTCGCGGGCGGCAAGGCGGAAGACGCACCGCTGGTGATCGGTTCGGGCACCTTCATCCCCGGTTTCGAGGACCAGCTGGTCGGCGTGAAGGCGGGCGACAAGAAGACCGTCAAGGTGACCTTCCCCGAGGATTATCAGGCCGAAGACCTGAAAGGTCAGGACGCCGAATTCGCAGTCACCGTGAAGGCGGTGAAGACCCCCGAAGACAGCAAGATCGACGATGATTTCGCCAAGTCGCTCGGCCTCGAAAGCGCCGAGAAGCTGCGCGAGCTGGTCAAGGCCCAGATGGAGCAGGAGACTGCCGGTCTCACTCGCACCCAGATGAAGCGCCAGCTGCTCGACACGCTGGCCGCCGGCCACGATTTCGACGTTCCCGAGCGGATGGTCGAAGCCGAGTTCGAGCAGATCTGGGAGCAGCTGAAGCAGGAAGCCGCGCGCGAGGACGACCCCGAAGCCGCGCTCAAGGAAATCGAGAGCGAGCGTGAGGATTACCGCCGGATCGCCGAACGCCGGGTGCGTCTGGGCCTGCTCCTGTCCGAAATCGGCCAGGCGAACGATGTCCAGATCACGAGCCAGGAAATGTCGATGCTGATGCAGCAGGCTGCGCAGCAATATCGCCCCGAAGACCGCGAACGGTTCATGCAGTTCATCCAGAACGACCCCATGGCCGCCGCGCAGCTGCGTGCGCCGCTCTATGAAGACAAGGTGGTCGATTTCCTGTTCGACAAGGCCGAAGTGACCGAGCGGGAAGTGACCCGCGAGGAGCTGGAAGCCGCGATCGAGGCCGAGGAAAGCACCGAGGCGGAAGCCGCCAAGGCGAAGAAGCCCGCGGCGAAGAAAGCTCCGGCCAAGAAGGCGCCCGCGAAGAAGGCTGCCGCCAAGAAGGACGCGACCAAGAAGGACGACGCCAAGAAGGACGACGACGCCAAGGCCGAGAAGCCTGCGGCGAAAAAGGCTCCGGCCAAGAAAGCGCCTGCGAAGAAGGCTCCGGCCAAGAAGGCGGCGACCTCGACCGACAAGGAGCCTGCGGCCAAGAAGGCGCCTGCCAAGAAAGCGCCCGCCAAGAAGGCTCCGGCGAAGAAGACCGCCGCCAAGAAGGACTGAGCCGAAGGCGCGGCGCTTCGGCGAACGCAATCGAATAAGGGGCGGTCGGCTAGGGTCGGCCGCCCCTTTTCGTATTCCTACTCGACGGGATCGCCCGCCTCGGGCTGCCAGCGCTCGAAATCGGGGGTCGGCAGGGTCGCGGTGCGCGCCCGCTCGTAGGCTGCGCCCGCCTTCAGCACCTCCCAGTCCTGCCACTGGCCGCCGATGATCGAAAGGCCCACGGGCAAGTCCTCGATCGCGCCCATGGGCACGGTCAGATGCGGATAGCCCGCGATCGCCGCCGGGCTCCCAACACCGATGCTGCCGTTGAAATTGTCCCCGTTGACGAGGTCGCTGACCCAGGCGGGCCCCCGCGTCGGCGCCACGAGGAACTGCACATCGGTTTCGGCGAGCAGGCGGTCGATCACCGTGTCGCGCGCCAGAAACAGCGCCTGTTCCTTCGCTTCCGCATAGGCCGCAAGGTCGGTCGTGCTTTCGGCCATCTCGAAGATGTCCTGACCGAACCAGCGCATCTCCTTATCGGCATGGGCCTCGTTGAACGCGATCAGGTCCGCCAGGCTGCGCGGCGTGGCTTCCTCACCCTGCGCGACCGGGGGGATCGAGCGGAGGTACTCGCCCATCTCCTCGCGCAATTCGAACAGCAACACGGTGAAGCTTGCCTCGCCCATGCCTTCGGGCATGGCGAATTCGATATCGACCAGTTCGGCGCCAGCCGATTGCAGATCCGCCAGAGCATTCTCGAAGACTTGGGCGAGATCGGCGCGGTCGCCGACCTGCCGCCGCATCACGCCGATCTTCACGCCCTCCAGCGAGGCGGTTTCCAAGCCTTCGGTGAAGTCGCGTTTGTAGCGGTCCGCCTCCGCCGTGGCAGGGTCGGCCGGGTCGCTGCCCGCAATCGCGCCGAGCAGCATGGCCGCATCGGCGACGCTGCGGGCCATCGGCCCGGCCGTGTCCTGCGTGCTCGAAATGGGGACCACGAAGGTACGGCTGACCAGCCCCACGGTCGGCTTGAACCCGACCACGCCGTTGACGCTCGCAGGGCAGGTGATCGACCCGTTGGTCTCGGTGCCGATGGCGGCCCAGGCGAAGCCTGCCGCGACGGCGGCGGCACTGCCCGAGGACGAGCCACAAGTGTTGCGGTCGATGGCGTGGGGGTTGCGGGTGAGGCCGCCCACGGCGCTCCACCCGCTTGTGGAGTTGAAGTCACGGATATTGGCCCATTCGGAAAGGTTGGTCTTGCCCAGCACCACGCCGCCCGCTGCGCGCAGCCTGGCGATCAACGGTGCGTCGCGCCCGGTCATGTTGCCCGCCAGCGCGAGCGAGCCGGCGGTGGTGGGCAGCTCGCGCGTCTCGATATTGTCCTTCACCAGCACGGTGCGGCCCTCGAGCGCCAATCGGCCCAGTGCCGCATGGGCGGCGTCGCAGAGTGCTTCGGGATTGATCGAGATGACCGCATTCAGGCCATCCTCGCCTTCATCGAGGCGCTTGATGCGCTCGAGCTGCAGGCGAGCTTGGCGTTCGGCCGGGACAGCGACACGCGGGAGCGGGCACTGGCTTTCCAGCGCGGCCTCGGCGGAATAGTCGGTCGGCTCTTGTGCGAAAGCCGGTGTGGCGGCGAGGCCGAGTGCAAGCGCGGCGCAGGAGACATGCATTTTCATGGCCGCGAACCTGCGTCAGGCCCGCAGCGCGGTCAATCTGCGTCGAGACCGATCGCCGGGTTCACGCGCGCTCGTGCTCGGTGTCGGAGGCCTCGGCCGCTTCGGCTGCGTCCTTCTCTTCCCCCTTGAACGCGAAGACCGACGGACCTTTCGACATATCCTCGGGCGAAGCCGCCTTGTCTTCGCGATAGATCGAGGCCTTGGCATCGTCGGCGAGGATCTTGAGCGGGTCGATCCCCTCTTCCTCCCACACCTGCTGGCACTTCTGATACCAGCGTACGGGCCCGATCCCCATGTATTCGCGCGCCTCGTCGATCGTCATGGCGAGCAGTTCGCGGATCGATTCCTCGGCGATCGGGCGGCAGCTCTTGCCCGACTGCTTGGCATCGTGGATCGCGCGCAGGACCGGGGCCTTGGTCTTGTGGTTGATCTTGATGACCGCGGCGCCTGCATAGCCCAGGATCAGGTGCCCGTGGCTGGGGCGCTGCTCGAAGACATAGGCGCCCAGCGCCTGTTCGCCCAGCGTGTCGCGCCCGATGGTGGTCAGCAGGTGGAGGAGGTCGTGCGTATCGCGCAGGCGATCCGCATACCATTCGATCTGGTCGTCCAGCCGCGGGCGGTCGCCGCGGAAATCGTCGTATTCCTGCACCAGACCCGCAGCACTCAGCCCTTCGCGCTCCATGTAGTCGCAATAGTCGTGCGCGAGCGAGCCGGCGGGGTACTCGCGGCGCAGCATATCGTGATCGTCGAGGATGTCGGGCAGGAAGGGCTCGGTCTCGAAGACATGCTGCCCCTTCTCGGTGGAGAGATATTCGCGGACATGTTCGGGCATGTCGAGCCACGGCAGATGCTCGAAGAAGCGGAAGACCTCGCTGGTCTTCTCCTTGTCCTTCTTGAATTCCCAGAAATGGTGCCACGCGCGGCGGATATTGCGGCGTGCGGGCACGCGGTCGGGGTGGGAGAAGGGGATCGTCGACAGGCGCGACCCGGCAGTCTGAGCGATGGCGGCGGCTTCGGTCATGGCTATTCCCACACGCGGGGGGCGCAACCCGTCGCCGCACGACCCGCGGCGAACATTCTGTTCCGACCCTCCGGTAAGGAAATATAAACCATGCGCCGCAAGGCGCGCAACCCCTGCTTGATCCACGAGTCGCGCGCCTTTTTGGCGGTCTCTTTCAGCCGGGCCGCAGCCCCGCCGTAGCTAGCCCCAGGTCACGTCCTTGGCGCTGTCGATCACCTTGCCGAGGATGCCGTATTCCTTCGCCTCGTCGGTGCTCATCCAGAAATCGCGGTCGATATCCTTCAGCACCTTCTCATGGCTCTGGCCGGTCGCATCGGCGATCTTCTTCGCGATCCGTTCGCGCATCTTGACGATTTCCTGCGCCTGGATCGCGATGTCGCTCGCCGGTCCGCGCGCACCGCCCGAGGGCTGGTGGATCAGGAAGCGCGTGTTGGGCAGGCAGAAGCGCCGCTCTGCGGGCACGCTCAGGAAGATATGCGTCGCGATGCTGGCGACCCAGCCGGTGCCGATCATGGCGACGGGCGAGGCGATGAAGCTGATCAGATCGTGGATCGTGTCGCCCGATTCGACGTGGCCGCCCGGCGAATTGACGATCACACGGATCGGTTCGTTGCTGACATGGTCGAGATAGAGCAGCTGCATCGAGATGCGCTCCGCCATCTTCTGGTCGACCCCGCCGAAGATCAGCACGGTGCGCGCGTCGAGGAACTTGTTCATCATCGCCGCGCCGGCGTTGGAGATGTCCTTCTCCTCTTCTTCGTTGTCGCTGCGGAAGGGGAGGGGGGTGTTGGACATCGGCATAATCGTGGCTCCTGCGGTGCGCCGTCGACAAGAAATCACAACGACGCTTGGTGTTGGCGGGACAACTGGCGTGAGCGGGCTTTCCATTCAAGCCTTGATGATGAAGAGGTGAGGTCAGATATAGGCGCCGACGAGAGACGCCTGCCGTAAATTAGGGACACTCCATGCAATTCGATGAATCTGGCTATTTCCGCGATCCCGCGACCGGCGCCCTCGTGCCCGTGGTGGTCGAACAGACCAGCCGTGGCGAGCGCAGCTTCGACATTTTCAGCCGCCTGCTGCGCGAACGGATCGTTTTCATCACCGGCCCGGTGGAAGACGGGATGGCGAGCCTGGCGGTGGCCCAGCTGCTGTTTCTCGAAAGCGAGAACCCGTCTAAGCCCATCAGCATGTACATCAATTCGCCGGGCGGCGTGGTGACGGCCGGCATGGCGATCCACGATACCATGCAGTACATCCAGCCGCGCATTTCCACGGTTTGCATGGGTCAGGCGGCTTCGATGGGCAGCTTCCTGCTGGCCGCGGGCGAGCCGGGCATGCGGATCGCGCTGCCCAACGCGCGGATCATGGTTCACCAGCCGTCGGGCGGGGCGCAGGGCATGGCCTCGGATATCGAGATCCAGGCGCGCGAGATCCTGCGCATCCGCAAGAACATGAACGAGCTTTACGCCAAGTACACAGGCAAGGAGCTGTCAGAGATTGAGGAGGCGATGGATCGCGATACCTTCCTCGATGCGAGCGAGGCGATGAAGTTCGGCATCGTGGACAAGGTGTTCGAGACCCGGCCGCAAGCCGATTCGACCGGGGATGACAGCGGATCGGGCGGCGCGCCCGCCTGATCCCGCCCGATTGCCCCGTTTGCCAGTGTGCCGAAGCAGGGCACGGCAACACACGCTTTTGATATTTTAGGCGTAAATTTACGCGGGGGCTGTCTTCAGCCCTTCGCAAGGCCGCCTGTGGCAGGATAGCCATCTGTTGCATTGGCGCGCGCGAAAGTTACATTCGGAAGGTTCCCGCCCACGCGGGGATTCGAGGACTACAGGATTATGAACAAATTGAGCGGAACGGATAGCAAGAGCACGCTGTATTGCAGCTTCTGCGGCAAGTCGCAGCACGAGGTGCGCAAGCTGATCGCCGGGCCGACCGTCTTCATCTGCGATGAGTGCGTCGAGCTGTGCAACGACATCATCCGTGAAGAGACGAAAGCGGGCCTGACCGGGCGCAAGGAAGGCGAGGTGCCTTCGCCGTCCGAAATCTGCGCCACGCTCAACGATTACGTGATCGGGCAGGACCGCGCGAAGCGCGTGCTGTCGGTCGCCGTGCACAATCACTACAAGCGGCTCAAGCACGCGGGCAAGCAGGGCGACGTCGAGCTGGCGAAGTCCAACATCCTGCTCGTCGGGCCGACCGGCTCGGGCAAGACGCTGCTCGCGCAGACGCTGGCGCGCACCTTCGACGTGCCTTTCACGATGGCCGACGCCACCACGCTGACCGAAGCGGGCTACGTGGGCGAGGATGTGGAGAACATCATCCTCAAACTGCTCCAGGCGTCCGACTACAACGTCGAGAAGGCGCAGCACGGGATCGTCTATATCGACGAAATCGACAAGATTACCCGCAAGGCGGAAAACCCCAGCATCACCCGCGACGTGTCGGGCGAGGGCGTGCAGCAGGCGCTGCTCAAGCTGATGGAAGGCACCACCGCCTCCGTCCCGCCGCAGGGCGGCCGCAAGCACCCGCAGCAGGAATTCCTGCAGGTCGATACGACCAACATCCTGTTCATCTGCGGCGGCGCCTTTGCCGGACTCGACAAGATCATCGCGGACCGCCTGCAGAAGCGTTCGATCGGCTTCGGCGCGCACGTCGCCGATCCGGACAAGCGCCGCATCGGCGAGCTGCTGGAAAAGAGCGAGCCCGAGGATCTTCTCAAGTTCGGGCTGATCCCCGAATTCGTCGGCCGCCTGCCGGTGATCGCGACGCTGCACGATCTCGATGTCGATGCGCTGGTCACGATCCTGCAAGAGCCGAAGAACGCGCTGGTCAAGCAGTACGCCAAGCTGTTCGATCTGGAAGGCGTCGAGCTCACCTTCAACGACGACGCGCTGCGCGCGATCGCCGAGAAGGCCATCGAGCGCAAGACGGGCGCGCGCGGCCTGCGCTCGATCGTCGAGGGCCTGCTGCTCGACACGATGTACGACCTGCCCGATCTCGACGACGTCACCGAAGTCGTGATCGACAAGGACGTGGTCGAAGGCCGCAAGGAACCGATCCGCGTGTTCAACGGCGAGGGTGGCAAGCGCACCGCGTCGGACGCAGCGTGACCAAGGCTGGCTAATGTGAGCGCCGGGCTTTGAACGGCGGAGAGATCGCAGCTGCGCTGCTCGGCGCGGGATGCGTTCTCCTCTGCTTCATTGCCGCTGCGTGGGCCGACCGCCGCTACTCGCGGTTCGAGCGATTACCCGGGCTTTTCGGAATCTCGGGTAAGGCGGCGCGGCTCGATCCGCGCCGCCTCGCGCTTTACCTCCATCCCGTTCTGGCAGTGGCGATCCTCGGCCTCGCGCTGTTTCTGGTGCTGATATTCGGCGTCCCTACGCAGGGCAGCCTCGTTGCCGCCTTCATCGGTATCGGGCTGTCTTTCGCCTTCTCGATGGCCTTCTACCTGTGGCTGATCGAACGCTGGTCGCGCACCTAGGGGTGATAGGCTAGCAGCCGCCCACGCAGTCGCGCGTCTGTTCCACCTGCAGTGTCGTGTGGCCGATCCTGTGATCGTGCGAGAGATCGTGCGCGATCCGGGCGAGGAAGTCGTCTCCGGGGTGCCCCTGCGGCATCACCAGATGGGCGGTCAGCGCGGTTTCGGTGGTCGACATCGGCCAGATATGCAGGTCGTGGACCTCGGCGACGCCGGGCTCGGCCTCCAGCTGGGCGCGCACCGCGGCCTCGTCGATCCCCTCTGGCACGCCGAGCAGGCCCAGCTTCAGGCTGTCACGCGCAAGGCCCCACGTCCCCCAGCCGATCACGGCGAGGATCACGAGACTGGTGACCGGATCGATCCAGATCGCGCCGGTCAGCAGAATCGCCGCGCCCGCGATCACCACACCGACCGAGACCAGCGCGTCCGCCGCCATGTGGAGAAAGGCGCCGCGAATATTGAGGTCGTTCTTGCGCCCGCTGACGAACAGCAGCGCGGTGGCGGTGTTGATCACGATGCCGACGCCCGCCACCCAGATCATCGTCCAGCCCTGCGGCTCGACCGGATCGATCAGCCGGTCGATCGTCTCGAACAATATCGCGCCGATGGCGATCATCAGCAGCGCGGCATTGGCCAGCGCGGCCAGGATCGTGCTGCTTTTCAGGCCATAGGTGAAGCGCGGGGAGGGCGGGCGCTTGGCGGCCGCGCTCGCGCCCCAGGCGATCAGCAGGCCAAGCACGTCGGACAGGTTGTGGCCCGCATCGGCGACCAGCGCCATCGAGCCCGAGATGTAGCCGAATACCGCCTCGACCACCACGAACACGGTGTTGAGCGCCACACCGATGGCAAAGGCACGCCCGAAATCGGCGGGGGCATGCGAGTGGCCGTGGCCCTGTGCATGCCCGTGCCCATGGGATTGACCATGCGGGTGATCCTGCGCGTGTCCGTGCCCCATAAATCCGTCGCTTCGCCCGTTGCCCCAGCCTTGCTTCGCGAACCCCGGACTAGGCCGGTTGCCCCGTGCCGCACAAGAAAAATCCTGTTAAAACAGCTAGATATGGAATATCATACAGCGTTATAGTATAACATGCACATTTCCGGGCGCGGCGCAACACGCTGAAAGCGCGCGGGGATTTGCATTGGCTAAGTGCCGGCGCAGACGTCGCGCCCTTCGCGCTCCGCACGATCGAGCCGGTCCTCCAGCGATGCGAGTCGTTCGGAGGCAGCGGGCAGGCCCACCTCGCGCGGGCCGGTGTCGAGCGGCACGGTGCGCCCTGTGGTCCCGTTGCCCACGGGCGGCTGATAGACCCAGATCGTGCCGCCGGTCGTCGCGGCGGCCCGGCCATAGAGCGTGCGGGCCTTGCCGGGATCGCACGCGACGCCGCGCCCTTCCTCGAAAC
>PAVA01000008.1 GCA_002712945.1 Citromicrobium sp.
CGTGCCGAGCGGCGCATGATCGCGGCGGCCAGCGGGTTGAAGAGGAAGTTTGCCGCGGCAAGGCCGTAGAGCGTGGTGACGACCGCCATCGCGATCGCGCCGGTCATCCCGCCTTCGCTCGGAACATCGGGCATGGTGCCCAGCGCGACCAGCGTCCCCGCGAGGCCCAGAACGGGGGCGAGCTCCGCCGCCTGCTGGAACACCTGCATTGCGGTGCGCGCGGCCTGGGTTCGCTCGCGCCGGTAGCCGTCATGCTCGCCGTGCAGCGTGTCGAGCGAGCGCTGGCTGACGAGGACATCGGCGAGATGGTCGAATTCGCCATCGCCGAAATGGACCGGCTCGGCGCGCAGGAAGCCGTCGCTGGCAATGTCGCGGATCTGGCGCGCCATCTCCGCTTTGGCGCGCGCCGGATCGAACGCGGGCATCGCCAGTTCGGCGAGCTTGCGCACGGCAAGCCGCGATTCAGAAAAGCCGCAGCGCAGCAGCGTCGCGAGCAGCGTTCCGCCCAGCACGATGCCCAGCGATACAGGGTCCAGCCAGTGCTCGGTGAAGGTTGCGAGAGTTTCCACGGCACCAAGAACGGCACGCATGCGGCAATATTTCAGCCCCTGCCGCAGAATTGCCGCCCACCGGCAAACGATTGCCGCCCGACGCGCATATCGCCGGGATTGAGCGCCTCGGAGCCCTGTTGAGCGCAGTTGGCACGGCCCTTGCTTACATACCGGCACACACGAACGCCCACAGGATTCAGGCGGAGACGATCGACATGAGCGAAGGCCTTTTCGGCATTCACGGAGCAGCGCTGGAGGTCCGCGCACAGCGGATGGGCGTGCTCGGCTCCAACATCGCGAACGCGGGCACGCCGGGCTACAAGGCGCGCGACATCGATTTCGGTGCCGCGCTGCAGGCCAAGCTTGCCGGCAACGACACCGAAAGCGCGACCAGCCGCGCCACCGTCTATCGTATCCCGACCATGGCCAGCCTCGACGGGAACACCGTGGAGATGGGGACCGAGCAGGCCGCCTTCGCGGAAAACGCGGTCGCCTACACCGCCACGCTCGGCTTCCTGCGCGGCCGCGTCGAAACCGTCACCCGCGCAATTCGGGGCGAATAAGCATGAGCGGCCCCATGACCATGTTCCAGTTGGGCTACCGCGCGATGTCCGCGCAGATGGTCCGCATGAACACCGCCGCATCGAACCTCGCGAACGCGGGCAGCGTCGCTGGGTCCGCGGATGAAGCCTACCGCCCGATGCGCACCGTCTTCGCCGAGGAACTCGACCGGCAGAGCGGCATGAGCTCGGTCCGCGTCGATCGCGTCGTGCGCGCCGATGTCGCGCCCACGCGCCGCCACGATCCGGGCAACCCGCTCGCCGACGAGAACGGCGATGTGTGGGAATCGCCGGTCGATGAGAACGCCGAGATGATCGAGATGCTCGAAGCCTCGCGCCAGTACAGCAACATGGTGGAAGCCATGTCCACCGCCAAGCAGCTGATGCTCGAAACGATGAGGATGAAATGATTAGCAGCGTAAATCCCTATACGGGCGCGACCTCCGCCACCAGTCAGCCCCAGGTTCAGGGGCGCGGCATGGACCAGCTGGGCCAGGCCGATTTCCTGCGTCTGCTGACCGTCCAGGTGCAGCAGCAGGATCCGTTCGAGCCGGTCGATAACAAGGAGATGCTGGCGCAGATGGCGCAGTTCTCCTCGCTCGCAGGGACGGCGGAAACCAACGAGACGCTGACCCAGATCGTCGAGAAGCTCGACGCCCTCATCGCCGCTCAGGCCCAGGGCGACAGCCCGGCCGCCAACGACGCTTAAACCAGGAGTCGCCTACCATGTCCTTCTACACTTCGCTCAACGGCCTCAAGAACGCGCAGTCCTCGCTCGGCACGATCGCGCACAATATCGCCAACTCGGAAACCTACGGCTTCAAGCGCGGGCGCACCGAATTTGCCGAAATCGTCGCGGGCTCGGGCAATGCCAACCCGCGTACGATCCAGGGCATCGGTGCCTCGGTCGAAGCGATCACGCAGAATTTCGCGCTCGGCCCGATCGAGCAGACCGGCTCCGCGCTCGACGTGGCAATCACCGGCGACGGCTTCTTCACGTTGCGCGGCGAGAACGGCGAGACGCTCTATACCCGTGCGGGTTCGTTCACGATCAACGAGACCGGCGGCATCGTCGACACCAATGGCAACGGCCTGCAGGTCTATCCGGTCAACCCCGACGGGACCGCCTCGTCGAACACGCTGCAGAACGCTCAGATCCCCGCGACCAACGCCGCGGGAGCCGAATATGCCGGCGTTTCGGTCGGCAAGGACGGCGTCGTACGCGCGTCCTACGCAGATGGCTCGGTCGAGCCGATCGGCAAGGTTGCGCTCGCCTCCTTCATGGCGCCCAACGGTCTCAAGCCGGTCGGTTCGTCCAACTGGCAGGCGACCGGCTTTTCCGGTGCCGCGAGCTACGGCGAGCCCGATAACGGCCAGTACGGCGCGCTGCTTTCGGGCGCGCTGGAGCGCTCGAACGTCGACATTGCCGAGGAACTGGTCGGCCTGATTACCGCGCAGCGGAATTTTCAGGCCAACGCCAAGGCGATCGACACCGCCACCCAGATCTCGCAGACCGTCATCAACCTGCGGACCTGATAGCGATGGACCGCCTCATTTACACTGCGCTTTCGGGGATGCAGGCCTCGATGGATCGGCAGCGCGCGATCGCCAGCAACATGGCGAACACGAACACGCTGGGCTTCCGGGCCGAGCTGATCGAGCAGCGCGCGATGACCATCGAAGGCCACCCGAACGAGGCGCGCGCGATGCAGACCGCGCGCGTCACCGGCGCGGACATGCGGGGCGGCGAAATCATGGAAACCGGCCGCGATCTCGACATTGCGATGGCGACCGATTCGCTGATGGCGGTGCAGGCGCAGGATGGAACCGAGGCCTATACAAGGCGCGGGGATTTGTCGCTGACGGCCACCGGGCTGCTGGTGACAGGGGAAGGCCACCCGGTGTTGGGGGACACGGGACCGATCACGGTCCCACCGGGTGGCCGCATCTCCATTTCCGAGGACGGCACCGTGACCCGGACCGATCCCGACGCGCCCGAAGCGCCGCCTGCCGAAGTCGGCCGGATCAAGCTGGTCAGCTACGAAGGCTCGCCGATCGCCAAGGGCCTCGACGGGCTCTTCCGCGTCGAAGGCGGCGGCATCCTGCCGACCGATGCCGAGGCCCGCGTGCAGACCGGCGCGCTCGAACAGTCGAACGTCAAGCCGACCGAGGTTCTGGTCGCCATGATCGAGGAGCAGCGGCTCTTCGCCATGCGCTCCAAGCTCGTGACCACCGCCCGCCAGCTCGACGAGAGCGGCGCGCAGCTGATGCGTCTCACCTAATCCAAGGACGATAGAACATGCCCACATCCGCCCTCCAGGTCGCCCGCACCGGGCTCGAAGCGCAGGACGCCCGCATGCGCGTGATCGCCAACAACCTGGCGAACGTCGGCACCACCGGCTTCAAGCGCGACCGTGCCAACTTCGCGACGCTCGCCTACCAGGATACGCGCGTTGCGGGGCAGCAGTCCTCGGGCGAGACCGCCTATGCCGAAGGCCTGAACCTGGGCACGGGCGTCGCGGTCCAGTCGACCAGCCAGATCATGACGCAGGGCACGCTCGACACCACGGGCAATGCCTTCGACCTCGCGCTCGACGGCGACGGCTTCTTCCAGATCGCCATGCCGGGAGGCCGCACCGGCTATACCCGCGCGGGCAACTTCACCCGTTCGGCAGAAGGCCAGCTGGTCACCCAGCAGGGCTTTGCAGTCCAGCCCGAGATCACCGTGCCCGAAGGCGCGACCGCGATCTCGATCTCGCCCGACGGCACCGTCACCGCGACGATCAACGGCGAGGCCGAGCCGACCGAGCTGGGCCAGATCCAGATCGCGCGCTTCACCAACCCGGCGGGCCTGCAGGCCATCGGCGACAACTTCCTTGCCGAAACCGCCGCCAGCGGAGCCGCCGAACTGGGCGTCGCGGGCGAAGGCGGGCGCGGCAATATCCGCCAGGGCATGCTCGAAGGATCGAACGTCAACATCGTCGAGGAACTGGTCGCCATGATCGAGGCGCAGCGTGCCTACGAGATCAGCTCCAAGATGGTCTCCGCCGTCGACGAAATGCTGCGCAACGCCAACCAGACGCTGTGAGATTCCCCTTGATGAACACCCGCATCCTTATCGCCCTGCCCCTCACGCTTGCGCTCGCTGCCTGTGGCGGCGGTTCGCGTCCGGCCGGCTTCAACGCGACGCTGCCGCCGCCGCCGCTCGAATATACCGCGCCGCCCGCGACCGACGGTGCGATCTACAGCGCCGCGCAGGGCTATGCGCCGCTCTACAACGGCAACCGCGCATCGCAGGTGGGCGACCTCGTCACCATCGTGCTGATCGAGCGGACCACCACCAGCAAGGCGACCAGCGGCAAGACCAGCCGCGACGGCAGCGCGGGGCTGACGCTGCCCGATTTCGTCGGCATCGGTCAGGAAGACCTCAGCGCCTCGGCCGGATCGTCCTTCACCGGCTCGGGCACCGCCGCGCAGACCTCCACGCTTCGTGGCGACCTGACCGTGACCATCGCCGAAATCCGCCCGAACGGAACCGCGCTCGTGCGCGGGGAAAAGGTGATGCAGTTCAGCCAGGGGGAAGAGTGGGTGCAGGTTTCGGGAATCATCCGCCTCGCCGATATCGACCAGGACAACCGCATCTCCTCCATCCGCGTGGCCGATGCGCGCATCTCCTACAGCGGCAAGGGCGCCGTGCAGCAGTCGAGCAAACCCGGCTGGCTGTCGCGCTTCTTCGCCGCCGTCTCGCCGTTCTGACCGGAGCCGATCGATGAACCGCTTGCTTCTTATCCTCGCCGCGTGTCTCGCGCTCGCCTTGCCTTCGACGGCTTCGGCGGAGCGCGTGCGCGACATCGGCCAGTTCCAGTCGGTCCGTTCCAACCAGCTGACCGGCTACGGCATCGTCGTCGGGCTCGACGGCACGGGCGACGACAACTTCGCCTATGCGACCCAAGCGATGCGCGGCGTTTCGGGGCGTCTCGGCCTGCAACTGCCGCCGGGCGTGAACCCGGCGCTGAAGAATGCCGCGGCGGTGCTCATCACCGCCGAACTGCCCGCCTTCGCCAAGCCGGGCCAGCGGATCGACATCACCGTCTCGACCATCGGCAAGGCCAAGAGCCTGCGCGGCGGCGCGCTGATCCTGACGCCGCTCTATGGTGCCGATGGCGAGATCTACGCGATGGCGCAGGGCAACCTGACCGTCGGAGGGCTCGGCATTTCGGCCAATGACGGCTCCAAGCTGACCGTCAACGTGCCGACCGTGGGTCGCATCTCGGATGGTGCGAGCGTCGAACGTGCGGTGACGACCAATTTCGACTTCACCGAGGTTCTGCGCTGGAACATGTACCACGCGGACTTCCTGACGATCAGCCGCGTGCGCGACGCGATCAATGATCGCTTCCCCGGCATGGCGCGGATCGAGGATGCGGTAACGCTCGCCCTCTCGCTGCCGCCGGGTGCCGACACCCGGGCGACGATCATGGCCGAGATCGAGATGCTCACCATCGATCCCGCCGAGCGCGCGGCCAAGGTGATCGTCAACAGCCGCACGGGCACGATCGTGATCTCCAGCGCGGTGCGCCTCGCGCCCGCAGCCGTGAGCCACGGCAGCCTGGTGGTGCGGATCGACGAGAACCCCACCATCGTCCAGCCTGCCCCCTTTTCGCGCGGGCGGACGGCGATGGAACCCGACAGCACCATCGAGGCGCGCCAGAGCGGCGGCTACGTCACGCCGCTGCCCGCAGGGGCCAACCTCGCCGACGTGGTCGATGCGCTCAACATGCTGGGCGCCAGCCCGGCGGACCTGGTCGCGATACTCGAAGCATTGAAGCAGGCGGGTTCGCTGACCGCAGAGGTGGTCGTGATATGACCGCGCTGACGCCCATGGACTTCTCGCTGGTTCGCCAGCCCACCCCGCTGGGCGATCGCAGCAGCGGCGCCGACCAGCGCACCGAACTGCGCGAAGCGGCACAGCAGTTCGAGGCGATCCTGCTGCGGCAGATGCTCGCCTCCGCGCGCTCGACCGACTTCGGCGGGGACGATTTGTTCGAGGGCAGTGACGATACCTTTACCGAAATGCGCGATGAGCGCTTCGCGGACATCGCCGCACAGTCAGGACAATTGGGTTTCGCCGATGCGATCGAGCGCCAGCTTGCGCGCTTCCTTCCGCAAGACGGCGTGCCGGGGGCACAGGAATAAATGGCTTCGGATCTGCTCTCCATCGGCGCGAGCGGCGCCCGCGCGGCGCGCGGCGCGCTCGAGGTTACGGCGAACAACATCGCCAATGCCTCGAGCGACGGCTACGTGCGCCGCAGTGTCCGGATCGAGGAGGTCTCGGGCGGAGCCATCGCGGGTCGCGGTGGCGATATCGCCGCATCGGGTTCGCGTGTGGCCGAGGTCCGCCGCAATGCCGACGCCTTCCGCCAGGCCGAGATGCGCCGCACCCAGGCCGATCTGCAGCGCGCCAATGTCGAGCTCTCCGGCCTGCAGAACATCGAATCCGCCGTCGAGCAGTCGGGCATCTTCACCTCGATCGTCGAGTTCGAGGCCGCGCTGCAGCAGCTTTCGGCGGACCCGACCGACAGCGCGCGGCGTGCCGCCGTCCTTGCCGAAGCCGAAACGCTCGCAAGCAAGTTCAACATCACCGCCGGCAGCCTCTCCTCGGTCGGCGATGGCCTGCGTTTCAACGCCGAAGCCGACGTCGGGAACATGAATACCTATGGCGCAGAACTCGCGCGGGTGAACCTGCGGCTCGCGCGGGCGGGCAGCGGCAGCAACGATCAGGCCGCACTGCTCGACCAGCGGGACAACCTGCTCGAACGGATGAGCGCCTTCGCCACGATCTCCACCACCTTCGCCTCCGACGGCACGGTCGCGGTGGCCGTTGGCTCGGCTCCGGCGACCAGCTTCGTCAATGGCGGATCGGCCGCCACCATGACATCGGTCACCGCCGCCGACGGCACGCTGTCCTTCGCCATCGACGGGCAGGCGATCACGCCGGGTTCGGGCAGCCTGACCGGCGCCGCGCTTGCACTGAGCGATCTGGCGGCGGTCGGCAGCCGGCTCGACGATGCGGCCGGCGCGATTGCAACCGCCATCAATACCGCGCAGGCCAATGGCGTCGCGCTGGATGGCAGCGCGGGCCAGCCGATCTTTTCGGGCACCACCGCCGCGACCCTTTCGGTCGTGCTGACCAGCGGGGCAGCAATTGCGACGGCCCCGGCGGGCTCTCCGGCCGGGGACCGCAACCAGCAGAACCTCGCCGAAATGCGGCAGGCGCTGGCTGCGGCCAACCCCGCCGAGAGCGTCAACGCGGTCCTGTTCGACGTGTCGAGCAAGGTCGCTGGGCGCTCCGTGACGCAAAGCGCGCTCGAAACGATCGCCTCCTCCGCGCGGATCGCGCTGGAGGAGCAATCGGGCGTCGATCTCGACAACGAAGCCGCCAATCTCATCCGCTTCCAGCAGGCCTTCCAGGCTTCGGGCCGCGCGATGCAGGTGGCGAGCGACATCTTCGACACGCTGATGGGGATCGGCCGATGATCAATCTGAGCACGAGCGCCTTCTACGAACGCTCGACGACCCAGATCGGGTCGCTGCGCGCGCGCGCCGAAAGCCTGCAGAAGCAGATCGGCACCGGCCAGCGGCTGGAAAAGTCGTCCGACGATCCCGTCGCCGCCGCGCGCCTGCGCATGCTCGATCGCGAGGAGCGGGTCAGCAAGGTCGACACGCGCAATTCCGAACAGTCGGAAAACAACCTCCAGTTCACCGACGAGGCGCTGAGCCAGATATCGGTCATGATCAGCCGCGCGCGCGAACTCGCGCTGGCAGCGGCCAACGCGACCACCAGCGACGAACAGCGCGCCTCGATCGCGACCGAACTCGACGGGCTGCGCGAAAGCCTGCTCGGCCTCGCCAACGGCCGCAATGCGTCGGGCCATGCCCTGTTCGGTGGCCAGGCGATCGGCAATGCCTACGATGTCGACCCGGTCACCGGCGCCGCGACCTATGTCGGCACCGGCACGCTCGATCCGGTGGAGATCGGCGAAGGCCAGACGATCACCCCCGGCAATACGGGGCCGGAGGTCTTCGCGTTCGAGAACGAAGCCGGCGCGCAGACAGACATTTTCGCCGAGCTGGCCGCACTTGCCACGGCGCTGCGCGGAGGCGGCCAGGCCGCTGCCGATGCGGCGCGCGATGGCCTGACCATGCTCGACACCGGCTTCGACAAGGTGACCACCGCGCAGACCGTGCTCGGTTCACGGCTCGCTTGGCTCGAGATCATGAGCGAGCGGCGGGTCGATAACATGGAGCGGATCGAGGACGAACGCTCCTCGGTCGGCGGTGCCGATCTGGCGGTCACCATGAGCCGTCTTCAGGAAATGATGACCGTGCTCGAAGCAAGCCAAGCCAGCTTCGTGCGGCTCGCCAACCTCAACCTGTTCACGATGCTGCGCTGAACGCGCGACCTAGGGGGTATTTGATTCATGTATGCGATTATCGGCATCGTTGTCCTGCTGGTTCTGGTCTTCGGCGGCTTCGTCCTGAGTGGCGGCGCGATGGGCCCGGTGCTGCACGCCCTGCCCTATGAAATGCTGATCATTGGCGGTGCCGCGCTCGGCGCGACCATCGCGGGCAATTCGCTGCATCACCTCAAGGCGATCGGCGGCGCTTTCATGAAGATCTTCAAGGGGCCCCAGCATACCAAGCAGGACCATATCGATGCGATCGCGCTGACGACCCAGCTGATGAAGGTGCTGAAAACCGATGGCCCGGTGGCGCTCGAAAGCCATGTCAACGAGCCGGAAAACTCGACCATCTTCAGCGCCTATCCCAACCTCATGAAGAACACTTCGCTGATCGGGCTGATCAGCGACACGCTGACCCTGCTGGTGGTCTCGTCCGGCACGCTCGACACCCACGCGGTGGAAGAGGTGATGGACAATGCGATGAAGACGCATTTCCACGAACTGCACGAACCGCAGCACGCGCTCCAGTCGCTCGCCGACGCGCTGCCCGCGCTGGGCATCGTCGCGGCGGTTCTGGGCGTGGTGAAGACCATGGGTTCGATCGACAAGCCGCCGGAGATTCTGGGCAAGATGATCGGCGCGGCGCTGGTCGGCACCTTCCTGGGCGTGTTGCTCGCCTACGGCATCGTCGGGCCGCTCTCCAGCCGCCTCAAGCAGGTGCTGGAGCAGGACGAGCAGATCTTCCACGCGGTCAAGCAGGTCATCATCGCCTCGCTCTACGGCCACCCGCAGCCGCTGGTGGTGGAAAGCGCCCGCTCCAGCCTGGGCCACGCGGTGCGCCCCGGCCTGACCGAGCTGCTCGACGCGCTGCGGGGCCGCTGACATGCCCGCCAAGTCCGGCGACAATCTGCCGCCGATCATCGTCAAGAAGGTGACGGTGGTCGAAGCGGGGCACCACGGCGGGGCCTGGAAGGTCGCGTATGCGGACTTCGTGACCGCGATGATGGCGTTCTTCCTGCTGCTGTGGCTGCTCGGCGCGACGACCCAGGACCAGCGCAAGGGCCTGGCCGACTATTTCACGCCGACGCTGGTGAAAGTGAAAGACAGCGGCGCAGGCGCAAACGGCCTGCTGGCCGGAGCTTCGCTGACCGATGTCGACGATTACCCGAACCGCCAGGGGCAGACCGGCAACAAGGGCATCACCATTCCCAGGGACGCATCGGGCGGCCCGAAGGAGGCTGCGCGCATGATCGAGCGGATCACATCGCGCACGAAGGAGCGGCTGGAGAAGGATCCCCGGCTCGCCAAGCTGATGAGCCAGATCAAGATGGTCGACACCACCGAAGGCGTGCG
Source organism: Citromicrobium sp. (assembly GCA_002712945.1). Next base: position 9,928 of record PAVA01000008.1, read on the forward strand.
GATCGACCTCGTCGACGATGCCGATTTCTCGATGTTCAACCTCGGCACCACCGTTCTGACGCGCGACGCCGCCGAACTGCTCGGCGCGATCGCGCTGGCGATCGAGCCCGAGGATCGCAAGATCATCGTGCGCGGCCACACCGACAGCCTGAAATGGAAGAACCCGGGCCGGGTGAACAACTGGTCGCTGTCGGCCGGGCGGGCCGAGGCCACGCGCCAGACTCTGATGAACGAGGGCATCCCCGATGGGAGCTTCCGTCGGATCGAAGGCGTTGCCGATACCGAGCTGCTGGTGAAGGACGACCCGTCCGATCCGCGCAACCGCCGCATTTCGATCGTTCTCGCGAACTGACGGGATCGGCTTCGCACTCAATCCACGCTTCTTATCCTTTAGGTAGCTTACGCGTCATCGCGCGCGCCGGCGGGCCTCTCGACGCATAGCGCCGGGCCGCCCCGCCGGGAAATACTCGATCACCGGAGTCCAGCCCGAGCCCAACGCCTCCCCGACCCTGCCGAAGCTTCCCGGCGCTTCCCCGAGCCTCCCGGAGCCTCCCGGAGCCTCCCGGAGCCTCCCGGAGCCTCCCGATCATGGTGTCCTCACAGGGTTGTCGGCTTTGATGAAGGGCAAGCGTCAACGGACTCGGTCAAGAAGCACGGTGAATTCTCGATACACCCTGCCGGTTCCGCTCCCGGAAGCGCCATCCGACGCGCCGCAGGGCCGACCATATCCCAGGCTTCAGCCCCCTGCAGGAGACTTGGCCGAGGCGACGGCCCACGCCGTACCGATGTGCCCCTCGCTCCTGCCGAAGCCCCCATACCGGGACGGGAAGCGGCAGCGTGCAGAGCCGCTCTCCGGCTGCGGGCTATCCGCCGAAACGGAAAGCGGCGTGGCCTGCCCACCCCGGGCCCGCTCGCCGGAATTCGGAAAGACGCACCAAGCGTCCGGCTGGCAGGAGCCTCGCGGCTATCGCATTGCCGGGGCCGGACAAGGAGACCCACCTCCAAGCCAGCCTGCGCGAAGCGCAGCCTCTTGGTCTCGCATTAGCGGCGTGGCGGGCGATCGCGCTCGCCCCGCCCCACCCCCAAACGCAAATGGCCCGCCGCTCGAAAGCGACGGGCCATCCGCCTTGTTTGTGGTAGGGTAGTTTCGGACTTAGCGCAGCAGCGAAAGGACGTTCTGCTGGCTCTGGTTGGCCTGGGCAAGCATCGCGCCCGAAGCCTGGCTGAGGATCTGCGCCTTCGCCAGCGCAGTCGTTTCGGCCGAGTAGTCGGTGTCTTCGATCCGCGAACGCGCATCGGAGAGGTTGGTGATGTTGTTGTTGAGGTTCGTAACCGCCGATTCCAGCTGGTTCTGCGTGGCACCGAGGCCTGCACGAACGGTCGAGATCGTTTCGATCGCGGTGTCGAACAGGGCGATGTCGCCCGCTGCAAGAGCCGTCACGTCGACTGCGGCGGCAGCGGCGAGATCGGTGTCGGTGGTGAGGTTGGCCGACAGATCGATGTCGACGGTGTCGGTTTCGTTCGCACCGGCCTGGATCGTCACGACGCCGGCCGTACCTGCCGAGGCATCGAACAGCTTCTGGCCGTTGAATTCGGTGTTGCCGAGGATGTTGCCGATCTGCGTGTTCAGCGCGTCCATTTCCGACTTCAGGTTGGCGAGGTCGCCCGCCGCATAGGTGTTGTTGGACGCCTGGACGGTCAGCTCGCGCTGACGCTGCAGCATGTTGGTCACTTCGTTCAGCGCACCTTCGGCGGTCTGCGCCATCGAGATGCCGTCGTTCGCGTTGCGGATGCCCTGGCTCATGCCGCGCACCTGCGAGGTCATGGACGTGGCGATGGCGAGGCCGGCCGCGTCGTCCTTGGCCGAGTTGATGCGCTTGCCGGTGGACAGGCGCTCCATGGCCGTGCCCAGCATCTTGTTGGCCGAAGCCGACGCATTGGCCGCCTTCATCGCGCTGATGTTCGTGTTGATAACGCTCATTTCAAAGTCTCCCTGACAAAAAAGGTCACTGCCGTGGGGTGGATCGGTTCGCAGCAGCTGGGACACAGACCGGCAGGGAACGTTGGGAATTAAGGGCTTGGGCCAGAAACATTCGTCATATGGGTATTTTTACCCGTGGGGTTTCTACTGCGACTAAAAGTAAGCAAGTTTTGTCCGTCCACCGGCAAAAAGCTGCCTCAGAAAACGACGTAACAGGGTGGAACGGGGTCAATGGACGGGGTTAACGAAAGCTCGCGCTTTGCGCGGCAACATGGTGCCGTGGCATCGAGGCTGACGGGGATTGCCACCTCGCTGTTCTTCGATCGGCCGGTGCAACTGGTCGACGCCGGCGATCCGAAAAGCAGCCATCACGGCCGCACGATCGTCCTCGAACGCGCCGACACCAATGAAATCGTCCCGGCAGGCAAGGGCGGCACGATCCGCTATGCCGACCCGTCGAGCGAGACGACCATGGCCGCGCTGGTCGCGCTGCTATGCGCGGGTTCCGGCCCGGTCGCCGCCGATCCCGTCTCGCTCGCGGTCATCGCGCTCGCCGACCGGCTGGCGCAGACCGATATTCCCGTGCTGATCCACGGGCCTACTGGCACCGGCAAGGAAGTGCTCTCCAAGTTCATCCACCAGCGCAGCGCGCGGGCCGACAAGCCGTTCATCGCCGTCAACTGCGCCGCGATCCCCGAAACAATGCTCGAAGCCCTGCTGTTCGGGCACGAGAAGGGCGCTTTCACCGGCGCAAATTCCTCCGGCGAGGGTTTCTTCCGCGCCGCCGATGGCGGGACGCTGCTGCTCGACGAGATCGCCGAAATGCCGCTGCCGCTGCAGGCCAAGCTGCTGCGTGCGCTGCAGGAAGGCGAAGTCGTGCCGATCGGCGCGACCAGCCCGATCAAGGTCGACGTACGGGTGATCGCCTGTGCCAACCGCGATCTGCCCTCCGAGGTGCAGGCCGGGCGCTTCCGCGAAGACCTGTTCTATCGCCTCAATGTCTTTCCGATGACGCTCAACCCGCTCGCCGAGCGCCCGGGCGACATCGCCCCGCTCGCTTTCGCGATGATCCTGCGCCACCACACCAAGGGGCAGCCGGTTCCGTGGCTGAGCGAAACCGCGCTTTCGGTGCTCAAGGCCCACAAGTGGCCGGGCAATGTCCGCGAGCTGGAAAATGTCATCCGCCGCGCGCTGCTGCTCGCACAGGGCAAGAGCGCGATCCGGACCGAACATATCGTGTTCGACACCAGCGTCCGCGCCGTCGCTTCTCAGGAACGCGGCGCCCCTGCGGAACAGCCGCCCGTGCGCCAGGGGATCTACGAGGTAAAGCCCAGCGGTGCGCGCCGGCTGTCCAAGATCGTGCGCGAGTCCGAAGCCAACGCGATCATGGAAACGCTCGACGCATGCAACGGACGCCGGGCCGAGGCCGCGCGCCAGCTCGGCATCAGCGAGCGCACGCTGCGCTATCGCCTCGCATCGTTCCGTGAAGCCGGTATCGCCGTGGGAGGCGCAAGATGAACCCTCTTTCGGGTGCCGGCGGGGCCGGCTCGATCAATCAGGTGATGGCGCTGCGCCAGCAGATCATCGATCGCTCGCAGGTGCTGCAGGAGCTGCATCAGGACAAGGCCGCCGCGCCAACCGAGGCGAGCCCCGCGCAGGATAGCGGCGGTTTCGCGGATTCGCTGCGCAGCGCGCTCGACGGCGTCAACGCCGCGCAGCAGCGCTCGGGCGACATCACCGCGGCCTACGAACGCGGCGAAGTCACCGACATCGCCAAGGTCATGCTCGCCCGCCAGGAAGCGGGCGTCGCATTCGAGGCAACCCTGCAGGTGCGCAACAAGCTGCTGAGCGCCTACCAGGAAATCATGCGGATGGGGGTCTGATAGATGGCCGGTCTGGTTCCTGCTGGCGCCCCGCAAGGCGCCGCCCCTCCTCCTTCCCGGGGCTCGATCCTCGAACCGCTGACCTCCGGTTCGGGTAACATGGGCGAGCGCGCACGCGCCTTCGCCGCGCAGCCGATGGTCAGGAAGGTGTTGCCCTGGTTCGTCGGCATGGCGGGCTTGGGCATTGCCGCGCTGCTCTGGGCGACGCTCGCTCCGGGGCCGCAGCGCGTCCTCTACTCCTCGCTCGACGATGCCAGCCGCGCATCGGTGGTCGCCAGCCTCGACCAGGCAGGCATCGGCTACAGGATCGACAACAATACCGGCACACTGACGGTCAGCGAAAGCGATCTCTATCGCGCGCGCATGCTGGTCGCCTCCGACGGAGCGATCGCCGCGCCCGAAACCGGCGC
>PAVA01000009.1 GCA_002712945.1 Citromicrobium sp.
TCCCGCCCCCACAGCCCCCCGCGGCCCCGCCGCTCTCGTCGCGGGCGAACACGGTTGCGCGAACTTGGGAGAGCAGTTCTTCGAGCGGGCCCGAGGGCGCGCCCTCGCCGATTCGGCCAAGCCAGCCATCGGCGGGCAGCGCCTGCGCGGCCTGAATGGCGGCCTCCACCGCTTCGCCGCCCGCATCGTCGTAGGACGCCACATCCGCCAGGCGCGCAGCAAGGCCGCGCCTGCGCCCGCGCGTATTGCGCTCCGGCCCGATGATCCACCGGCGCAGCTCGATCGCCTCCTGCCCGGTCAAGGCAGCGGCGAAGGTGCTGTCGGCGGCATCGAAGACATGATGGCCCTCGTCGAAGATCAGCCGCGTGGGCGGGTGGCCGTGATGGCGGCCGCGAGCGGCATTGATCATCACCAGCGCGTGGTTCGCGATCACCAGATCGGCCTGCGCGGAGGTACGCGCGGCGCGCTCGATAAAGCACTTCCGGTAGTGCGGGCATCCGGCATAGACGCATTCGCCCCGCTGGTCGGTCAGCGCGGTGATCCCGCGCCGTGGGAACAGCGTGCCGAGCCAGCCCGGCAGGTCGCCGCCGATCATGTCGCCATCGCGCGAATATTGCGCCCAGCGGGCGACAAGCTGCGCGAGCACCGCGCCGCGCCCGGCAAACCCGCCCTGCATCGCGTCTTCGAGATTGAGCAGGCACAGGTAGTTCTCGCGACCCTTGCGCACCACCACCGGCGCGGAGCCATCGGCGCGCTTTTCGGGCCACGCCCGGCGGCTCTCGCGCCTGAGCTGTCGCTGGAGGTTCTTGGTGTAGGTGCTGACCCAGAGCGTGCCCTGCGCGCGTTCGGCCCAGACGCTCGCTGGCGAGAGATAACCGAGCGTCTTGCCGATGCCCGTGCCCGCCTGTGCCAGCAGAAGGTGGGGCCTGCCCTTCCCCTCGCGGGGAGCGAAGATGCGCGACACCTCGGCGGCATAGGCGCGCTGACCCTCGCGCTTTTCCGCGCCTTCGCCGGTCAGCCGGGCGAGCTGAGCCTGCACCTCTTCCTCGCCAATCGAAACCTGGGCGGGTTGCGGTCGCTCGGGCGCTTCGTCCCACTCGGGCAGGGTCGCGAACAGCCAGCGCTCGGCCCGCTCCGGCTTCGCGACGAAGGGGGCGAGCACCTGCGCCCACGGCCAGCGCGCCCGGGCGAGCGATTGGAGCGTGCTCCACGCCCCGTGTCGCTCGGCCCAGTCGTCGCGCCCGCAAACCGCAAGCATCGCACCCAGCGCCTCACGAAGGAAAGCAGGCGTCGCAGCGTCGGTCTCGGGCGGATCGATATCGAGCGCGGCGGCCAGCCCCTTGGGCGTGGGCACGCAGAACCGCGCGGGGTGCAGAAAGGCGTAGAGTTCGAGCAGGTCGAGCCCGGAAAGGTCGGGATAGCCCAGCCGCGCGGCGACCAGCGGCGCGTTGAGCATCAGCACCGGCGTATCGGCACAGGCATTGATCGCCTGCCCCTTGCCGACCTCCTGTGTCGCCCCGTCGGGCGCGCACAGCCACAGCCCGGCATGGCTGGCGTGGAGTGCGGGCAGAGCGGGAACTTCGGGGATCGGCGCGGCCATCGCGCGACAATGTCAGGCGTGCGGAACGAAAAGTAAACAGCGTGGAGGAGCTAAACCCCGGCGTTGCCCACGACGAAGCATGCCGCAGCGAGCAGAAACCCCGCCCAGCGATTCGAGCGGAAGCGTGCAAGCGGGTTGTCGGAGTCTCCCTCGTCCAGCGTCATGACCTGCCACGCAAGATGCCACGCGACCGGGATCAGCGTCGCCCAGGCGAACCAGTCCTCGCGCAGCATCCAGAAACCGATGGCCCACAGCACGACCGCTCCGGCGTAGCAGACCGCGACCCCCTGCTTCACCTTGCCGCCCATGCGCAGTGCGCTGGAGCGGATGCCGACCAGCGCGTCATCCTCCCGGTCCTGCACGGCGTAAATCGTGTCGTAGCCGACGGTCCATAACGCGCAGCCGAGATAGACCGCGATGGCCGCGCCCCAGTTCGCATCCGCCAATGCCGCCCAGCCGACCAGCACGCCCCAGTTGAAGGTGAGGCCAAGCCAGGCCTGCGGCCACCAGGTGATCCGCTTCATGAAAGGATAGGCGGCCACCAGCAGAAGGCTCGCCAGCGCGACGACCTGCGCCAGCGGCGGCAATTGCAGCAAGACGATCAGCCCGACGAGGCACAGCGCGCCGAGCCAGATCCATGCCGTGCGCTTGCTCACGCGACCGCTCGCGATCGGCCGGCTGGCGGTGCGCGCCACCTTCTTGTCCAGCTCGGCATCGGTGATATCGTTATAGACGCACCCCGCCCCGCGCATCGCGATGCTCCCCAGCAGTAACCATAGCAGCAAGCCGAACTGCCAGCCCGCCCCGCTCAGCCACACGCCGACCACGCAGGGCCAGAACAGGAGCCACCAGCCGATCGGCCGGTCGAACCGGGCCAGCTGGGCAAGGTCGCGCGGAAGCTGCGGCAGGCGTTCGATCAAACCTCGGTGCTCGGTGTCGGGGACGATCGACTCGCCGTTAGTGGTGTCACTCAAGCGCTTGCCCTCCTCGGGGCTGCTGTGCCACCGCTCGCGCCATGCCTGCAACCCCCGCCTGGCCCCCGAAGAGCGCGCCGCGCCTGTTCGTCGACCGGACCCTGTCGCCCGACGCGCGGATCGAGCTGGACGGGCCGCAGGCGCACTATCTCTCCAAGGTCATGCGCCTTCAGCCGGGCAAGCCGGTGATGCTGATGGACGATGCGACCGGCGAGTGGGCCGCGGTCGCAAGCGAGGTGGGCAAGCGGCACGTCACGCTGGAGATCGTCAGCCACCTGCGCCCGCGCGAAAACGTGCCCGACCTGTGGTTGTGCCCCGCCCTGCTCAAGAAGGATCGCTTCGATCTCGTGCTCGAAAAGGCGACCGAGCTGGGGGTGGCGGCGATCCGCCCCTTCGTTGCGCGGCGTTCGGTGGCGGACAAGCTCAACCCCGAACGCGCGCGTACCATAGTGACCGAAGCGGCCGAGCAATGCGCGCGCACCGCGCTGCCGCAGCTGGCCGATCCGGTGAAACTCGACGCGCTACTGGCCGATTGGCCGGAGGATCGCGCGCTGTTCTTCGCCGATGAGGAGGGCGGCAAGGTGGCGGGTGACGCTTTCGCTTCCCATACCGGCCCCGCCGCCATCGTGATCGGCCCAGAAGGCGGCTTCGACGATGCCGAGCGCGCTGCGATTCGCGCGCTGCCACAGGCTGTGCCCATCACCCTCGGCCCGCGCATCCTGCGGGGCGAGACCGCCGCGCTGGCTTCGGTCGCGCTGTGGATGGCGCAAGCCGGAGACTGGGCCGAGGATAGGGGAGCGCAAGAATAAATCCCTTCCCTCGCGCGGATCGGTTTTCTAACGCCACCCACATGAGCACCCGCAACGCATCGAACGAAGACGATCCCGTCATCGAAAGCCGAGACCAGCTGGTCGCGCCGATGCAGCAGGGCGAGAAGCCCAAGGCCGACTGGCGGATCGGGACCGAGCACGAAAAGCTCGTCTACAAGCGCGACGATTTCCACGCGCCATCTTACGACGAACCCTGCGGTATTCGCGATATCCTTCTGAACCTGAAGGATTTTGGCTGGGAGCCGGTCGAAGAAGGCGGCAAGGTCATCGCCATGGCCGGAGCTGACGGAACGGTCAGCCTGGAACCGGCAGGTCAGCTCGAATTGTCGGGCGCACCGCTCAGAACGCTGCACGAAACCTGCGACGAGGCGGGGCGCCATCTCGCGCAGGTCAAGGAGATCGGCGAGCGCTGCGGAGTCGGTTTTCTCGGCCTCGGCATGTGGCCCGACAAGACCCGCGAAGAACTGCCCGTGATGCCCAAGGGCCGCTACGCCATCATGATGCGCCACATGCCGAAGGTCGGCACGCTGGGGCTCGACATGATGCTGCGGACCTGCACCATCCAGGTGAACCTGGACTACGGCTCCGAAGCCGACATGGTGAAGAAGTTCCGCGTCGGGCTGGCGCTGCAGCCGCTGGCGACTGCGCTGTTCGCCAACTCGCCCTTCACCGAGGGCAAGCCCAACGGATACCTCTCCTACCGCAGCCACATCTGGTCGGACACGGACCCGCAGCGGACCGGCATGCTGCCTTTCGTGTTCGAGGATGGCTTCGGTTACGAACGCTGGGTCGACTACATGCTCGACGTGCCGATGTATTTCGTTTTCCGCGACGGCAAATATCTCGACGCGGCGGGTCTGAGCTTCCGCGATTTTCTCGAGGGCAAGCTGAGCATTCTGCCCGGCGAGAAACCGACCCAGAGCGACTGGTGGGACCACCTGAGCACCGCCTTCCCCGAAGTGCGCTTGAAGAGCTTCCTCGAAATGCGCGGTGCCGATGGTGGCCCGTGGAGCCGCATCTGCGCTCTACCCGCCCTGTGGGTCGGCCTGCTCTACGATCAGACCGCGCTCGATGCCGCGTGGGATCTGGTCAAGGACTGGTCGATGGAGGAGCGCGAGGCGCTGCGCAATGCCGTGCCGAAAGAAGGGCTCGCCGCGCGTGTGCCGGGTGGCGGCACCCTGCAGGATCTGGGACGCGAAGTGCTGGAGATCGCACGCGCAGGGCTGACCGCGCGCGGCCATTTGAACACCGGCGGCGATAATGAGACGGGCTTCCTGCAGACGCTCGACGAGATCGTCGAGAGCGGCAAGTCACCCGCCCAGCGCATGCTCGATCGCTATTACGGCGAATGGAACGGCGACATCAGCCGGGTCTACAAGTACAGTTTCTAGCCCCCGGGCTACTCCGCCGGATGCAATTCCTGTTCGCGCCGACCGCGCGTGATCGCCCGGGTTAGCGCGGCGAGCGGCGCGGTAATCGTTCCGTGCTGCGCCATCCACGCGTGATAGTCGCGATACTTGGCATCCTCGCGCAGCAGGTGCGCCTCCTCGGTCCGCGCGCGCCAGTAGTAGATGCCCGAGACGAGCGACAGGCCGACCACGTTGCGGATGGCCTCCATCGGTCCCCCGGCGGTGACCAGGAAAGGCAGCGTCGCGCTCCACCAGAACAGGTTCTTGGACAGGTAGGCCGGGTGGCGCGTGAAGCGGTACGGCCCGTTGGTGATGACGCCGCGATAGGTCAGGTTGGAGAAGCGCAGGCCGAAGGCGACCGTCGCCCAGGCATAGACCCCGGTCAGCATCACCAGCCAGCCGCCCCATAGCGAAAGGACCAACGGGTTGTCTGCCAGCCAGTGCCGCCAGCCGGGGGCGTTGGCTTCGTAGGCGAGCAGTCCGCCTGCCTCCATTACTCCGTAGACGAACGGCGGGTAGCACAGCAGCGCCGCAAGCCACCCGGCGAGGAAGGGATTGCCGCTGCGGATATGGCTATCGAGCGGGCGTAGCGTCATCACATAGCCGACCGTGCCGATCTGCACGTCGACCACGAACAGCAGCTCGATCATCGAGATCGCGAGCGCGCCGGGCTGGCTCGCGAGGTCGCCCGGGTTGGCATTGACCACCGCCGCAAATCCGCCGGGCAGGATCGAGATCATGAAGGCCCCGAAGAAGCCCTTGATGATCCACGCGCGCCAATGGCCGATCACCTTCTCGCGGTCCCACGGCTCGCGTGCGAGGAGGAAGGCACCGAAATGCCAGGTGGCATCGCGCGGATTTTCCATCCGCCGGTCGAGCCAGAAAATGTAAGGGATCGACAGGATCAGCGCGGGCACGGCGGCGAAGCCCAGCACCTCCATCGCGAACAGATATTGACCGTCCCAGTACCAGCGCCCGATGCCATAAAGCGCGGCAAGCACCGCCCAGGTCGCCCACAGCCCGGTCAGCTTGGTGAGCGAAACGTTGCGGGTCGCCTCGCCATCGCGCGGCTCGCTCCAGCGAAGGCCGGTCGATGGATTGCGGTGAACCTTGTCGACGAAGACCGACCACAGGACCATCGGCACGCCGCTCGCGACCAGACCCGTAAGCGCGGCATAGGGCCCGTCGAGCCGGGCGCGCGGACCGGGCAGGTCGAGAGCGGCGGAAATGTCCGGAAAGGCCCGGCAGAACACGATCCACCCTAGCAGCCCGGCCAGGCCGACAAGGCCCACGCCCACGGACACGTCGCTCCGCGGCAATTCGGTGCTGGTGGCGGCATCGCGCATGACGCCGCCATAGGCCGAAAAGGGTTAAAAGCTGCGTAACGTCCGGCTCAGGGGCCGCATCCTAACGGAACGCGGTGATCGTCCCGCTATCGTCGAGCACGTAGAGCGTGTTGTTCGCGACGATCGGCGGAAGGCTGATCGGGCTCTTGAGTTCCGCCATCATGCTGGCGGAGCCTTCGGCAACGCTCACCTGCCACAGCTCACCTTCCGAATTGCCGACGTAGAGCATGTTGCTGGCGAGCACGGGGCCGGTCCAGAAGATCGGTCCCTTGCGATCTTCCTCGTCGCGGTAGCGGCGCAGCTGGGTGATCCAGCGGACCTTGCCGGTGGAGCGCGCGATCGCGAGCAGGCGCGCATCGCTGGTGAGCGTGAACAGCCATTCGCCCGCAAGGGCCGGAGTCGAGATACCCGACAGGTTGAGCTCCCACACGCGCTGGCCGGTTACCAGTTCGTAGGCGGCCATGCGGCCACCCTGGCCGAGTGCGTAGACCCGCCCGCTGTCGATGATCGGATCGGCGTCGATATCCGAAATGCTGCCCACCTCGGTCGAGATCGAGGTCCGCGCGAGCGCGTCGGCCCACAGGATGCGGCCATTTTCGTAACGATAGGCGACCAGTTCGCCCGAGCTGTAGCCGGCGACCACGGTGCCCTGGCCAGCCGCCGGGGAAGCGACGCCGAACACGCCGGCCTGCGCGACCGAGCCCGATTCCTGCCACGAGATCGAACCGTCGCTCTGGTCGAGCGCGATGATGCGGTTGTCCTGCGTCATCACCAGGACGAGGTTGAAGGCCAGCGTCGGAGCGTCGCGCAGCGGGCCTGCCGGGTTGGCGCTCCAGATTTCGGAGCCGCTGGTGGTATCGAGCGCGACGACCTGCCCCGTGCCACTGGTCGCGAACAGGCGGTTGCCCGCCACGGCGATGCCGCCGCCGAAAGCCGAGCCGCGCAAGTCCTTCTCGATCTCGGCGCGATATTCCCACAGCTTTGCGCCGGTTTCGGCGTTCATCGCGTGGATCGTGCCCGCAGTATCGACCGCGTAGAGCTTGCCGCCTGCCACGATCGGCGCCGCGCCGAGACGGCGCGAATTGCTCGATCCCTCGATCCGGGCCGACCATGCCCGGGTGGGGTTGGCCGCGAGTGACAGATGGCCGTAGCTCTTGCTCGGCGTGCTGCTGGCCATCGCCCAGCTTTCGTTGACCTGCGCGGGCGGCAGGACGACCGAGACACCGGCAAGGCTGGGATCGACTTTCGCGCCGCTTTCGATGCGGGAGAGCACCGGCACGCGATTGCCGACCGTCGGGGTGACTTTCTTGTCGCCGCCGCCGAACAGGCCGCCGGAGCAGCCCGTGACGACAAGCGCCGTGAGTAGAAGCGGGATCGCACCGATAGCTCGCAAGGTCATCCTCCGAAAATTCGCCCCGTGGGCCTGGTGTTACTTATTGTGGCTGCCGACCGGCCGCCGCCGAGGCGCGCATGCTCTCGATCAGTTCGTCGACATCGCCCACCGCATCGATGCCCAGCACGCTCGCCATCTGGCGTGCGCGTCCGCGAATCGTGTCGGAAACGCTGTCGTCCTGCGCGATCTTGGCGAACAGCTCGCCCGCCTTGTCTTCATCGTCCGCATCGAGATGCGCCATGGCGAGGATTTCGCCCGCGCTGCCATAGTAGGGCTCGCCTTCCTGCGCCAGCGGGGTCAGGCGGCGGATGACCTCTTCGGGCTCAAGCGTATCGTACGCGGCAACCACGCTACGCAGCTCCGCCAGATCGCGCAGCGATTGCGGCACGTCGTCATTGGCCGCGACCTGCGCGAACATCTCGGCGGCTTCCGCATTGCGGCCTTCTTCCAGCGCGATCCCGGCGCGCAGCATCTGCGCCTGCGCCTGCGCACCGCCCCTGCCTTCCTCGGCGAGCGGGGCGAGGGTTTCGTCTGCCTGTTCCAGATTGCCTGCCTCGAGCTGGTCGAGCGACTGGACCAGCACTTCGGAATCCCGTTCCCGGTCGCTGTCGCTGCGGCTGCTGAAGAACAGCACCGCTGCGAAGGCGACCAGCGCGAGGACCACCGCCGCGATGATCGCGATGCCGTACTTCTGCCAGATGACGCGATACTGATCGGTACGGACCGCATCGTCGACTTCGCGCAGGAGCGCTTCGTCCTGAGCGGCTGCGGTTTTCGCCTTGCGGTCGGCTGCTTTTTCGCTGTCGCGGTTGGGTAACAGGGCCACGCCTGAGGGACTTTCCTTAAGACTGCCGGGAATGGCGCGGGTCTTTAAACCATGTTGCGCCCAATTCAATAGGAGCGCGCGTGAACCCCCGGTGAAGATTGGCGCGAAGATAGGCGCGAAGATAGGGGTGAAGACGGGTTGCGCATCATCCCAGAACCCCACCGCCCAGCGCGCTGTCGTAAAGCCGCCGGTATGTGGCGACCATCTTCGCCTCGTCGAACTGAGCGCGCGCTTTCGTGCGGTTCGCCGCGCCGATTTCGGTCCGCAAGCTCTCGTCAGCCGACAGTGCGAGGAGCGCATCCGCCAGCGCACCCTCGTCGTTCGGGCGGACGATGAAGCGCGCGTTTTCCTCCGCTACCATCGCAGCGATATCGCCCACGGCAGGCGCGGCCACGGGCAGGCCGGCAGCCATCGCCTCGACCACCGAGAGCGGAAACTGTTCCGAGCGGGAGGATAGCGCGAAGATATCGAACAGGCCGATAAAGGCCTTCGGATTCGCAACGAAGCCCGGCATGTGGACACGGTGCGAGATGTCCGCCGCCTCGGCGGCATCGCGGATCGCCTCGCCCTGAGGCCCCTCGCCCACGATCACCAGCTGCCATTCCTCGGGCAGGTGCGCCATCGCGCGAACCAGCGCCGAGAGATTCTTGACCGGGCGCAGGCCGGCCAGCGTGCCGACCCATTTCTCGCCCTCGTGCTTGATGACGCCGCGCAGCGCATCCGCCGGGGGATTTGCCTTGAAACCCTTGGTATCGATCCCGTTGGGGATGTGCTTCACCCGGCCGATCGGCTGCTGCCAGGTTTCGAGCGCGATCCCCTCCAGCACCTCGGACGGGACGACCAGCCCGCTCGCCTTGCCCAGCGCAATCCGCCGATACCAGTTGCGGCTCGTCTTGAGGCGATCCTGTTCGTCCTCGTTGAAGCCGTCCTCGTGATGGATCAGCGGCGGCAGGCCGAGCATATCCTTGAACAGGGTGTGCGCCATCACCGCGTCCATCGCGCCCCAGTTATAGGTCAGCACGAGATCATAGGGCTTCATCGCCTTCGCCAGCGCGTGCAATCTGCCCGGCCACGGCTTGCCCGTGAGCGAGGGGAAGTTGCGCGGATAGCGCACGTCCCGGCCCCGGGCGATGTGCTCGCTCGCACCATAGGCGTTGGGATCGGCGGAAACGATCGCGTGGGAAAGCTTGCTGCCGAAGGCATTGATCAGCTGGACGCTGCGCAGCTCCTTGCCCCCGGCCGCGAAGGTCGAGTGAAGATGGAGCACGCGCGGCGCTCCCTCGCGCGCAGCTGCAGGCATCAGACGGTTTCCCGGGCTTTCACCCTGGCGAGCAGCGCGTCGATCGCCGCAGCGGCCTCCGGCTCCTCCAGCGTGGGCGCGTGCCCGGTATCGGGCACGGTGACCGTCTCCATCGTGCGGTTGCGGGCCTTCATCTGGTGCACCGTCTCTTCCGACAGGAGATCGGACAGCTGGCCGCGCACCAGCAGCAGCGGTGTCTCGTTCAGCGCTTCGAAGGCCAGCCACAGGTTCGCAGCAGGCGCGCCGCCGCCATCTTCGGCCTCGCGGAACGCATCGCCGATCGCCATGTCGTAGTCGAAGCTGATGCGGCCGTTCTGGCCCAGCACCATCACCCGCTTGGCCGCCTCCAGCCAGTCTTCCAGCTGGTAGTTCGGGTGAACATCGAAGAACGTCTCTTCCAGTGCCCGCGCGGCGTGCATCCAGGTTGGGAAACTGCGGCCCTGGCCGACATAGCTGCGGATCTTGTCCAGCCCGCCCTCGTCGATCACCGGGCCGATATCGTTGAGCACCGCGCCCGCCAGCCGCTTCGAGTCGCCCCCTGCCAGCAGGATCGTCATCAACCCGCCGAGCGAGGTGCCAACGGCGACGAAGCGGTCGATTTCGAGCTCGTCCAGGAGGCGTTCGACATCTTCGACATACTGGCCGACATGATAGGTGGCCGCGTCGTCGGCGTAGTCGCTCATCCCTCGTCCGCGCATCTCGGGCGCGATCACGCGCCATTCGGGGGATAGCCGTTCGGCAAGACCCGCGAAATCGCGCGCGTTGCGGGTCAACCCGTGCATGCACAGGATCGGCGGCTGCCCTTGCGTCCCGCCGGAATAGTCGCGGTAATGCAGTTTCAGGCCATCCGCACTGTGCCAGAATCCATCGGTAAAGCGCTGATCCATGGCTCTCTTTTCGGTGTGGGAAAAAGCAGTTCGGTTGCGCACAAACGCGCGCGCCCCCACTATTGCCGCGATGGCCGACAAACCGCAACCGCGCCGCGAAGAAGCCCCACCGCCCATTCTGGCCCTGGCCGACTGGATCGGCGATCCGGTCGAACCGGCGCAGTTTCCGCGTACACAGCTGCGCTGGCGTAACGACCGGGCTGCACAGGCCATCGGACTTGCCGACCTGAGCGATGACGAATGGCTGGCACATTTCGGCCGGTTCAAGCCTCTGCCCGGAAATCTCGAACGGCCGCTCGCGCTGCGATACCACGGCCACCAGTTCCGCGTGTACAACCCGGAGATCGGCGACGGACGCGGCTTTCTGTTCGCACAGGTGCAGGGCGAGAACGGGCGCCTGCTCGATCTCGGCACCAAGGGATCGGGCCAAACACCCTACAGCCGCGCGGGCGACGGGCGGCTAACGCTGAAGGGTGCGGTGCGCGAATTGCTCGCGACCGAAATGCTCGAAGCGCTGGGCGTCGATACCTCGAAGACATTCTCGATCATCGAAACCGGCGAGCAACTGATGCGCGGCGACGAGCCCTCACCCACCCGCTCCGCCGTCCTCACCCGCTTGAGCCACGGCCATATCCGCATCGGCACCTTCCAGCGCCTGCTCGCCCACGACGAGCCCGGGCACATGCGCGAACTGGTCGACTACTGCCTCGCGCAGTTCCCCGGGCCGCCTCCGCCCGAGGATGCACCCGATCGCGACGATCCCGCCGTCCGGCTGCTGCATCAGGTGGTCGAGCGGATGGCGGACCTCGCCGCAAGCTGGATGGTCGCGGGCTTCGTCCACGGAGTGCTCAATACCGACAACATGAACGTCTCGGGCGAAAGCTTCGACTACGGCCCGTGGCGCTGGCTGCCCCGCTGGGAGCCGGGCTTCACCGCCGCCTATTTCGACCATGCGGGCCTCTATGCCTTCGGTCGCCAGCCCGAAGCGGTCGGCTGGAACTGCGCGCAGCTCGCCACCGCACTGCGCCTGATCGCGCCTTCGGACGGGTTGATCGCCGCGCTGGAGCGCTTCGGCCCACTCTACGGCCAGCACCTGCGGCGTCGCTGGCTGTGGCGGCTTGGCCTGAAACCGCTTGGCGAGGAACGGGACGCCGCGCTGATCGCCGCGTGCGAACGGCACATGCGCGAAAGCGGCGCGCAGCCCGACGCCTTCTTCTACGCCCATCGCGGCGGCCGCACCGCAGGCCCGGAACTCGCTGCGATTTTCGAGGGTTACGAAAGCGTCACCCAGGATCACCCCTACTGGGCGGAGGGAGCGCCACAAGCCATGCTGATCGACGAGGTCGAAGCCATCTGGTCCGCGATAGACGAACGCGACGACTGGCAGCCGCTCTATGCCAAGGTCGATGCGCTGCGCCGGATGGGCGATGCCCATGGCCCGCCGCCGCACCCTGCCGGGCATCGCAGGTGACGAAGCTGTAAAATGGCGCTAATGGGCGCGCCAAATCACAAGAACGGTGTCGCAGCCCGTCCAGAGGAACCGAGGAACTGCCAGGAGTGCCACTCACCGAAATCGCGTCTTACGAACCGGCCACCGGGCGGGAACTCTTCCGCGCGCCTATCGGCGATGTCGAAGAGGCGGTCGCCCGCGCGCGCGAAGCCTTCCCCGGCTGGGCCTCGCGCCCGGTCGCCAACCGGATGGAAATGGTCCGCCGTTTCGCCAACGAAGTGCGCGCGGCGGCGGACGACTTCGCGGAGCTGATCGCGCGGGAAACCGGCAAGCCGCTGTGGGAAGCCAAGACCGAAGTCGAGGCGGTGATCGGCAAGGTCGAAATCTCGATCAGCGCCTATATGGAGCGCACCGGGCAGAAGAAGCTCGACAGCGCGCTGGGCGGCACCGCTGCGGTGCGCCACAAACCCCACGGGGTGATGGCGGTGCTTGGCCCCTACAACTTTCCCGCCCACCTGCCCAACGGCCACATCGTCCCCGCACTGATCGCGGGCAACACGGTGGTCTTCAAGCCTTCCGAGAAGACTCCGGCGGTCGGCGCCATGCTGGTGGAGTGCTTCCACCGGGCAGGCATCGAGAAAGACGTTGTCCAGGTGCTGATCGGCGGGCCCGAGGAAGGCAAGGCGGTGGTCGCCCATCCCGATGTGGACGGCGTCCTGTTCACCGGCAGCGCGCAGGCCGGGATAGCGATCAACCGCAAATGCGCGACCAACCCCGGCAAGATTCTTGCGCTGGAGATGGGCGGCAACAACCCCATCGTGGTCACCCGGACACCCAAGGTGCAGGACGCCGCGCTGCTCATCATCCGCTCGGCCTTCACCACGGCGGGCCAGCGCTGCACCGCCGCGCGGCGGCTGATCATCACCGAAGACATGTACGACGAGACGGTCGAGGCGGTGAAGGCGCTGACGGCCAAGATCATCGTCGACGAACCCTTCGCCGAACCGCAGCCTTTCATGGGCTGCGTGATCGACAACCAGGCGGCGGACCAGCTGACCGAGAGCTTCCTCTACCTGCTCTCGAACGGCGGCAAGGCGATCCGCCATCTGCGGCGCATTCGCGAGGATGCGCCCTTCGTCGCGCCCGCGCTGATCGACACAACCGCGATGGAAGAGCGCCCCGATGTCGAGCTGTTCGGTCCGCTGCTGCAGGTCATCAAGGTGCCCGATCTGAACCACGCGATTGCCGAGGCGAACAATACGCGCTTCGGCCTCTCGGCCTCGCTGATCGGCGGCTCGCCGGAGGACTTCAACCATTTCTGGGCGAACATCCGCGCCGGCATCGTCAACTGGAACCAGCCGACCAACGGCGCATCGTCCAAGGCTCCGTTCGGCAGGCTCGGCCTGTCGGGCAACCACCGCCCCGCCGCCTATTACGCGGCCGATTATTGCGCCTATCCCGTGGCCAGCAGCGAGATGGCCCAGCCGCGCGCCGCGCTCGGCGTCGGCTTCAAGGTGGACTGAGCCAACCACATATGAAAACGCCCCGGCACGGGTATTGCCGGGGCGCCTTCCGCGACGCTGGTGGGACGCCGCGCCTTGGCCCTCGCCATAGCGGGAGCCAAAGATCGTCAGGGTTTCGGGGCCGGTCGGAAGACGCGAGGCGCGCTCTCCGAATCGACATATGTTCAGAAATAACGCCGTTATCATGAACAGCCAGCAACGCTTGTGCAGTGCAATGTGCAGGACTAGGGGCGGTGCGTGAAACCGCCCCATGCCGACCGCTCCCCCACCGGCCTCCCGCAAGCGCTGGGGGCCTATGTCCTGTGGGGCTTCATGCCGCTCTACCTGCTGCTCGTCCGGCAGGTGCCCGCATTCGAGTTCGTCGGCTGGCGGATCGTGTGGACCTTGCCGGTCTGCCTGCTGATCGTCGCCTTCCGCGGCCAGATCCCCGCTCTGCGCGAAGCGCTGGCAGACCGCCGCGCGCTGCTGTTCCTGACCGCCAGCGCGATCCTGATTGCGATCAATTGGCTGACATACGTGTGGGCGATCCAGCAGAATCAGGTCTACGCCGCCAGCCTTGGCTACTACATCAACCCGCTGGTCAACGTGCTGCTCGGCACCGTGCTGCTGAAGGAGCGCCTGAGCCGCGCGCAATGGGTCGCCGTCGGCATTGCGGGCGTGGGCATTGCGGTGCTCGCCGCCGGAGCGCTGACGACGCTGTGGATCAGCCTGACGCTGGCCTTCAGCTTCGGCACCTACGGCCTGCTGCGCAAGCAGGTGACGGTCGGCGCGCTGCCGGGCCTGACGATCGAGAGCGCGGTCCTCCTGTTCCCGGCGATGGGCATCGCCGCGTGGTACTGGGCGAGCCCGCAGGGCTCCTCTTTCGACGACAATCTGGGCCTCTCCCTCGCGATCATGGCGGGCGGCGTGCTGACCGCCTTCCCGCTATGGATGTTCGCGACCGCGGCGCGGCGGATGGACTACTCGGTCCTCGGCTTCGTCCAGTTCCTTGCGCCCAGCATCGTCTTCATCCTGGGCCTGACGGTGTTCGACCAGCCGTTGAACCCGGCACAGGCCTTCTGCTTCGGCTGCATCTGGATCGCCGCCGCCATCTTCGTATGGGATCTGCTCGCCCGGCGACGCGCCGCGCGCAGGCCCGCGCCGATCCGCTAGCTAGCCCTCCAGACTCCAGCCGATCGTCCTGCCCGCCATGAAGGGCACGACCTGCGTGCCCGCCGCCGGAATGCTCTCGGGCACCGTCTGCTCGCGCTTCACCAGCGTCACCGTATGCTCGTTGACCGGCAGGCCGTAGAAACGCGGGCCGTTCAATGAGGCAAACGACTCGAACCGATCCAGCGCGCCCTCCTCCTCGAACACCTGTAGATAGGCCTCGAGCGCATGGGGCGCATTGTAGATGCCCGCACAGCCGCATGCACTCTCCTTGGCTTGGCTGGAGTGCGGAGCGCTGTCGGTGCCGAGGAACACCTTGTGCGATCCCGCCCCCTTCTTGCCCGTGGCAAAGGCCCGCAGCGCCTGCCGGTGCTCCTCGCGCTTGGCGACAGGCAGGCAGTAATTGTGCGGGTGGATGCCGCCGACCAGCATGGCGTTGCGGTTGATGTGGAGGTGATGCGGGGTGATCGTCGCACCGACATTCTCCCCGGCGCTTTCCACAAAATCGACCGCGTGGCGGCTGGTAATATGCTCGAAGGCGATCTTCAGCTGCGGCAGGTCGCGATGCAGCGGCGCCAGCACGGTTTCGATGAACACCGCCTCGCGGTCGAAGATGTCGATCTCGGCATCGGTCACCTCGCCATGGACGCACAGGACCATGCCCGCCTCGGCCATCGCCTCGAACACCGGGCGCAGCTTGCCAATGTCGGTGACACCGTGGGCCGAATTGGTCGTCGCATTGGCAGGGTAGAGCTTGGCGGCAGTGAACACGCCCTCGCGAAAGCCCGCAATCAGATCCGCCGGATCGGTATCGTCGGTCAGATAGGCGGTCATCAGCGGGGTGAAGTCCATGCCATCTGGCAGCGCCGCCATGATCCGGTCGCGGTAGGCCTGCGCCGCGTCCGCCGTGGTGACCGGGGGCGTGAGGTTGGGCATTACGATCGCGCGGGCGAACTGGCGCGCGGTCGCGCCGACCACGCTTTGCAGCATCGCGCCGTCGCGCAGGTGGACATGCCAGTCGTCGGGGCGGCGGATTGTGAGGCTCGTCGTCATGCCCCGCGCCCTAGCCCAAGAGGCCTGCGCAGGGGAGCCCCCGCAAGCCCGATCCTGACACACCTGACACAGTGTCTTGAGGCGAAAAACCTGCCTGCCCCGAAGCGCCTGTCGAATGGAGGACGGAAGCGTGCGAGACCGGACATGACCCGTGCAATAGCGGCCTTGCGCGCTGTAGGACAGCGGCGCGCATCTGGCATGGCCGCCCGGTCCCACCTATGTCCGGGTGCATGACCGCAACCCGCCTCGAAAATCGCGCCATTATCCGCCTCACCCCGCTCGAAGAGGGAGAGAGCGCTGCCGGATTCCTGCAAGGCCTGCTCACCAACGACGTGGCGGGGGAGCTTCCCGTTTACGCCGCGCTGCTCAGCGCGCAGGGCAAGACCATGTTCGACATGATCGTCTGGCCCGGATCGCCGGGCGAGCACGGGGCTGCGATCCTGCTCGATTGCGAAGCGAGCATGGCCGACGATCTGATCAAGCGCCTCTCGCTCTATCGCCTGCGCCGCAAGATCGGAATCGCGCGCGATGAGAGCCTGTCGGTCCACTGGAGCCCCGACACCTCGGACGAGCACCCGGCGGACCCGCGCCTGCCCGCACTCGGCCACCGCTGGCTCGCGCCTGCGGACGAGGGCGAACCGGCGGACGACGCATGGCGCGCCCATCGCCTGTCACTCGGCGTGCCCGAGGGTCAGGCCGAGCTGGGCGACATATTGTGGCTGGAGACCAACGCGGTCGAGCTGAATGGGGTCAGCTTCAACAAGGGCTGCTATATCGGGCAGGAGAACACCGCGCGGATGAACTGGCGGCAGAAGGTCAACCGGCGGCTGGTGGTCGTCCCGCTCGATCGGTCCGAGGAGAAGCGCCGCAAGGCGGCGTATGACGACGTCGCTCTGGCGGTCGATCACCTGCGGGTTGCCGATATTCCCGCCGATCTGGTGCCCTCGTGGATGCGGCTGGAGGCTGCGGAGTAGCGCGCCGAGTACTTGCCCTCCCCGTCACCCCGGGCTTGACCCGGGGTAGGGCTTCTTTCGTACCACCGGGCAAGAAAGCCTTGGCCCGGATCAAGTCCGGGCCGACGATTGCGGGTGCGTTATCGCCCGTGTCGGACGACGAAAGTCGGCCTAAACGCTCGCCCGCCCCACGCGGTCGAGCGATTCGACCAGCATCCGCTCGGCGATCTCGCGCGCGGTGGGCTGCGGCAGGTTGAGCGCCGAGCACAGCGGCGCGCCGAGCAGCGACTGGCCGAGCGCGATCAGCACCACCATCAGAGTCGATTCGAGCGCTTCGCGGTCCGCCGGGTGGTCCGCGCCCTCCTCCTCGCGGTGGACGTCCTCGATCATCTGGTGGATCGCTCGCGCGAAGGGTTCCAGCGCATCTTCCTGCCCGGTCGCGAGCAGCCAGCTGACCAGCGCGCCGCCGCCCTCGCCGTCGAAGGCGTCGAACGCCTGATCGACGATCACGCGCGGCGAGACCGCGCCCGACCGGCTGGCGCGGATCGACTGCTTGATCCGGTCGCACATGCTTTGCGCCAGATAGGCCCCCAGCGCCTGCTGCAGCCCGGCGGCCGAGCCGAAATGGTGCAGCAGGTTGGCATGCGTTCGCCCGACCCGCGCTCCGACGGCTTTGAGCGTAACCGCCTGCGGCCCCGCCTCGATCAACAGGTCGCGCGCAGCTTCCAGTGCCCCGGCGCGCGATTCTTCGGGACTTAGACGTTTTCGGGTGGCCATCGCCGTTCCGTAATGCGCGGGAACGCGCGCAGCAAGGAACCTCCCTCGATCTCTGCCGTTCATCTTACTGACATTGGTGTAAGTTATATGAGCACCAACACACAGAAATTTCGGATTTGGCATCATGACCGCACACGATCCCGCTCTGGCACAAACCCCCGCCATCACCGTTCGCGACGAGCGCTTCAACCGCGGCCACACCCCCTCGCGCTGGTGGGCGGGCGAGCCCTTTGGCACGGCCTGGCACAATGCGCTCTCGGGCACCTTCCCGCGCGGTGAGGCCTTCTTCATCGAATCGGTAAAGGCCTTTCGCGAAGGCACCGACCCCAGGCTGGCGGCGGAAATTCGCGCTTTCGTGAAGCAGGAAATCAACCACACGCGCGAACATGTGGCGTTCAACAGGCTCGCCGCCGATGCCGGCTACGACATGGAACTGGTCGACCGGCGGACCGCCGAACTGCTCGAACTGGCGAACGGCCGCCCCGCGATCGCGAAGCTCGGCGTGACCATGGCGCTCGAGCACTACACCGCGATGATGGCGCACGAATTCCTCGTCAATCCGGAGCATTTCAAGGATTCGGACCCCGAAGTGCGCAAGATGTGGGAATGGCACGCGGTCGAGGAGATCGAGCACAAGGGCGTCGCCTACGACACATGGAATCACGCGACCCGCGACTGGAGCGATTTCAAGCGCTGGGCCCGCCGCAGCATCATCATGCTGGCGGTGACCAAGCGGTTCATCAATAATCGCTGGAAGGACGCGATCGAACTGCTCGCCCAGGACGGAATTACGGGTTGGCGTGCGCATTTCGGCCTGGCCAGGTACCTGTTCGGCACGCCGGGCGTTCTGCGCCGCTGCTTCCCCGCCTGGCTCGACTATTTCCGGCCCGGCTTCCACCCCTGGGACCACGACGATCGCGCCCTGATCGGCAAGTACGAGGGTGATTACGAGGACGCGCTGCTCCCCGCAGCAGGCTGAGCCCCCGCCGCGAGCTTACGCCGCGGCGGGCAGTGCCTCGCCCTTCTGCAGATCGATCCGGTAGAGCACGCAGGAAGCTGCGTAGCCGCGCGCAAGGCTATGGCGCGGCTCGACCCGGCCCGTAGGGAGGAAGCCTGCGTTGCGCAGCACCTTGCCGGACGCGGGATTGTCCACGAAATGCCCCGCCTCGATCCGCGGATGGCCGCTCATGCGGGCGATTTCGATCGCGGCGCGGGCCGCCTCGCTCGCATAGCCGCGCCCCCAGTGCGCGCGGGCGGTCCAGTAGCCCAGCTCCATCGTACCGTCGCCGCCGCCATCGGCGACCGGCAGCGGGCCGAAACCGACACAGCCGATCACCTCGCCGCTGTCTGCCAGCGTGACGAGAAAGCGCGGTGCGCGGGGATCGAAGGCTTCCGCGCACCAGGCGCGCGCATGCTCCGCCTCGTACGGCCATGGAACGCTGGCGAGGTTGCGGACGATACCCTCGTCGGCAATCGCCCTGTGAACGGCCCGCCAGTCTTCCGGCCAGGCTGGCCGCAACAGCAGTCTTTCGCTTCTGTGAAACATCGCATGTCCCCCACGCGGCCCTCCCGGCCGCGATCGTTAGGGAGACGAAAAAAGGGAGACGGGGCTGGCCCCCTCTCCCTTGTCGGCCGGATGCTACCTCCGGCGGGGCCGCCTCGTTGGACGGCCCTGTTCGTGAACCGTCCGCTTACTCTGCCGCTTCCGCGAGCATGTCGACCGATACGTATTTGCGGCCGAGCTTCCCGTCGTGGAAGCGCACAATACCGTCGGTGAGCGCGAACAGCGTGTGGTCCTTGCCCATGCCGACATTGGTGCCCGCATAGAACTTGGTCCCGCGCTGGCGCACGATAATGTTGCCCGCGACAACGCCTTCGCTGCCGAACTTCTTCACGCCGAGGCGGCGGCCTGCCGAATCGCGACCGTTACGCGACGAGCCGCCTGCTTTCTTATGTGCCATTGCTCTTCGTCCTTACCTTCGTGCGGTCGCGCTTACGCGTCCGAATCCTTGTCAGCAGCCTTCTTGGCCGGGGCCTTCTTCGCCGCAGGCTTCTTGGTCGCGGCGGCCTTCTTCGGTGCGGCCTTCTTGGCGGCGGGCTTGGCAGCCGTGTCCGCCTTGGCTTCGGTGGCCTTCGGAGCCGCCTTCTTGGCCGGAGCCTTCTTCGCAGGCGCCTTTTCCGCAGCCTTGTCGTCCGCCGCCGGCGCGTCGGCCTTCTTCGCAGCAGGCTTGGCCGTCGACTTCTGGGCAGCCGCCTTCTTGGCGCCCTCGCCCACTTCGAGGATGCGCAGCAGCGTCATCTGCTGGCGATGGCCCGCCTTGCGGCGATAATTATGGCGGCGGCGCTTCTTGAAGATCACCACCTTCTCGCCCTTGGCCTGCGCGATGATCTCCGCCGA
>PAVA01000010.1 GCA_002712945.1 Citromicrobium sp.
ATCGGGAGGCCGATATTGCCGCCCATCGTGGTCGGCACGCCTGCCGTCTTCAGGATGTGGTGCACCAGCGCGGTGGTGGTGCTCTTGCCGTTGGTGCCGGTAATGCCGACGACCTTGTGCGGCGGCAGGTGCTCGCGCGCCTGCGCGAACAGCTCGATATCGCCGATCACCGGCACGCCGAACCTGTCGGCATGCTGCTTGATCGGGTGGGTATTGAGCGGAACGCCGGGCGAGACGATCACGCCGTCGAACCCGGTCAGGTCGATCTCCGCCGGATCGGCGAGTGTCACGCGCCCCTCGAATGGCGCACGCACTTCCCGCCGCTCGTCCCACGCGGTCACATCCGCACCCGCAGCCAGCAGCGCATTCACCGTCGCCCGGCCCGACCTTGCAAGGCCGAGAACCGCATATTTGCGGCCCTTCCAGGCGGGCGAGGCAATCACCGCAGCTTCAGCGTGGAAAGCCCGATCAGCGCGAGCACGATGGCGATGATCCAGAAGCGGATCACGACCTTCGTCTCGCTCCAGCCGAGCTGCTCGAAATGGTGGTGGACGGGCGCCATGCGAAAGATGCGCTTTCCGGTGCGCTTGAACCAGAAGACCTGGATGATGACGGAGAGCGCCTCGAACACGAACAGCCCGCCGACGATGGCGAGCACGATCTCATGGTGGCTGGCGACGGCGATCGCGCCCAGCGCCCCGCCCAGCGCAAGCGATCCGGTGTCGCCCATAAAGACCGCCGCTGGCGGTGCGTTGAACCAGAGGAAGGCGAGCCCTGCCCCCATGATGCAGGCGCAGAAGATCGCCAGCTCGCCCGCGCCTTCGACATAGGGAATGCCCAGATATTCGGAAAAGTCCGCGCGGCCTGCGAGATAGGCGATGATCGCAAAGGCTCCGGCTGCGATGACGACCGGCATGATCGCAAGGCCGTCCAGCCCGTCGGTCAGGTTCACCGCATTGCCTGCACCCACGATCACGACGGCCGCGAAGACATAGTATAACGGTCCCAGCGGAATCGCCTGGTCGGATACGAAGGGCACGTAGAGCCAGGTATTGATCTGGCTGACGATGATATAGGCCGCGATCCCTGCGACGACGAACTCCATCGCCAGCCGGACCTTGCCCGAAACGCCCTTGTGGCTGTTCTTGGTGACCTTGTCGTAGTCGTCCATAAAGCCGATCACGCCGAAGCCGATCGTCACCGCGAGGCAGGCCCATACGAAGGGACTCGAAAGGTCCATCCACAACAGCAGGCTGAGGACCATCGCGACGAGGATCATCAGCCCGCCCATGGTCGGCGTGCCGCGCTTGGCGAGGTGGGTTTGCGGGCCGTCCTCGCGGATCGGCTGGCCCTTGCCCTGACGCACGCGCAGCACGGAAATCAGCTTCGGGCCCATCAGCAGGCCAAAGAACAGGGCTGTGAGGAAGGCTGCGCCGGCGCGGAATGTCTGGTAGCGAAAGAGGTTAAAAAGCCCCTCGAAATCAAACATTTCCGCGATAAGATAAAACATGTCTCGCCAGTCCCGGTCCCTGCTTAGCCTCGGCTGACGAAGTGATCGACAAGACGGCCCAGCCCCACGGCGTTGGACCCTTTCACGAGGATCGCATCGCTGGCGGCGAGGCCGAATTCCTCGAGTGCGGCGATCGCTTCGGCAGGCCCCGCGCAATGGGCGAAAGCAATGGAATTGCCAAGCGCATTGCCGCCTGCCGTCCCCACCCGGGTCGCCAGCGGCGCCATTTCCTCGCCCACCAGCACCGCGAAATCGACCTGCGCGCTGACGAGCGGTTTGGCGAGCTGTTCGTGGAAGGCGGGGCCGAACTCGCCAAGCTCGCGCATGGCACCCAGCACCGCCACCCGGCGATGGGCCGGCGTCTGCCCGAGCTGCGCCAGCGTGGCGCGCATCGAAGCGGGATTGGCGTTGTAGCTTTCGTCGATCAGAGTCGCGCGGCCACCACCGGCAACCGAAATCGCGTGGCGCGCACCGCGTCCCTTGAGGCCACCCATCTCGCCCAGCGCGATACCTGCCGCGCCGAGGTCTCCGCCCACGGCATAGACGGTCGCCATCACGGCCAGCGAATTGGCAATCCAGTGCTCGCCCGGCTCCGCGACCGAATAGCACAGCCGCGTGTCGTCGATCTGCGCGGTGACGAGCGAGGCGCCGCCATTGGCGGCGGGGATCGCGTCGAGCAGTCGCACGCGCGCGTGGGGCGCGCGGCCGAAGGAGAACACCTCCGCCCCCACTGCCTCGGCATGGCTAAGCAGACGCTCGTAATGCGGGCTGTCGGCCGGGATCACGGCGATCCCGCCCTCGCCCAGTCCGCCGAAGATTTCGGCCTTGGCATCGGCGATGGCCTCTTCGGAGCCGAGATTTTCGATATGGGCGGGCGCGATGGTGGTAATGACCGCGACGTGCGGTTGCACGTGCTCGGCCAGCACGGCGATCTCGCCCGCGTGGTTCATCCCCATCTCGAAAATGCCGTACTTCGCCCGCGCTCCCATCCGCGCGAGGCTCAGCGGCACGCCGACATGATTGTTGTAGCTGCGGACCGAGCGGTGCGCCTGCCCCCGGCTCGAACGGTCGAGCGCGGCGAAGATCGCTTCCTTCACGCCGGTCTTGCCGACCGATCCGGTCACCCCGATCCGCTTGGCATCGGCCCGCTTGCGCGCGGCGGCGGCGAGCGCATAGAGCGCGGCGGTGGTGTCCTCCACCAGCACATGCGGCCAGTCGATCGGGCGGTCGACGATCGCCGCGGCGGCGCCTGCGGCGAAGGCATTGTCGATGAAACGATGGCCGTCCATCGCCTCTCCCTTGAGCGCGATGAACAGATCGCCCGGGCGCACGTCGCGGCTGTCCATCTCGACCCCGGCGCACTGGAAGTGGCCCGACGCGACACCGCCGGTCGCCTCGGCAATCTCCTGCGCGGTCCACAGAGCAAGGCTGAGCGCATCGCGCGGCGCGGGCGGCCATGCCCGCAGGCGCGGGTGAGCAAGTGCCGCCATGTTCATGCCTTGGCCATCGCCGCGGCGCATTCGCGCGCCACGCTCACGTCGTCGAAGGGGTGTACCCGCATATTGTCTCCCGATCCGATGATCTGTCCCTGCTCGTGACCCTTGCCTGCGATCAGCACGATGTCGCCGCTGCCCGCCTGGCCGATGGCCGTTGCAATACCTTCGCGCCGGTCGCCGATTTCCTGCGCATCGCCCACCACCCCTGAAAGGATGGCGCTGCGGATCGCCGCAGGATCCTCGCCGCGCGGATTGTCGTCCGTAACCACAACGAGATCGGCGGCCTCGCTGGCGACCTTGCCCATCGCAGCACGCTTGCCGGTGTCGCGATCCCCGCCAGCGCCGAACACGACGATCAGGCGCCCGTCCGACGCATCGACATGGGGTCGAAGCGCAGCGATCGCGGCTTCCAGCGCGTCGGCGGTGTGGGCATAATCGACATAGACCGGCGCCCCGGCGGGCGTGATGACCGCGCGTTCCAGACGCCCGCGAACCGGCTGCAACCGACCGACCGCGTCCCACAGCCGCGTCTCGTCCGCGCCGGTCGCCAGAGCGAGCGCGGCAGCGGTCAGCGCGTTGGAGGCCTGGTAGGCGCCGATCAGCGGCAGGCGGATCGTCCGGCGTTCGCCGTCGCGGGCGATCTCGAGCCCCTGCCCCAGTTGGGTCGGCTCCTGCGCGACCAGTTTGATATCTTCGCCTTCGGGACCGACCGAGAAGATAGTGAGGCCGCGCTTTTCGGCCCGTGCCCGCGCCTTCGCCGACCAATCGCTGCCGTCGGACCAGATCACCGCCGTGCCGTCCTCGGCCACGACCTCGTCGAACAGGCGCATCTTGGCCTCGAAATAGGCTTCCATGCTCTCGTGATAGTCGAGGTGGTCGCGGCTGAAATTGGTAAACGCGCCCGCGATCACCCGCGCGCCCTCGTTGCGATATTGCGAGAGCCCGTGGCTCGACGCTTCGTAGGCGACATGGGTCACGCCTTCGCGCGCCAGCCCGAACAGGTTGGAATGGAAGGTGACGATGTCGGGCGTGGTCAGCCCGGTGGAAACGCTTTCGTCGGGCGTGGTGACGCCCAGCGTGCCGATGCTCGCCGCGCGCTCGCCCAGCATCCGCCACAGCTGGCGGGTCATCTCGACCGTCGAGGTCTTCCCGTTGGTTCCGGTGACCGCGACGATGGTTTCGGGCGTAGGCGTGAAATAGCGCGCGGCGATCTGCGCGAAGGCCCTGCGCGGCACCTTGTCTGCGATGTGGAGGGCAGCCGCGACCGCCACTTCCGGTCGCGCGACCACTGCGATGGCGCCGGCGGCAACAGCGGCTTCGACGAAGTCCTCTCCATTGACGACCGCGCCCTGAAATGCGCCGAAGACGGTGCCCGGCGCAACCTTGCGATGGTCGATCGCAAAGCCCGTCACCACGGCATCGCCATCCGCGCGTTCGGGCCGGTTCGTCTGTTCGAGAAGCGCGTTCAGCTTCACTTGATGTCGCTCCGGATCAGCGGCCGCAGGTCCGAGATGTCGATATCCCGGCTGAGGTCGGGCCGCACGTCGAGCAGCGGGCCGATGCGGGGGATGAGATTGCCGACGATCGGCGCGGCGTTCCACGCGGCGGTCCGCTGGAAGGAGCTGGCGGTGGTGCCCTTCGGCTCGTCGAGCATGGCGACCACGACATAGCGGGGATCGTCCATCGGGAAGGCGGCGGCGAAGGGCGAGACGACCAGCTTTTCGCGGTAGCCGCCGGTCGAGGGCTTGTCGGCGGAGCCGGTCTTGCCCCCGACGCGGTAGCCGGGTGCGTTGGCGCTCTTGCCGGTGCCGTAGATCGCGATCATCCGCAGCAGCTGACGCATGCGGGCGCTGGTATCTTCCTTGAAGACGCGGCGCCCCGGGACTTCGGTGCCCGGCTCCACCTTGTGCAGGGTCGCAGGCCGCCAGATGCCGCCATTGACCAGCGCGGCATAGGCGCTCGCCAGATGGAGCGGGGTCACCGCGATCCCGTGGCCGTAGCTGACCGTCATGGTGGTGATCCGCGACCATTTCTCGCCCGGCCAGATGGGAGCGCCGCGCGCAGGCAGCTCGATATAAGGACGCTCGGCGAAACCCAGATAGCGCATGGTATCGCGCATCCGCTCGCCGCCGAGCTTGTCGGCAACGCGTGCGGTCACGGTGTTGGAGGAGTGAATCAGCGCTTCGGGCACATTGAGCGTGTCCCCGAGAAAATGGCTGTCGTCGAGCACCCGCCCGGCGACTTTCACCGGCTTTGCGTCGTAACGCAGGCTGAGGTCGCGCACGATCCCGGCATCCATCGCCGCGGCGACCGAAAGCGGCTTGAAGGTAGAGCCCAGCTCGTAAACCTGATTGGTCACGCGGTTGAACACCGGCGGCGTTTCTCCGCGCTTGGCCGCGGCATCGCTCACCGCCAGATCGGAACGCTGGACATCGTTGGGATCGAAGGCGGGAAGCGAGGCGAGCGCGACCACTTCACCCGTATCGACATCGAGCACCACGCCCGCCGCACCGCGCGCGTTGACCGACAGCATGCCCTTGCGCAGCTCGTCCTCCAGCGCGCCCTGCACCCGCAGGTCGAGTGCGATGGCGGTCGGCTGCCCTCGCGAGGCCGCATCGGTCAGCTCGGCATTGAGCACGGATTCCATGCCGACCCGGCCTTCGCCATCCTTGACGTAGCCGAGGACATGCGCCGCCATCGATCCTTGCGGATAGAAACGGTCCTTCTCGGCGGGAAGTTCGAGGGCGGGTTCGCCGATATCGAACACCTTGTTCGCCTCTTCGGGCAGCAGCCGGCGCCGCAGATACTGCGCCTTGCCGCTCGCGAGCCGCGCGGCGACATCGGCGCGGTCGATATCGGGGAAGATCTGCGCCAGCGCAGCCGCCACCTCTTCGGGCGTGCGGACCAGCGGGCTGCCGCCATCCTTCATCGCTTTCGGATTATACCAGAGCGCAAAGGCGTCGTAGTTGCGTGCCAGCGGCAGGCCGTTGCGATCGGTAATCTCGCCACGCGGGGGCAGCAGGCGCTGCTCCATCGACATCGGCGTGTCGGGCGCACCGAGGACGCCGAAGGATGCGATCCGCGCGAGCGCGAGCAGTGCGACCAGCCCGAAGGCAGGCATCAGCAGAAGGGCCCGCATGCGCGCGACCAACAGCGACTCGAGCCGCTTGTTGGCCACCCGCAAGGGGCCGGCCGCCACCATGGAATCGATGGCGATGCTCGCCATTAGTCGAGCCGCGCCAGCGCGAGGTGGGCGTCGGTCTGCGGCTGCGCCGCCGCCCCGCTCTCGCCACCCTCGCCGGTTTCGTCGCCCTCGTCCTCATGCGAGGCAAGCGGGGAGACCAGCGCGGGATAATCGCTCGCCTCCATTTCGCGTGCGAAGCGGATCGGTTCGGGCGATCCGGGGGCGCGCGGTGCGCTGAAACTGGCCAACTGGCGCTCGCTTTCGAGGAACTGGTCGGCACGCGGCGGCGCATAGCCGAACTCGATCGCATTCCAGTCCGCCAGCTGCTGCTGGTTGGCGCGCGTTTCGAACTCGGTTTCCAGCGCCAGCTTCTCGCGCTCGAGGTCCACGATCACGCGTTCGGCACGCACGACTTCGCTCTTCACGGCGTTGACCCGGAAGGTGAGCAGCATGAACCCGCCGAAGACGACGCCGATGGCCATCGCCCAGCCGATCTGCCGCAGGCGGCTGCCTCTAACCATCGATCAGTTCCTTTCTCGCCGGTTCGCTCGTCCGGGTGGCTGCGCGGAGGATCGCGGAGCGCGCACGGGGGTTGCGCGCCAGCTCCGCCTCGCCTGCGCGCACGGCGCGGGCGGGTTTGTGGAACGTGGTCGGCGACGGCTCCGTGAGGGGAAGATGGCGGGAGCCGCCGCCGACCTGACCGGAAGCGTCCCGCAGGAAACGCTTCACGATACGATCTTCGAGAGAGTGGAAAGAGACGACCACCAGCCGCCCGCCGGGGGCCAGCACCCGCTCGGCAGCGGCAAGAGCCGCGCGCAGCTGGTCAAGCTCACCGTTCACATGGATACGGATCGCCTGGAAGGTGCGGGTCGCCGGGTCTTTCTTGTCGTGCGGCTTGTGGCCGGTCGCCTTGCGGACCAGCCGGGCCAGCTCGCCCGTCGTCTCCAGCGGGCGCGCGGCGACGATGGCGCGCGCGATCCGGCGCGACTGGCGTTCTTCGCCATAGTGGTAGATCACATCGGCGATCTCGCCTTCCTCGGCGGTGTTGAGGAACTCCGCCGCGCTTGGCAGGTCGGGGTCCATCCGCATATCGAGCGGGCCGTCGGCCGCGAAGGAGAAGCCCCGATCCGCCTGGTCGAGCTGCATCGAGGACACGCCGATATCGAGAACGACTCCCTGCACCTCGCCAATGCCCTGTTCGGCCAGCGCATCGGCCATTTCGGCGAAGGGACGGCGATGGAGCACGAGGCGCGGAGGCGTCTCGCCCAGCTCGGCCCAGCCCTGCGCCATTTCGAGCGCGCTCGGATCGCGATCGAAGGCATGCACGCTCGCGCCCGCGTCGAGCAGCGCGCGGGTATAGCCGCCCGCGCCGAAGGTGCCGTCGATAATCAGGTCGCCCGGCCGCGGCTGGAGCGCTGCGATGACCTCGTCGAGCAGGACGGGGACATGGGGGGATGCCGAAGGGGTCACTTCTTCTTCCCCTTCGCGCGCGCCTCTTTCTCCAGCACTTCGCAGGCGGCTTTCGCCACCGCGAGCTCCTGCCCCATCTCGTAGAGCCGCGCAGGGTTCCAGACGGTGAAGAAGCGCCCGCCGCCCTGAAAGAACAGCTCGTCCCCGATCTTCCCCAGGTTGCGGATATGCTCGGGCATGATGAAGCGGCCGCTGTCGTCGAACGGCATGGTGGCGAAGCTGTTGAGTTGGATCGCGCGGGTGTCGCGGTCGAAATCGCGCCCGAACTTGAAGGCCGATTCCTCCTCGCGGTCGAGGATCGCCTCGAATTCCTTCACCCGTTCGGTGCCGAAGCCGACGAGGCACGGCCAGCGCTCGTGCGCGGTGAGGCACAGGGTGCGGTCTTCGGTGGAGAGCTTCACCGCGTTGCGGAAGGCGGGGGGCAGCGTGAACCGGCCCTTTTCGCTGCGAAGCGAAAAGGCCTGCCCGCTATATCCCTGAAACGCCTCCGACACTTCCGCTCTTCCCCTGTGAGCGTCCAATCCGAAGGACAGATCTTCCCGGCCCTGAGGCGCGCGCTGCACGCCCCCGGTTCGCATGGCCTCCCACGCGCGGGTCGAATCCTGTCCGATACGAACCCGTCTTATCGCGGGACAAGTGGGGATTAAAGGGGAAATTTAGGAATCCCTGTGGAGATTTCCTTAATACTTGCGTTTTTCCCGTCGTTTTTGGGGCCTTTGCGGGCAGACAATACGCCACCCCGGGCGCGATGGCACCCTCACTACACGCGATCACAAAAAGGAAAAAGCCCGGAATTCCGTCGGAATCAGGGTTAACTGCCAGAGCCGTCCCCGATGGTCCCCAACAAAGCCCAAAAAGCTTCGGATGCATCCGCAGCGCGCGACCCACGCTCGAAGAGGGTCGCATCGGCAAGCAGCACCGCGCGGCCCGCCCCAATGCTGCAAACCGCCACCAGCCCCTCGTATCGAAGCGCGCAATCCGCTGGATCGCCGCCCGCCGGAGACCGCAGCGCAAAGCGCCCGCCGAGCACGACCGGGATTTCCCGGTCCCCGATCCGGACCTGCCGTTCCGCATCGTCCCCGTGAATCCCCGATCCGCCCGGTGCCTCCAGTTCGAGGCCCCACCGCGCCTGGATCGGCCCCGTGACCGCGATGGCCTGGGGATTGCGCGGGTCGCCCAGCGCGAAGCGCGGTTCGCTCGTCAGCATCGGGTCCGCGACGAGCAGCACCTTGCCGCCACCGCGCACCCAGTCATCCAGCGCGACATTCTCCGCCGGGGTCAGCGCACGCGGCTGGATCAGCAGCAGGATATCGACTCCGGCGAGGCTGGCCGGATCGAGCAGGTCGAGGGCTGCGAGGCTGTTGCCCTGCTCCACCGCCTGCCGCAGCCAATGCGGCTCGCCGGTCTGTGGCGACAGCGCATCCGCCACGCTGGCCTGCGGCGCGCGGTAGATCGGCAGCGAGGTCATCAGCCCGAAGCGCTCACCCTCGATCGTCTGTGGCCGCTCCGCAGGGGCCAGCATGATCGCTCCCGCCACTCCCAGCGCCAGCAGTCCGCCGAGCCCGGCGGCCGGCAGCAGCCTATTCAATGGGGGCGCCCTCGCCCGTTTCGGGCAGCACGGGGCCTTCGGGGATCGGTTCGTCCTCGGGCTGTTCGGGAAGATCGGGGACGACACCCGCATCGCTCAGCGGATCGCTGGTGCCCTGCGTGGCGCTCGGCTCGACCGTGGGGGCCGCTTCGGGCACCGCGGTTTCCTCGTTCTCCAGCGCGCGCGTGGTGAAGACCTGCGCAATCCCGACCGCGACGATCACCATCAGGATGCCGCCGACACCCGTACGCAGACGCTGCATCACGTCGGAGTCCAGCGGCGCATCCTGCGCATCCTCCGCCGGGTCGCGGTCGCTATCGGGAACAAGGGCCATGGCGGGCGAAACTATCGGGCGTGGCGGCCCCGTCAATCTTTCAGCCAGTCGAACACCGGCAGATCCTTTTCGCGCAGCCACTCGGCATTGAAGATCGTCGAGAGATAGCGGAAGCCGCTGTCGCACAGGATCGTGGCGACGCGCGGGGCTTCATGGCCCTCGGAGACCAGCTGCCTGCCGAGCGCCACCGCACCCGCGATGTTGATGCCCGAGGACAGGCCGAGGCACAGCCCTTCCTCGCGCAGCAGCCGCGCGACCCATTCGAGCCCTTCCTCGTCGGATATGCGGAACTGCGTATCGACCGGCGCGCCGTCGAGATTGGCGGTGATCCGGCCCTGCCCGATTCCCTCGGCCACCGAAGACCCTTCAGCCTCCAGCTCGCCATGGGCGTAGTAGTTATACAGCGCCGCGCCGTGCGGATCGGTCAACGCGATGCGGACATTCTCGTCCTTTTCCTTCAGCCCCAGGCCTACCCCTGCAATCGTGCCGCCGGTGCCCGCCGCACAGGTGAACCCGTCGATCCGGCCTTCCATCTGCTCCCAGATTTCGGGCGCGGTGCTTTCGATATGCGCCTTGCGGTTTGCAGTGTTGTCGAACTGGTTGGCCCACACCGCGCCCTCGGTCTCTTCGGCGAGACGGCGCGAGGTGTGGACGAAGTGGCCCGGATTGGCGAACTTGGTCGGCGGGACCAGCACCAGCTCTGCCCCCAGCGCGCGCAGCGTGTCCATCTTCTCGCGCGCCTGATTGTCGGGCATCACGATGATGGTCTTGTAGCCGAGGGCGTTGGCCACGAGCGCGATCCCGATCCCCGTATTGCCCGCCGTCCCTTCGACCACGGTGCCGCCGGGCTTGAGCACGCCGCGCGCCTCGGCATCGCGGATGATCCACAGGGCCGCGCGGTCCTTCACCGAACCGCCGGGGTTGGCGAACTCGCACTTGCCGTAGATGTCGCAGCCCGCAGCCTCGCTCGGCCCTTCCAGCCGGACGAGCGGAGTATTGCCGATCAGGTCGAGCGCCTTTTCCAGCGGACGGGGCGGCGGCGAAGCGGAAGCAATCATGCCCCTCGCTTAGACCTTCTGCACATCGCGCAGCAACCGCGATAAACTTGTCGGGCGCGAACCGCGCCTTGCGCGTCAGTCTTCCTCGGCGATCCGCACCTTCAGTCCGTCGAGGTCCTCGGTAAACTCGATCTGGCACGACAGGCGCGAGGTTTCGTCGCGGTCATCGCTGCTTTCGAGCAGGTCGTCCTCGTCTTCGCTCATTTCCGGCAGCTTGCCGGCGAAGGCGGGATCGACATGGACATGGCAGGTGGCGCAGGAACAGCAGCCGCCGCACAGCGCCAGCAGTTCGTCGAACCCGTTGTCGCGGATCGCCTCCATCACCGTCAGGCCGTTTTCGACCTCGATCGTGCGCTCGGTTCCACTCCGGTCAACCACGGTAAGCTTGGGCATCGACTGTCCTTCTATATCCACGGGGCCGCGCAATGGGCGCCCCGCCATTGACGCGGCTGCTAAAAGCTGCGTTTCGGCTTGGCAAGATCGACGAACGAGACAGCGGGCAGGAGAGAGCCGAAATGGGCCTCAGCGCAACGCAGATACGTGACGGCCTCGACGCGGTTGCCGAGCGTGACGCACGGGTCGCGCGCGCCCTTGCCATCGCGGGCTATCCGGAGCCGCGCATCCGCGAACGCGGGCATCGCACGCTGCTGCGCACGATCGTCGGCCAGCAGGTCAGCGTGGCCGCCGCCGACAGCGTGTGGGCCAAGCTGGAAGCAGAGATCGGCAGCGAGATGGCACCCGAAAAGATCGTGGGGGCGGACTTCGACACGCTTCGTGCCTGCGGCCTCTCGCGCCAGAAGCAGGGCTATGCGCGGAGCTTGTGCGAGCTGGTCGCGGCGAAGGAACTGGACCTTGCGAACCTGCCCGAAGACGACGAGGCGGCGATTGCCGAACTGACCAAGATCAAGGGCATCGGGCGCTGGTCGGCCGAGATATACCTCCTGTTCGCCGAAGGCCGCCCCGATATCTGGCCCGCGGGCGACCTGGCCGTGCAGAAGGCTGTCGGGCGGATCGCCGGGCTGGAGGATATGCCGAGCGAGAAGGAGACCCGCGCGATCGCGCAGGACTGGCAGCCACATCGCGGCGCGATGGCGATTTTCACCTGGCACGCCTATTCGATCCCCACGCTCTAGCGAGGCCGGCCCACGGTACGGAATGTCAATGGGCCTTTACTGTGTGACAAGCTTGGTTTACCATGCTCCCCAGTTGGAATTGCAAGGAGAGGCACCATGTTCATGACCCGCAAGATCGCTCGCACTACGATTCTGGCCACCGGTTGCGCAGCCGCAGCGCTGTCGCTAGCCGCCGGGCCCTCCATCGCCCAATCGGGAGACACCATGACCGCGCCTTCGCCAACCACCTCCGCCCCGCTGATCCCGCGCGACGCCCTGTTCGGCAATCCCAGCCGCGCGGGCGCCCAGATCAGCCCGGACGGCGAATGGCTCGCCTGGCTTGCCCCCTCCAACGGGGTGCTCAACGTATGGATGGCGCCCGCCTCCGACCCGGACGATGCGAAGGTGATGACGAGCGCCACCGAGCGCCCCATCCGCGAATATTTCTGGGCGCCCGACAGCGGCAGCCTGCTCTACGTGCAGGACAAGGGCGGCGACGAAAATTTCCTGCTCTACGGCATCAATATCGAAACCGGCGCGGAAACGACCCTGACGCCCTTCGAGAACACACGCGTCCAGCTGGTCGGCGCATCGGACACGATCAAGGACACGGTGCTGGTCGGCCTCAACAACCGTGATCCGCGCTTCCACGATGTCCACCTGCTCGATCTCAACACCGGCGAACTCACCCAGCTGATCGAGAACAACGGCTATGCCGGGTTCGTCGCCGACGACAATCTCGACCTGCGCCTTGCGGTGCGGCCCAATGCAGGCGGCGGGATGGATTTCTTCCGGGTCGAGAACAACGAGGTTGCCGCAGAGCCCTTCTCCTCGACCGACCTGGAAGACTCGCTGACCACCAGCCCCGCCGGCTTCACCCGCGACGGCAACACGCTCTACTGGCTCGACAGCCGCGGGCGCGATACCGCCGCGCTAGTCGCAATGGACTGGAACACCGGCGAAACCCGCGTGATCGCGGAGAACGACAAGGCCGATATCGGCGGCACGATCCGCGATAACGACACCGGCGAGGTGGAAGCCTACTCGGTCTACTACCTGAAGCGCGAATGGACCGCGATCGACCCCGAGATCGAGGCCGCGCTGACCTTCCTCGAAGAGAATCTCGAAGGCGAGTTCGGGATCGGATCGCGTACCGACGACGACCGCAAGTGGATCGTGGGCAACGACCCCGTCACCGGGCCCAGCGCGAGCTACCTGTTCGATCGCGACGCGGGCACGCTGACGAAGCTCTACGTCACCCGGCCCGAGCTGGAGGGCGCGCCGCTGCAGCCGATGCACCCGGTCGAGATCACCAGCCGCGACGGGCTGACCCTGCCGAGCTATCTCACCCTGCCGCCGGGCAGCGACAGCGACGCGGACGGCGTGCCCGATGCGCCCGTGCCGATGGTGTTGCTGGTTCATGGCGGGCCGTGGGCGCGCGACGGCTATGGCTACAACTCCTACCACCAGTGGCTCGCCAATCGCGGCTACGCGGTGCTGTCGACCAATTTCCGTGGCTCGACCGGCTTCGGCAAGGACTTCATCTCGGCGGGCAACCTCGAATGGGGTCGCAAGATGCACGACGACCTGATCGACGCGGTCGACTGGGCGGTGAAGCGCGGGGTCACGAAGGACGATAGCGTCGCGATCATGGGTGGCTCCTACGGCGGATACGCCACGCTCGCCGGGCTGACCTTCACGCCGGATGAGTTCGCCTGCGGGGTCGACATCGTCGGCCCGTCCAACCTCGAAACGCTGCTATCCACCATCCCGCCCTACTGGGAGCCGGTCGTGGCGCAGTTCCACGAGCGGATGGGCAACCCCAACACGGAGGAAGGCCTGGCGCTGCTGAAGGAACGCAGCCCGCTCTATTCGGCGGACAAGATCACCAAGCCGCTGCTGATCGGCCAGGGCGCAAACGATCCGCGCGTCAACCAGGCGGAAAGCGACCAGATCGTCGCCGCGATGAAGGAAAACGACATCCCGGTGACCTACGTGCTGTTCCCCGACGAAGGGCACGGCTTCGCCCGGCCGGAGAACAATATCGCGTTCAACGCCGTGGCCGAAAACTTCCTCGCGACCTGTCTTGGCGGGGGCGGCCGGACGCCGGGCGAGACGCCCGCCCCGCCCGCCCCCC
>PAVA01000011.1 GCA_002712945.1 Citromicrobium sp.
AATCTCCGCCTGCTCGGCCAGGATACGCGTGGCGAGCTGGTCCGCGCTCATTTCCAGGCTGAAGAAAGCGACCGGCGCGCCGCCCTTGTCGGGGCCGCCCTCGCGCTGCTGCTTCAGATATTCGTGCGCGGTGTTGAAGGCGATATTGGTGGCGAGCGAGGTCTTGCCCATGCCCGGACGGCCGGCAAGGATGATAAGGTCCGAATTGTGCAGGCCGGCGGTCTTCTCGTCGATCGTGGAGAGCCCGGTGGTGCGGCCCGACAGGCCGCGGTCCGAATTCATCGCCTTCTGCGCCAGCTTGAGCGCAGTGACCGCCGCATCCTTGAAGGTGCTCGCGTCGGAGCCGAGGTTGGTGCCCTCCGCGATCTCGTAGAGCGCGGCCTCGGCGGTTTCGATCTGCTTCAGCGGCTCGACCGTTTCGGACGTGTCGAGCGCATCGGACACCAGCGTCCGGCCCACGGTCACCAGTTCGCGCAGCAGCGCCAGATCGTAGATCTGTTCGGCCAGCTGGCGTGCGGCGAGAAGCCCGTGCCCGTCGGCGGTGAGCCGCGCGAGATAGGTCGTCCCGCCGAGCTGTTCGAGATGCTCGTTGCCCTCGAAATAGGGCTTGAGCGTCACCGGGCTCGCGGTCGCGCCGCGTTCCAGCAT
Source organism: Citromicrobium sp. (assembly GCA_002712945.1). Next base: position 649 of record PAVA01000011.1, read on the forward strand.
GGTCAGGAATCGGTCCATGATCAGCCGGTGCGCGGGCACGAAGAAATGTTCGGGCCGCAGCGGGTTGGCCAGCTCCTCGTAGACCGAATTGTCGATCAGGATCGCGCCGAGAAAGGCGGCTTCGGCCTCCACGTTGGACGGCAGGGCGCGGCCGCCATGCGTGTCGGCATCGGAATCGGGCGATTTGAGGAGCAGGCTCTCTTCGGACATTCGGCGATCAATGTGCGAACCGGGCCGGACCCGCAACTCGCTTTGTTGCGCAAAAGTTTTGCCTGCCTGTGAATAGCGAGAACAAGCGCGACAGGTCTTGCCGCGCACCGTGCAATTCTGCGAAGGCAACCGGGCACCCCATGGCCGACCATCGCATCTCCAAAATCGATCTCGACGATTCGACGATCCTCTGGCGCAATGCCGATGTCGAGCAGGAGCGGCGCGTGGCGATCTTCGACCTGATCGAGGAAAACACCTTCAAGCCCGTGCGCTCGGCGGAAAAGGGCGCGACCGGGCCCTATCACCTTTCGCTGTCGGTGCGCGACGACCGGCTGGCGCTCGATATCGCGACCGAGCAGGGCGAGGAGCTGGAGACGATCCTGCTGGGGCTCGCCCGCTTCCGCCGCTCGATCCGCGACTATTTCGCCATCTGCGACAGCTATTACCAGGCGATCCGCAAGGCGACCCCGGCCGAGATCGAGACGATCGACATGGCCCGGCGCGGCGTCCACAACCGCGCTGCGGAACTGCTGGTCGAGCGGCTGGAGGGCAAGGTGGAAACCGATTTCGCCACTGCGCGGCGGCTCTTCACGCTGATCTGCGTGCTGCATATCCGGGGCTGAGACTGTGGCGAGAAGGACGAAACGCCCCCTGTGGCTCAAGCTGCTGCTGGCGGTGCTGATCATCGCTCCGCTGGGCGCAGGATTCTGGCTGTGGGCCGATCTCAGGCAATGGCGCCCCGCCGAAAGCGAATATCCCGAGCAGGGGGCGGACCTTTCCGCCAGTCCGGGCGAGGTCAGCTTCGTGGTCCTCAAAGGCAGTGGCGCGGACTTCGTCTACCTTCCCGCAACGGCCGGGGAAGGCGAACAGGCGGCGGATTTCACCAGCCAGCTGGCTGCCGCCCGCAAGGCCGGGCTGGAAGTGGGCGCGGTCCACCGCTTCGATCCGTGCGTGCCTGCCGACGGGCAATCGGCCAATTTCGTCACCATCGTTCCGCGCGACGATGCGCTTCTCCCGCCCGCCATCGCGCTGATCGACACGGGCGAGGAATGCCTCGAGCGAATCACCAGCGGGCAGGTGCGCAGCGAGCTGACCATCCTCGCCAACCAGATCGAGGCGCATGCGGGGAAACCCGCGATCCTCAAGCTGTCACGCGAGTTCGAGGCCGCGCACGCAGTCGCAGGCCGGATCGAACGCAACCTGTGGCTGGTGCGGACCCGGTTCGAGCCCGATTATGGCGGGCGCCCGTGGCTGATCTGGACCGCCAACCAAAGCTATCACGGCCCGGGGAGCGACGAGCCCGTCGCCTGGGCGGTGGTGAGACCATGAAGGACATCATGACCGAGAAACTTGTCGCGGCGGCGCGTGAAGCGGCGCAGGGCGCCTATGCCCCCTATTCGGACTATCCCGTGGGCGCGGCGCTACGCTTTGCCGACGGTGCGATCGTCACCGGCACCAATGTCGAGAATGCAAGCTACGGGCTCTCGCTGTGCGCGGAGACGCTGGCGGTGGCCAAGGCGCTGGCGCAGGGGCGTCGCGGCGGGCTGGAAGCGGTCGCGGTGGTTGGCCCGGCGGACAAGGGCGATGGCGCGCCCATCACGCCGTGCGGCCGGTGCCGGCAGGTGCTGAACGAGATCGCCCAGCTCGGCGGAACCGACCCGCTGATCCTGTGCGTCGGCGCGGACGAGGTGATGGAGCTGCGCCTGTCGAGCCTGCTGCCGCATGGCTTCGGACCCGCGCATCTGGATTAGGGCTCGCGCGCCGAACTCGCGCATCCGCTCATCCTGAGCCAGTCGAAGGATTGCTTTTTCTAGGACGGCCCTTCGACAGGCTCAGGGCGAGCGGATTGAAGAGGGATCGCACTAGTCCTCGCTCCCCAGCCATTCGAGCAGGGCGCCCAGGCAGTCGCGCGCCAGCGCCTTGGACCGCTCGGGGCTCCAGCCCTGCAGATCGTCCGGATAGTCCGCATTGTCCTTGAAGGGCATTTCCAGCGTCATCGCGGTTGCGGCGTAGCGCTCGGCCACCTGATTGGTGCTGATCGTCAGGTTGGCCTTGCCGGGGCCCGACTTGGGATAGCCTTTGGCGGTCTGGAAATCCGGGCAGCGCCGGTCGAGAATCCGCTGGTAGCGGTAGAAGCGCTCGCCGTGCTCGTCGCTCCAGCTCGGGATGCCCTCGAACCCGGCGAGGAACACCGCGTCGATCGCCTCGTCGCCATGGACGTCCATCGCGAAATGGACGCCCGTTTCATCCATCGCATTGCGGATCGCGAGCACTTCGGGCGAGCGTTCGGGGCTCGGATCGGCCCATTCGCGGTTGAGATTGACGCCCTTTGCGTTGGTCCGCAGGTGGCCGCGTGCACTGCCATCGGGGTTGCAGTTGGGCACGATGTGGAAGCGGCACTTCTGCCGCAGCGCACGGCCCAGCGTTTCGGCGGGATCGCACAGGATCTGGAGCGCGCCTTCCATCCACCATTCGGCCATGCTCTCGCCCGGATGCTGGCGCGCATAGAGCCACACCTGGCAATCGCCTTCGCCCATTTCGAGGCAATCGAGCGGCTGGCCGTCGAAGGTTTCGCCCAGCTTGCGGTGAGAGACGCCCTCGGCGCTGGCGCATTCGCCGATCAGGTCGTGATGCCGGTCGATCGAGAAGGGCGCGAAATAGGCGAACCAGACGAGATCGCCCGAAGGCGTATAGCGGATCGTCAGCGTGCCGCCTTCCTCGTCCTTGTCGAAGGTCGAGGGTGCACGGCCCCAGAAGTCGCGGTCCTCGGAGACGCAGGCCTGGTATCCGGGCCAGCCCGCAGGATAGGCGCTGTCGTTGAGGCCGACGATCTTGAGCACCACTTCGCGCCCGCCCGCATTGGCGATGCGAAAATGGAACCACTGCTTGAATTCGCTGTCCTTGTCCGGCTTCAGGCGCAGCATCGCGCTCGCCTGATGAACGGTCATCACGTCGATGCTGCCGCTGTCGAACGCTGTGTCGATGACGATATTGCTCAAGGATTGACCTCCACTTCGATGGTTTCGCCATTATTGCCGGGGAAGCCGCGGAAGAGGGCTTCCGCCAGCGCATTGGCGGCGGGTTCGCCCTGGGCGAGCGGCGATTTGGCCGGTGCGTCGAGCCGCGCGCGGCCTTCCCACAGAACCTCGCCCGAGGATGCATCGCGCAGCCGCACCTCCATCCGCGTGACCACGCGCTCGTCCGATCCGCCGCCCAGATTGATGCCGATGCCAAGGCCCACGCCGCCGCCATAGGAGCCGGTCGATCCGCCCGCGCCCACGCTCACCGGGCCGCGCCGCCCATCGCTGTCGATCATCGACCGCTCGACGCTGATGCTGGCGGTCTGGCCCGCGCCGTCGCGCGCGCTCTCGGCATAGCCATAGGCCGCCAGTTCGCGCGCGACGGCGGCCTTGAAGGGGGTGAGCGCGAGACCCTGTTCGGGCGAACCCGGCGCTGTTTCGACGAACAGCCGCGCATTGCCGAGCTTCGCACGCGCATCGGCGTCGACGAAGCGGGTAACCTCGATCGGGCCGGCCGGGCGGGTGGTGCTGCACGCGGCAAGCGCCAGCGGCAGGGCGAGACAGATGAACGGGATACGGGCCTTCATGCGGGCCTCCTGCTATGCGAATGGCGATCCTGCTGTGAGCAACGCACGAGGAATGCAATCCGTGCCGAGCGCCTTGCACGGGATTTGCTTGACTTTCGGGCGGCGCACCATACATGGCACCGCAATGATGGCGGCATCGGGAGATGGTCTTCCGGTGCCGATTTCTTTTGAAAAGACCAGTTTACTCGCAGGGTAGTGCCATGAAGATTCGCAACAGCCTCAAGTCGCTCAAGAAGCGCCACCGCGACAACCGCGTGATTCGCCGTCGCGGCCGGACCTATGTCATCAACAAGACCAACAAGCGGATGAAGGCGCGCCAAGGCTGATCGCCCGGATGGCAGGTCTCATCGCGATCTGATTTCGGGAGAGGCGCGCCGCACCTGTGGCGCGCCCTCCTTTACGTGCCCGGCGCGCGCAAAAAAGCCCTCCAGGCCATCGGGCCGGAGGGCTTTTTCGTGGGGCCGGTGGGGAGGGGGCAGCCGGCCCGGGGAAGGCGTCAGGCCTCGTCCTGATCGACGCGGCACGAGGCCAGGTCGTCGGCATCGAGCTCAGTGCCCGCGACCGAGAAGGACGCGACCGGGCCGAATTCGCGGGCCAGCGATTCGCACACATTGGTCGGGCGCGAGCGGGCCTTGGTGCCGACGCACACGGTGCCCGAGCAGATGAAGGTGCCGCCGCGGATGATTTCGGTCCGCCGCTCGACCGGCTGTTCCAGAGTGGCGCGGTAATAGGCGCCGGACTGGGCCAGAGCGGGTGCGGGGGTGAGCGCGGCGCCGAAGGTCACGGCCGTGGTGAGCATGGCGATGCCGGCGATCGCGGTCTGGCGAAGCGGGGTCTTGAAAAGGGTCACGTCGAAGTCCTTTCGGGTCGGTCTGGTGCGGGGCAACGATTAGGTTGCGAATCACTACCTACCTAGGTAAGTTGTAAGTTGCAACTAAAAATGCAGTTTCAATTTTGTGACCGCGCGCAAGTGGAGTAGGCTTGCCCGCCTGGAGAGGCCGACAATGGGTACAGACGTTCGCGAGCCGTTGAAGGAGCTCAGTGCCTGCGGGTTGCCCGCCGCGCTGGAAGTCATGGGCGAGCGCTGGAGCTTCATGATCCTGCGCGCCAGCTTCAACGGCATCCACCATTTCGAGGAATTCCTCAGCGAGCTGGGGATCGCCCGCAATATTCTTTCCAACCGGCTCAGCCGTCTCGTCGAACATGGCATCCTCGACCGGGTGCAGGACGAGGCCGACCGCCGCCGGGTCGAATACTGCCTGACCGAAAAGGGCTTCGACCTGCTGCCCGCGATGGTCTCCCTGCGGCACTGGGGCATCAAGTACGGCATGGACTCCGTCGGCATGGACCCGGTCATCGTCGACGAGCGCGACCGCATGCCGATCGGCCCCGTCGCGATTCTTGCCCATGATGGCCGCATGCTCGGCCCGGCGGACCTCAACATGGTCGCGCGCAAGGATCTGGCCGAGGCCGGGCGGGACCGGCGCGAGGGCGCACCGGCGGATGCGCCGCATGCCGTCCACAACTGCGGGGAAGCGGGCGACACGCTGAACGAAGCGGCGGAATAGGCGGCGCGCCTGCCTGAGCCGGGTACGCTCGCGAAAGCGCCCTAGGACACCTTGCCCCACACCTCGATATTGTCGCGCCGCTCGACCCGCACGGGCAGGTCCACGTCGACCAGCCCGGTCAGGCCATGCTCGGCGAAGAGGGCCTTCGCCGCCGGGTGGCGACCCGCATCGATCAGCCGCTGCCACAGGAAGAAGGTATAGGGCTGAACCCCGCCGGTATAGGCGACGCCGCGGAACGAGGTTTCGACCTGCCCGATCACGCGCCGGTGCGGCTTGTCGGTCACCGGCTCGCCCGGCTGCGGCCCATGTCGGGCTACGTAGTCGCGCAGGAAGGCCAGCCGGTCGGTCATGTCCGGCACCAGCTCGCGCGCGATCTGCGTGAGCAGCGGCGGGAGCGTGGCGGGCAGGTCGCCATCGGGAAAGTCGGGCGCGGGCTGCGCGAAGTCCACGAGATCGAGACCGGGCGCATGCATCCGCTCGACCCAGCGGAACACGCGCGGCGCCTCGCGCTGCATGATCGCCAGCGGCACCGGATCGCGCCCGAGATGCGCGAAGAGCGGCCCGAACAGAGCGTAGTCGGCAATGCTCGGCGTGGCGCCCAGCAGGAAGGGGAACGCCGCAAAATGCGCGTCGAGATTCGCCAGCAGCTCGGAAAAGCTTTCCTCGATCGCCGGAATCGTCGCGGGATCGACGCCCAGCATCGGCAGGTAGGAATGCATCCGCGCCATCGTCGCCTCGGCGCGGGCTTCGTCGCCGCCGGTGGCGAAGGCATCGCGCAGGAACGCCTCCTGCTCGGCCAGATAGCTCCAGCGGTAGTGCATCGCGTGGCGCGTCAGCCCGACCACGGCGTAGAGCTCGACCAGATGCGCCAGCGCCAGCAGCCGCGCGTCGCCGGGGTAGGCGGGGTAGGGCACGGGCGCGCTGTCCTCCCCCTCGAAATGGTCGATGATATCGACCGTGTCCTGGACGATGGTGCCGTCGGCCAACTCGACCACCGGAATGATCGCGCGGCCGATCGCGGGCATGATGCGCTCCGCAAAATCGGGATCGGTCGGCGGGCGCTCGACAAACGCGATGCCCTGCGTGCGCAGATAGGCGCGGGCGCGGCCGGTATAGAGCGAGTGGGGCAGGCCCCACAGGGTGATGGGCTGGGTCATGCGCGGGGTCGTCGAGCGTCGGGGCGCGAAGGTCAAGCCTTGCCCGGCCGCCGGGATTGCCCATGCGGCGAAACCTGTTGCGCGAGGCAGGCAGCCGCTGTATTTTCGCGCGTGTTACCGGGCCCCTCTGGCGTATGCGCATGGCGCATGCGTGATGTCGGAACGCAGTCTCTTTGCAGCCCGGTCCGCTCCCATGCCATTACGCCTCCCACCCCATGTTCCCATGCCGGATGCTCCCGTGCGGCGTCCTGTCGGCAGGCCCGAAGCATAGCGTGCTCGATTTCGCGATCTATCTGCTCGACGCGCTGATCGTGGCGGCAGCCGTGCTCTCCGCGTGGTTCTGGCTGCGCGCCAGCGGCAAGCGTGTGCGCCGGGTGAGCAAGCACGAAACCTTCGACCATGCGGATATCAACCGCCTGGTCGTCGCGCTCAACCGCGCGCAGATCCTCAATGCACGGGCAGCCAAGGCGACCGCCGCCGCCGCCCTGCTGGGGGGCCTGCGCGTCCTGCAGGACTTCCTGCCATGACGATACTTGTGCTTCTGGGCGGCCTCGTGCTGCTGGTGATCGGCGGCGAGCTGCTGGTTCGCGGCGCGGTTGCCATCGCGGGCAAGCTGGGCGTGTCGCCGCTGATGATCGGCCTGACCATCGTGGGCATGGGCACCTCGATGCCCGAGCTTGCCGCGAGCCTGCAGGCCGCGCTTTCCGGCTCGCCCGGCATCGCGCTGGGCAATATCGTCGGCTCGAACATCGCCAACAGCCTGCTGATCCTCGGCGTTGCGGCGCTTCTGGCGCCGATTGCCGTCGCCCGGGGCACGCTGTGGCGCGACGGCGGCGTCGGCGTGCTGGCCGCCTGCGCGCTGCTCGCCATCGGCATGACCACGGGGCTCGTTAGACTGGCAGGCGTGGTGCTGATCGCGGCGATGCTCGGCTATCTCTGTCTGGCCTACCGGCAGGAAAAGGCTGCCGTCGGCCACAGCGCCGCGATGGAGAAGGCGGAAGCGCTGGAGGGCATCGACCCCGCGCTGAAGCCGGGAGAGGGCAAGTCGGCGGGCTGGGGCCTGTCGCTGTTCTTCCTGCTGGCAGGGCTGGGCTGCATTGTCGGGGGCGGCACGCTTCTGGTGGGTGCCGCGGTGGACCTGGCCATCGAATTCGGAATGTCGGAAACGCTGGTGGGCCTCACCATCGTGGCCGTGGGCACCTCGCTGCCCGAGCTCGTCACGTCTGCGGTGGCGGCGATCCGCAAGCAGTCCGAAGTGGCGCTGGGCAACGTGCTCGGCTCGAACATCTACAACGTGTTCTTCATCGGCGGCGTGACCGGAGCGATTGCCCCGACCCCGGTGCCGGAAACGCTGGTGCGCTTCGACCTGCCGATCCTGATCGGCGTGTCGCTGGCGGTGATGGCGCTGGCCTGGACCGGAGCGCGCCTGTCCCGCTGGGAGGGCGCGGCGCTGGTGGCGGCCTACTGCGCGTATCTCGGGTTTACGGCGGGGGTGTTTTAAGGGGGGCTGCTGAGCAGGCAATCGGTTTGGGCGAAGTTACTAACCGCCTCCCCCGATCTTGACTTGCATATTTTCCTATTTAGGAAAGTATGCATGGAAAAGGCATTCAAGGCCCTCGCATCGACACCGCGCCGCCGCATCCTCAACCATCTGTCGGGTGGCCCGATGACCGTTGGCGAGATCGCGGCGAAGTTCGATATGGCCATGCCCTCGATCTCCAAGCATATCGCCATCCTTCACGATGCCGGGCTGCTTCATCGTCAGAAGCGTGGGCAGGAGGTGATCTATTCGATCGCAGCCGACAATCTTGCCAACAGCCTTTATGCCTTTCTTACCCCATTCTGCCCCGAGGCCCGGGCGCTTGCGGCCGAGCGCAAGCTTTCGCCCCCCGAAGAGGAAATGGACTGATGAGCGCGATCCGAGGCGAGGCGGCCAGCGGGGCCTTCAAGGTCAACTCACTATCGGGTCTCGATACTGCCGATCCGAGTTCCGGCACGCTGGTATGGGACTGGCCCCGCTCGCTGTGGAACATGGGGTTTCTCGCGGGTGCGCTGGTCCTTGGCCCGCTCTTCTTCACGTGGAGCGCGTTTCTCGTGTTCCTGGCCCTTTCGGGCTTTACCTTGTGCGTCGGCCATTCGGTCGGTTTCCACCGACGTCTGATCCATCACACTTTCGAATGCCCGAAATGGCTCGAACGGGTCATGGTCTACATTGGCGTGCTCGTGGGCATGGGTGGGCCTCTCTGGACGGTCGGCCTTCACGACATCCGCGATTGGGCGCAGCGGCAGGAGAACTGCCACTGGTTCTTGTGTCACAGGAAATCGGCGCTGGTAGATGGGTTTTACTACCTCAATTTCCGGCTCGTGTTCGACCGCCCGCCAAACTTTGACGCCGGCCCCGGCATCAGCGACGATCCTTTCTACCGGTTCCTCCAACGCACCTGGATGCTGCATCAGATTCCTGTCGCCTTGGTCCTCTTCCTACTTGGTGGCTGGCCGTGGGTTGTATGGGGTGTGGTGGTGCGGGTGGCGACCTGCTTCACCATGCACTGGTATATCGCCCATGTGGCCCATCGCAGCGGACATCAGGACTGGTATGTCGAGGATGCGGCCGTCCAAGGGTACAATATCGGGTGGCTGGCGATTCCTACGATGGGCGAGAGCTGGCATTGCAACCATCACGCATTTCCCGCTTCGGCGCGCCATGGCCTATATCCGGGGCAGATCGATTGGGGCTATGATTTCATCCGGTTTCTCGCTTGGCTGGGCCTCGCGAAGAATATCCAGGTGCCTGCAACCTTGCCCGCACGAACGGCGATAACTCCTCTGACTCCCAGAGCGCTCGATATTGCCGCGCCGGATCAGGCCGAAGTCTCAAGAAGACGCCATGACAACTAGCGGACCATAAGCAGCCCATGCTGTCCTACACGCCCCCACCGCGCTACACCCGAGGCGCTCTTTCAAACCGTCGATCCGCCCCGGAAATCCCGGCCAAATCCTCCCCATCCGCCCCGGAGGTTTTTGCCCCTTGGACACTGTGTCAGGTGTGTCAGGCCGCGTCGCCCATCACGCCCTCGGCGCCTGCCGCCGGTAACTCAGCGCCTCGGCCACATGCACGCGGCCGACCTGCTCCGCACCGCCAAGATCCGCCACTGTCCGCGCTACCCGCAGCATCCGCACATAGCTGCGCGCCGATAGCCGCATCGCCTCGGCCGCCTGCATCAGCAGCGTGCGCCCCGCCTCGTCGGGCGTGGCGAAGCGGTCCAGCATGTCGCCGTCGAGTTCGGCATTGGTGCGCGCGCCGCTCTCGCTCTCGCGCGCGGTCTGCACCTGCCGCGCGGCGAGCACGCGCGCGGCGACCTCGGCGCTCCCCTCGGCGGGCGGGGGCAGGGCGAGGTCGGCGGCGCTGACCGGCTCGACCTCCACGTGCAGGTCGATCCGGTCGAGCATGGGCCCGCTGACCTTGCTCTGGTAGTCGGCGGCGCATTTGGGCGCGCGGCTGCAGGCGAGCGAGGGATCGCCCAGGTGGCCGCAGCGACACGGGTTCATCGCCGCGATCAGCTGGACCCGCGCGGGGTAGCTGACATGCGCATTGGCGCGCGCGACGTCGACCTTGCCCGTCTCCAGCGGCTGTCTCAGCGAATCGAGAACGGGCCGCTGGAACTCGGGCAGTTCGTCGAGGAACAGCACGCCCAGATGCGCGAGGGAGACCTCTCCGGGGCGCACCTTCAGCCCGCCGCCGGTCAGCGCCGCCATGCTCGCCGAATGGTGGGGCGCGCGAAACGGCCGCGCGCGGCTGATCCGTCCGCCCTCGAGCAGCCCGGCGACCGATTGCACCATGCTCACCTCCAGCGCCTCTGCGGGGGAGAGCGGGGGGAGGATGCCGGGCAGGCAGGCAGCGAGCAGACTCTTGCCCGCCCCCGGCGGCCCGCTCATCAGCAGGTTGTGGCCCCCCGCCGCCGCAATCTCGAGCGCGCGCTTGGCACTCTCCTGCCCCTTGACCTGCCTGAGGTCGGGGCCGGGCGCAGTCTCCTCGACCGTGCCGAGCTGCGGTTCGGCGAGTTGCTGCGTGCCCTTGAGGTGGTTGAGCAGGCTGACGAGGTCGGGCGCGGCGATCACCGGGATGCCGCTCGCCCAGCGGGCCTCCGCCCCTTGCGCGGCGGGGCAGATCAGCCCGCACTCGGCCTCGCTCGCATGCAGCGCCGCGAGAAGCACGCCTGGCGAGCCGACGATCCGCCCGTCGAGCGCGAGTTCGCCGACCGCCACGAAGTCCGCCAGCTGCTCGCGGTCCGCCACGCCCATCGCCGCCAGCAGCGCGAGCGCGATCGGCAGGTCGTAATGCGATCCGTCCTTGGGCAGGTCGGCGGGCGAGAGGTTGACCGTGATCCGCTTGGGCGGCAGCGCGAGGCCCATCGCCGCGAGCGCGGCCTGCACCCGCTCGCGGCTCTCGCTCACCGCCTTGTCGGGCAGGCCGACGACGCTGAAGCGCGGAAGGCCGGCGGCGAGCTGGCACTGCACCTCGACGCTGCGCGCCTCCAGCCCGAGATAGGCGACCGTCCTCACCAGTGCGACCACGCGCGGCCCCTCCCCCCAAGTGAACCCGGCAAGGTGTTGCCGCCTCGCGGCCCGCTTGTCGAGATCGGGGGAAACCGCAAGGGTTGGGCGCCTGCCAAAGGTTACCGGGTGCGAAACCATGCTCGCACGCAAGATGGTAAGGCGAAGGCGGCAAAAGGTTGCCGGTGCGCTGGCTAACCCTTCTCCTTCCCGCCGCCGCAACCACCCTCGGCCTGTCCACTCCCCCTGCACAGGCCGAGGGTTGGGTTGTCGAGGTCACGGTGACCGAGGAGTGGATCGACGAGAGCGATCCGCGCTTCTACGAGAGCGAGCCGGTCGACGAATATGTCGAGGGCGAAGGCTACGCCTACCCCGCGCCGCGGATGGAGTATTCCACCGCCGATCGCGCGATCTCCTCCTTCCGCGCGAGCGCACCGACCGCGCTGGCCGCTTTCGGCCCGTTCCGCGTGGTCGATCCGACCCGCGCCGTATTGGTCGGGACGACCACCGCTGCAAGCCCGGCGCAGTTCGCCGCGCTCCTGCGTGCCTACCCCCAGCTGCGCACGCTCGACCTGGTCGAAGCGCCGGGGACCGAGAACGACCGGGCGAACCTCGCCGTCGGGCGGATGATCCGCGCCGCCGGCTTGACCACGCGGGTGCCGCGCGGCGGTTCGGTCCGCTCGGGCGCGGTCGAGCTCTTCCTTGCGGGCGCGCAGCGCGAGGTCGAGGATGGCGCGCGCTTCGCGGTCCATAGCTGGCGCGACAATCGCGGGCGCGAGGCATCGGATTTTCCGGCAGGCGCGCCCGAGCACCGCTATTACATCGATTACTACCGCGAGATGGGCATGAGCGCGGGCGGCGCGCGCGATTTCTACGCGATGACCAATTCGGTGCCCCATTCGCGCGCCCGCTGGCTCGATGCGTGGGACATGCGCGAATGGATGGCGCGCACCATCGCCAGCGCCGCCAATGATAACGAGGCGGCTGGCAATCCGCCGCGCATTGCCTATCTTGACGTTACCGCGGCGGGCCAGTAATGGCGCCCGCTTGAAGTTCCGGCTTGCAAGAGCCGGAGGAAATTCTGGCCGGATCGCGCCCCGCGCGGCCTGCCGATCCAGCATTCGAGGGTTTTATGAAGCGGACTTTCCAGCCCAGCAATCTCGTTCGTGCGCGTCGCCACGGCTTTTTCGCACGCAAGGCCACCACGGGCGGCCGCAAGGTTCTCGCCGCGCGTCGCAAGCGCGGTCGCAAGAAGCTCTGCGCGTAATTCGTTAGGCTTCGAGCGCCAGCGGGGCCATCCGGCCCCGTCGGTGAAAGCCTGTTTGCGCTTGCGGGCTCCCAATCGGGGGCCCGTTTGCCTATCTATCCGATATGAACGCGCTCGTTCCCTCGGTACCCGGCTCTACGCCTGACGGTTCCGGCAGGGCGATTACCGCCCGGAACGTGATGACCGCGCGCGCGGATTTCCTCGCAGCCAATCGTGGCCTGCGCGTGCCGATGCCGGGCTTCGTGTTGCTGGCGCGGCCCAATGACGGTCGTGGCATCCGCTACGGAATCACCGTTACCAAGAAGATCGGCAATGCGGTGGTCCGCAACCGGATGAAGCGGCGCTTTCGCGAGCTTCTCTGGGCGCAGCTTCCACGCCACGGCCTGCCCGATTACGATCATGTGCTGATCGGCCGGGAGGGCGGGATCGAGCGCGATTACGCCGCCCTGACCGAAGATCTGGTCACTGCTCTCGGCCGCGCGGCGCGCGGCGAGGGCCAGCGCGGGCGGCCCCCGCGCAGAAAGCGCACGCGATGAAGCCGGTCCGGCGCGCGATGGTGCTCCTCATCCGGGGCTGGCAGCTCGGGCCGAGCGCCATCCTGCCGCCCAGTTGCCGTTTCCAGCCGAGCTGCTCGCAATATGCGATCGAGGCGATCGAGAAGCACGGGCCAATCAGGGGTGGATGGCTGGGCTTCAAGCGTATAATGCGCTGCCACCCTTGGGGTGGACACGGCCCGGATCCGGTGCCTTAGGACGGTCCCATAAACCCCTTCGCCATTCCGGCGGGACAGTTAACGAACAGCAGGCGCAAGACTCTTGGACAACCAGCGCAATCTCATCTTCGCCGTGGTGCTGTGCGGCATCATGATCCTCGGTTACGACGCGGCGATCAGCTATTTCTACCCGGCCCCGCCCGAGACCGAGCAGGTCGAGCGCGCGACCACGCCGGAGCAGCGCGCCGCGCAGGAAGTGGCCGAGAAAACGGGCGTCGCGCCCGGAGTGGCTCAGCAAGTGGTCGACCTCGACGAGGCGCTGGCCTCGGGCAATCGCGTGGCGATCGACGCGCCGCGCGTGGAAGGCTCGATCAATCTCGTCGGCGCGCGGATCGACGATATCGAGCTGAAGGATCACCGCGCCACGATCGACGAGGACAGCGGCCCGGTGCAGCTGTTCGCGCCCGCCGGCACGCCGATCCAGAACTTCGCCCAGTTCGGCTTTGTCGGCGACGGCACGCAGCTGCCCGATGCACGCACCGTGTGGCAGGCCAGCGGGGGCACGCTTTCGCCGGGCAATCCGGTGGACCTGCGCTGGGACAATGACGAGGGGCAACGGTTCCGCATCCGCTTGTCCATCGACGACAATTACATGATCACCGCCGAGCAGACCGTCGCCAATTACGGCGACGGGCCGGTGGTGGTGGCTCCCTTCGCCACGATCACCCGCACCAGCCTGACCGCCAGCAAGAGCACCTGGATTTCGCATTCGGGGCCCATCGGGACGTTCGACGAGACGGTCGATTACGGGCCCGATTACGACGATCTGGCCGAAGAAGGTGCGGTCGCGGGCGGAGCGAACCCCGACTGGATCGGCTTCACCGACGTATACTGGCTCGGCGCGCTGATCCCCGATCGCGGCGCTGCGCTCGACACCGGGTTCCGCTCGCTCGGCGACGATCTGTTCCGCGCGGACATGATCTACGATCCCACGACCCTGCGCCCCGGGCGCCAGATCAGCCGCACTTCGCAGCTCTTCGCCGGTGCCAAGGAAAGCCAGGTGCTCGATGCCTATGAGGACGCGGGCGTCGCGCGATTCGGCCTCGCGATCGACTGGGGCTGGTTCCGCTGGTTCGAGAAGCCGATCCTGTGGCTGCTGCGCACGCTGTTCGACGCGGTGGGCAATTTCGGCGTCGCGATCATCCTGCTCACCTGCGTGGTGCGCGGGTTGATGTTCCCCATCGCCCAGAAGGGCTTTTCCAGCATGGCGTCGATGAAGGCGATCCAGCCGGAGATGAAAAAGCTGCAGGAGAAGCACAAGGACGACAAGGTCAAGCAGCAGCAGGAAATGCAGAAGCTGTTCAAGGAACAGGGCGTCAACCCGGTCGCGGGCTGTCTGCCGATGGTCCTGCAGATCCCGGTCTTCTTCGCGCTCTACAAGGTCCTGGTCCTCGCGATCGAGATGCGTCACCAGCCCTTCATCCTGTGGATCGAGGATTTGTCCGCGCCCGATCCGGCGCATATCCTCAACCTGTTCGGGATGCTGCCGTTCGAGGTGCCCGGCTTCCTCGCGCTGGGCCCGCTCGCGCTGCTGCTCGGCTTCACGATGTGGCTCACCTTCCGCCTCAACCCCAGCACGATGGACCCGGTCCAGCAGCAGGTCTTCTCGATCATGCCGTGGGTGCTGATGTTCGTGATGGCGCCCTTCGCGGCGGGGCTGTTGCTGTACTGGAACACTTCCAACATCCTCACGCTGGCCCAGCAGCGATACCTCTATTCCAAGCATCCCCAGCTCAAGGCCGCCGCCCAGAAAGAAAAGGCCGAAAAGCAGGCGAAGGCGCAGGAGAAGGCGTGAGCGGTCCCGGCCCGCAGACCCCCGAAGAGATCGCCGCCGCGCGCCTCGTTTCGGGCCGGGTCGAGTTTCTGCTCTCGGCCCCCCAGCTGAAATTCCTGCCCGAGCCGACAGTGCCGGAGGTTGCGCTGTGCGGACGCTCGAACGTCGGCAAGAGCACGCTGCTCAATGCGCTAACCATGCGCAAGGGGATCGCCCGCGCCTCGGTCACGCCGGGGCGCACGCAGGAACTCAACTTCTTCGAGGTGGGCGAGCCCACGCAGTTCCGGCTGGTCGACATGCCGGGCTACGGCTTCGCCAAGGCGCCCAAGTCCGTGGTCGAGAAGTGGCAGGGCCTCGTGCGGACCTATCTGCGCGGGCGATCGGTGCTGGCGCGCACGCTGGTTCTGGTCGACAGCCGCCATGGCCTGAAGGACTCCGACCGGGCGATGATGAAGATGCTGGACGAGGCGGCCGTGGGCTATCGCATCGTCCTTACCAAGAGCGACAAGATCAAGGCGAGCGCGCTGGAAGCCACGCACGAAAAGGTCGCCGCCGAAGCCAAGAAGCATCCCGCGGCCTACCCGGAAATCCACCTCACCAGTGCCGAAAAGGGACAGGGCATCGCCGCCCTGCGCGCCGCAGTGGTGGCGGATGCGCTGACGCCATAGGCTCCGCGCTCGACAGCGCAGAGGCGGGCCTCTAACCGCAACGCGAGACACCAGGATGCGGCCCGGAACGACATGAAACTGATCATCGGCAACAAGAATTATTCGAGCTGGAGCCTGCGCGGCTGGCTCGCATGCAAGCAGTCGGGCCTGTCCTTCGAGGAAATCCTCGTGCCGCTGTTCGGCGAGGACTGGGACGCGCTGAAACGCGGCGAGGGCGATCTGACCCCGTCCTCGGGCAAAGTGCCGGTCCTGTGGGACGGCGAGGACGAAACCGGGGCGGTCGTGTGGGACAGCCTCGCGATCCTCGAATACCTCGCCGACAAGGTCGGGCGCGACCGCTTCTGGCCGAAGGACGATGCCGCGCGCGCGATGGCCCGCGCGATGGTCGCCGAAATGCACAGCTCCTACCTCTCGCTGCGCCGCGAATGCCCGATGAACATCCGCACGCGGCACGAGAACGTGAAGATCTCCGAAGGCACCCGGCAGGACGTGGTCCGCATCCTCGGCCTGTGGGCGGAGGCTCGGGCGCGCTTCGGCAGCGGCGGGCCGTTCCTGTTCGGCACCTTCGGCGCAGCGGATATCTTCTACGCGCCGGTCGTCAGCCGTTTCATCACCTATGGCTTCGGTGTACCGGGCTTCGCGGAAAGCTACATGCAGGCGGTCTGGACCCACGACTGGCTCCAGCAGTGGATCGCCGCCGCGGAGGACGAACAATGGGTGATCGAACAGTACGAAAGCGTGCCCACCGCCTGAAGGTGAAACTGGGGGCGGCGCTGGCCTCCCTCGCGCTGCTCGTACCCGCGCCGCTGTCGGCCTGGGGTTTCTACGCGCACGGGATCACCGCCGAGATCGCGCTCGCCAATATCGAGCCCGAAACCCGCGCCGAGATCGACCGGCTGTTCGAGGCCGAACAGCAGATCGGCACGCCCGATTGCGCGCTCTCCAACCTCGTCGATGCGGCGACATGGCCCGATTGCATCCGGCGCGAAGGCTGGCGCTGGGGCTATACCTCCGCCTGGCATTACCAGACCGAGCCGGTGACCGAGGAATACGACGCGCGCAAGAACTGCTCGGGCGGCAACTGCGTCAGCGCGCAGATCGCCCGCAATTTCCGCATCCTTGCCGACGAGAGCCTGCCCGACAATGTGCGGCTGGAAGCGCTCGCCTTCGTGGTCCACTTTGCGGGCGACATTCACATGCCGCTCCACTCGGGCGATCTGGACGACCGGGGCGGGAACGACCGCGATGTGGATTACGGGATCGTGCCGGGGCTCAACCTGCACTGGATCTGGGACGGGCCGCTGGCCGAACGTGCGATCTCATCCGCACGGCCTGCGCTGGTCCGGCGTTACAGCGCCACCGAGCGCGCTGCGCTGGCGGGCGGCGATCCGGCGGACTGGGGGCGCGAGAGCTGGGAGACGGCGCGCGACTTCGTCTATCCCAACGCCTTTAATTGCGATCCCTGCACCGACCCGCTGCCCGCCGAGACCGCGCTGACGCAGGCGGATATCGAGGCTGCGATCCCCGTATCGCAGCGCCGGGTTACCCAGGCAGGCCTCAGGATCGCGGAGCTGCTCGACCGCGCGATGGCGCCCGGCCCGCTGCCCGAGCCCGCGCGGGACTAGGCCGCCACGGTCATTCGAACCGCGACCCGTCCTTGCGTCGCTGCTCGCTGGCCCCGGCGAAGAGATGCATGTCGATATCGGGATAGTGGCAGTCGGTGACCGAGGGCCTGCCCACCGCGACGAAACAGCACGGCTCGTCCGAACGGTTCTGCAGGACATGGCCATTGCCGTCGTTCTTGGGAAAGGCCGCGATGTCGCCCGCGCGCATCGGCGTTTCTCCGCCCTCGTCGACCAGCACCGCCTCGCCCGAAAGCATCACCACGATCTCGTCCTCGCCCTCGTGCCAGTGCCGCTGCGAGGACCACGCGCCGGGTTCGAGCACGACATGGCTCACGCCGAAATCCTCCAGCCCGGCAGCGGGCGCGATCCGGCGATACCATCGCCCCTGGACCGCCTCGCTGTAGGGCGCGGGATAGCCGGTCGCGTTGGTCTGCGGAATCGCATCGAGATCGAGCTTGGGCATCGGCGAGGTCTCCTGCTAGCGGCGATGTGATGACCGATGTTCTCGATTTCGCCAAGCGGCTGATCGCCGCGCCCAGCGTAACGCCCGCAACCGGGGCGGTGTTCGATGAAATGCAGGCGATGCTCGAACCGCTCGGCTTTGCGGTGCATCGCTTCGCGCGCGGTGATGGCCCGGCCGGGAGCGACGAGGCGCCGGTCGAGAACCTCTTTGCGATTCGCACAGGAGACGGGCCCAAGCACTTTGCCTTCGCCGGGCACCTCGATGTTGTGCCCCCGGGGGAGGGGTGGGCGAGCGGTGCGTTCGATCCCGACATCCGGGGCGAGCTTTTGTATGGCCGCGGCGCGGTCGACATGAAGGGCGCGATCGCCTGCATGGTCGATGCGGCGGCGCAGGTGCCTGCCGATGCGGGGACGATCAGCTTCATCATCAC
>PAVA01000012.1 GCA_002712945.1 Citromicrobium sp.
TGCGCGCACGGCCCGCCTCGCCGCCATAGGCGCTGCAGATCGCCCGCAGCATCCGCCATTTCACGTCCTCGCGGTAACCGCCGCGCAGCACCGCGAGCGGGCAGGCGCCGACGATGTCTCCGGTGGCGATATAGGCGTCGACCGCCGCATTCGCGAGGCGCGCGTTCCATGCGTCGATATCCACATCCTGCGCGATCGCGCGCGCCGCGCCGAACTCGCCCATACGGTTGAGCAGCTGCGCGCGCAGACCCGCGAACTCGGCCCCGCTCATCCCCGATGGCGGAGCGAGCCGGCTCGCGAGCGCGCGGCGCAGCGCGATATGGCCCCAGCGCGAAACCAGCCTGCCCTGCGTGCCCGCAATCGAGGCGCGGACCAGCGATTGCGGTTGCCGCGCGAGCGAGACGGCGGGCAGGCCGCCCTCGTCCTCGGCCAGGATGCCGACGCGCGCGGTCGAGCGGCGCTGCGCGGGCGGAATGTCGAATTTGGGCTTGAGGCCCAGCAGCTCGTCCAGCTCGTCGGTATCGAGCGCTTCCAGTTCTTCGAGCGTGGGCAGGCGGTTGCCGGTGCCGCCGGACGATTCCTCGTCGTCGGACTCGCCGTCCGATCCGCCTTCCGAATCCTCGCCTGTGTCCTGCACCACGGGCGAGGATGTGGGCGCAGGCGCCTGCGTCTCGGCCGGGGTCGGCGCGGGCGCAGGGCTCGGCGTCGGCGCCGGTTCTTCGGACCCGGGCGGCAGAAGCGACACGGGATTGCCCGCCGCCAGCGCGAAAGGCACCGCCAGCACCATCAGCCCGGCTCCGGCCAGCAATCCGGCCCGCGCGCGCATTTTCATTCCCCTACCTCCGGCAGATCGATCGATTGCGCCATCGGACGCAAGGGCTCTTCCCCGCCATCCCACCAGGCCCAGCCGAGGACCAGGACGATGGCAAGCGCGCCCAGCCCGATGCGCCGCCAGGTGGCTTGCGAAATCTCTATCTGCACGCGTTCCGATACCCTTTGTTGCCTTCGCCCTAGCCCATCTCTACGCCGCCGAGCAATGGAGCCCGTGCCTGAACCCGCCGCACTTGCCCGCATCGAGGCGCTCTCCGCGCGGCTCGACCGGCCGATTGCGCTGGTTGGCCTGATGGGCGCGGGGAAATCGACCGTGGGGCGCAGGCTCGCGCAGATGCTCGGGCGCAGCTTCATCGATGCCGACGACGCGATCGAGGAAGCCGCGCGCCTTTCCGTCGCGGAGATCTTCAGCGAATTCGGCGAAGCCTATTTTCGCGACGGTGAACGGCGGGTGATCGCCCGCCTGATCGAGGAAAACCACGGCGTTATCGCGACCGGCGGCGGCGCCTTCGTCGACGACGAAACCCGCGCGCTGATCCTCGACAAGGCCATCGCGGTCTGGATCGACTGCGACCTCGCCACGCTGGTGGAGCGCACGGGCCGCCGCGACCATCGCCCGCTGCTTCGCGATGGCGACCCCGAGGAAATCCTCGGCCGCCTGCTGCGCGAGCGCGCACCCTATTACCGGCAGGCGCCTGTTCGCGTAGAGGGGCGCAAGGGCCCGCACACGCGCACTGCCTGGGCGATTATCGAGGGAATCGAGCAATGGCTGCAATAGACGTGAGCCTCGCCGGGCGCAGTTACCGGGTGCATGTCGGCGCGGGACTGCTGGACGACGCGGCCACGCATGCACACGCCTTTCTTGCGCACTACCGGGGCGGTCGGCCCGTGCCCCTCGTGGCCGATGCCAATGCGAAGCGCCTGCATGGCGAACGGCTCGCGGCCTCGC
This sequence comes from Citromicrobium sp., assembly GCA_002712945.1. The sequence goes on from PAVA01000012.1 coordinate 1,781, forward strand.
TCGCCTCTGCTGGCCACACAATCGAGTGGTACGAGGTTGCGCCCGGCGAAGCCTCGAAAAGCTGGGCCGAACTCGAACGCCTGACCGACTGGCTGCTGGACCGCGGCGTGACCCGGTCCGACCATGTGTTCGCGCTCGGGGGCGGCGTGGTCGGCGATCTGGTCGGCTTCGCCTGCGCAATCCTCAAGCGCGGCTGCGGCTTCGTCCAGCTACCGACCACGCTTCTGGCGCAGGTCGATTCGAGCGTCGGCGGCAAGACCGCGATCAACTCCGCCAAGGGCAAGAACCTCATCGGCGCATTCCACCAGCCCTCGCTGGTGCTGGCCGACACGACCTGTCTCGCCACCCTGCCCGACCGCGAGATGCGTGCCGGGCTGGCCGAGGTGTTCAAATACGGCTTGCTCGGCGATGCGGAGTTCTTCGCGCGGGTAAACGAGGCGAGCGATGCGATCCTCGCCTGCGAGGATACCGCGCTCGAACCCGTGATTGCGCATTGTGTGGGCATGAAGGCACGGATCGTCGCCGAGGATGAGCGCGAGACGAAGGACGCGCGAGCGCTGCTCAACCTCGGGCACACTTTCGGCCATGCGCTTGAGGCAGAGACCGGGTTTTCGGACCGGCTACTGCATGGCGAGGCGGTGGCGCTGGGCATGGTGCTGGCCGCGCGCTATTCCGAAAGGCGCGGGCTGATCTCGCTGGCCGATGCCGAAGCGGTCGCCGATGCGCTGGCGCGCGCAGGCCTGCCGACGGAGATCGCCCCCCTCGGCCTCCAATGCGACGGCACCGCGCTGGCGAACCACATGCGCAACGACAAGAAGGCCGAGGCGAGCACGGTGCCCTTCATCTTGCTGCGTTCTTTGGGAGAGGCCTTCGTCGCGCGCGATGTCGAGTTGGCCGACATCGCCGCCTTCATGGACGAGCAGCTACAGGCGCATTGAGGAGAGGGGCTTCCCTCCCGTTCGTCCTGAGCCTGTCGAAGGGCGAACCGCACCAAGCGCTCGCACTTCGACAAGCTCAGCACGAGCGGTTTGGGTGTTGGTCTAAAACCCTAAAACAGCCGCGAACCGTTGGGCACTTCGCTGTCGGGCTTGAACAGCACGACCTCGCCCGCCTCGTCCGGGAAGCCGAGGGTGAGCACTTCGGACATGGCGGGGCCGATCTGGCGCGGGGGGAAGTTGACCACCGCCGCGACCTGCCGCCCGACCAGTTCCTCGCGGCGGTAGTTCGCGGTGATCTGCGCGCTGGTCTTCTTCACGCCGATGGTCGGACCGAAGTCGATTTCCAGCTTGTAGGCGGGCTTGCGCGCCTCGGGAAACTCATGCGCGGCAACCACCGTGCCGATGCGGATATCGACCTTGAGAAACTGCTCGAAGCTCGTCTCTTCCGCCGCCGGAGCCTCGGGTGCGTGCAAGAGGTGCATTAACAAATACCTATAGTGCGCACTGGCAAGACAGTAAGGCCCGCAATTTTTGGAGACGTTATATAATCGCGCGCATAAAGAGGATTTGATTGACCATCACTCATAAGCCATTCCCATCTTTGCGATAGAGATCAGGAACTACCGCAATACAACTTCGAATATTATTACTAAAATCTACTCTTGCATAAAAATTTAAAAATTGCGCGGCAATTCTACCATCTTTTAATATATAAATATCTTGCCTTGTTATTTCATGATCTAATGATCTAGGTCTACTTTTTAGATCTGAACCATATCTGTGCTCGAAGCTTGGAGCGTACTCGATAAGAGCCCTACGAGTATTTGGAAATCTCTCAGAGCGATCAGAAAATGTCTGCTCCGCCTCGATTAGATATTGTTTCCATAGCTCAGCATCATGAACGATTAGACGCGCTTCTTCGCGGCATAAATTTTCATGCCTCTGGAATATGCCTGGCAACAAATCGCAGCCCGTCAGGACAAAAATGACGACTATTGCAAAACAATGCCCGGAAATAGAGCGTTTCTTCACGAACACTCATCCCGCTCCTTTGGGTATTCGTGCGCCGCGACCACCGTGCCGACGCGGATATCGATCTTGAGAAACTGCTCGAAGCTCGTTTCCTCTGCTGCCGGGGCCTCGGGTGCGTGCGAGAGGTGCACTATTCCAGCTCCAGGATCACCTCGTCCACCGCGAGGCTGTCACCTTCGGCAGCGTTGATCGACGCGATAGTGCCTTCTTTCTCGGCGCGCAGGATGTTCTCCATCTTCATCGCCTCGACCGTGGCGAGCGGCTGGCCCGGCTGGACCTCTTCGCCTTCGCCCACATGCAGCTTCACCAGCAGGCCCGGCATCGGGCAGATCAGCATCTTGGAAAGATCGGGCGGTTCCTTCTCGATCATGTGATCGAGCAGCGGAGCAATGCGCGCGGGCACGGCGAGCCCCTTGTGCGTGCGCCCACGCGTCGTCAGCGACCATGTGCTGCTGCCGTCGCGGCGCAGCTGGATCGCGAGGTTCTCGCCATTGCCGCTCGCCGCGGCGAGCACGGTGCCGGGCTGCCAGTCGGTCGTCCCGGCAATCCATTCGCCATCGACCGTCGCGCCGCCTTCACCCAGCTCGACCGCGAACTTGCGGCCATCCATCTTGACGACCCACGCGGATGGCACCTTGGGCGCGCCGTCGAGCCGCCCCGAAATCTGGCCCTCGTGGTCCATCAGCGCGGCCTGCGCGCGCGCCATCAGCGAGGCGACCAGCCGCAGCCGGTCCTCGCCCGTCGCCGCGCCCTGGAAGCCATCGGGATATTCCTCGGCAATGAAGCCGGTGGTCAGCTCGCCCGAGCGGAAGCGCGGGTGCTGCATGATGGCGCTGAGGAAATCGATATTGTGCCCCGGCCCTTCGACGCGGAAGGCGTCGAGCGCTTCGATCTGCAGATCCGCCGCGCCGTCGCGCGTGGGCGCCCAGGTGATCAACTTGGCGATCATCGGATCGTAGAAGATCGAGACCTCGCCACCTTCGAACACGCCATCGTCGACCCGCACGCCGCCACCGCCGGTCTCGTAACCGCGCCGTCCGGCGGGGCCGCTATCGCCCGTCCAGCCCGGAACCGGCGGTTCGTAGCGGACCAGCCGCCCAATCGAAGGGAGGAAGTTGCGGTAGGGGTCTTCGGCGTAGACGCGCGTCTCGATCGACCAGCCGTCGATCCCGATGTCGTCCTGCTTCATGGGAAGCTCTTCGCCCGCCGCGACGCGGATCATCCACTCGACCAGGTCGACCCCGGTGATCGCCTCGGTCACCGGGTGTTCCACCTGCAGGCGGGTGTTCATTTCGAGGAAGTAGAAGCTCTCCCCCGTCTTGTCCGCGCCGCTGACGATCAGCTCGACCGTGCCTGCGGAGAAGTACCCGACCGCCTGCGACAGCGCGACCGCCTGCTCGCCCATCGCCTTGCGCATTTCGGGCGTGACGAAAGGCGACGGCGCTTCCTCGACCACCTTTTGGTGGCGGCGCTGGATGCTGCATTCGCGCTCGTTCAGGTAGAGCGTGTTGCCCTGCCGGTCGGCGAGGATCTGAATCTCGATATGGCGCGGGTCTTCGATGAACTTCTCGATAAACACGCGGTCATCGCCGAAAGAGTTCAGGCCTTCCCGCTTGGTCGCTTCGAAGCCTTCCTCGACATCCTTGTCGTTCCAGGCAAGGCGCATCCCCTTGCCGCCGCCCCCGGCGGACGCCTTCATCATCACCGGGTAGCCGATCTCGTTGGAGACCTTCAGCGCCTCCTCGGTGGTGTCGATCGCATCCTTCGAGCCGGGCACGGTGTTCACGCCCGCTTCCTTGGCCAGCTTCTTGGATTCGATCTTGTCGCCCATCGCGGCAATCGCCTTGGCGGGCGGGCCGATGAAGACGATGCCCTCCTTGTCGAGCGCTTCGACGAAGCTCGCGCGTTCGGAGAGGAAGCCATAGCCCGGGTGGACCGCCTCGGCCCCGGTTGCCTTGCACGCCTCGATGATCTTGTCCGCCAGCAGGTAGCTTCCCGCCGCAGGCGGCGGGCCCAGATGCACGGCCTCGTCCGCCATCTTCACGAAGGGCGCGCGGGCATCGGCATCGGAATAGACCGCCACGGTGGCGATCCCCATGCGCTTGCACGTCTGGATCACGCGGCAGGCAATCTCGCCGCGATTGGCAATCAGGATCTTCTTGAACATCAGTAAGGCATCTCGACATATTGGCGCAGTTGGGCGGTGCGTGCCTCGGTCAGGGCTTCGAGGCAACCATTCTGCAGCAGCGGCCAGATGGTGCCGCCGCCTTCGCGCTCCCCGTTTTCGGCAAGGCAATGCGCATCGCGGAATTTGAGCCACGCGCGCTGCGCGGCAAGCAGGCGCGAATGCGCGCTGGTGTCGCCATCATATTCGGCGGCGTTGCGATCCATCTCCTTCGCGTGTTCCGACGCGCGCGACCACGCCGCGTTCAGTTCCGCATCGGCGCGCTGATAGGACTGCCACGAGCAGATATTCATCTCGGTCTGCGTCATCGCGTTATCGCAATCGACCTGCGGCTCGGCGGCTTGCGCGCTCGCCTGAAGCAGCAATGCGGTCAGGATCATCATGGTCCGGCCTCCTGTTGTCGGGCCCTCGCATAGCCGATTAACGCGGGAGCGAAAGCCCCTGTGCCCCTACGTTCCCCTTCCCCGTCCAGCAGCGAACGCAACGCATCGGCGAGGCGATGCACATTGGCGCTGGCAAGAGTGCCCAGCGGGGCGACGTAGATCCCGATAGTGAACAGGACCGCACCTGTCTGCGGCAGGCGGCGCAGTGTCTGGCGTTCGGAGCGGACGAACAGGGCCTCGCCCGCGTTTTCGGGCGTGACGTGGGCGAAGGCCTGCTCGGGCGGCTGCGCGACCCAGCGCATTGCCGGGGTGGCGGCAATGAACCAATTGGCGCGGCCATAGATCGCGCCGGGTTTGAGCTTCGCCATGAAGTGATCGACCCCGCTGGCGAGCTGTTCCTCGTAGCCCTGTATCGGCGCATGGAGCGCGCGGAGCGGCAGGCCCAGCTTGTCGGCGGGCGTCCAGTCACTCGGCCATGCCACCGCCGCACCGATGAGGCGGTATTGCTCCTCCTCCGGCTGGCGGGTGAGCAGGCACATGTCCTCGTGATGGGCCCGCGCGGCTTCAGGTAACCCGCCGCGCACGCCCAGCATGGCCGCGAGTTCGGCTCCCGAAGCCTCGCCTTCAGGCGCGAGCTGGATGCCTTGCGGATAGTCGACAAAGGCCCGTTCGCGCGCCGCAATATCGGGATCGGGCTGGAGCCATTCGCTCTCGTGCAGCTTTGCGAGCCCCATCTTCAGCTGCCCGCCCCCGCGCGCCCTGGGCAGCAGCGCGTCGACGGAAAAGCCGAGGGTCATTGGCGGGCACCGCTCGCCCTGAGCCTGGCGGACTCGAAGAGGGCGCAAAGCGCCAACGGCTGCACTTTCTTCTGCGACGTTCGCGAAAAAGAAGAACGGTGCTTCGACAGGCTCGGCACGAGCGGATCTCTCCTATTCTGCCGGTTCGCTAACCTTGCATGCGCCGTCCTGATTGCGACGCATCGGCTCCTCACCCTGCAGCGGGGTCAGCCCCAGCTTGGCGAACAGCGCACCGTCGCTGTCGTCGCCTGCGTTGGGCGCAGTCAGCAGCTTGTCGCCGGTGAAGATCGAGTTCGCGCCCGCGAGGAAGCACAACGCCTGCGTCGCCTCGCTCATGCTTTCGCGGCCTGCGCTCAGGCGCACCATCGAAAGCGGCATGGTGATCCGCGCGACAGCGACGGTGCGGACGAACTCGATATCGTCGATCTTGGCGAGCGGCGTATCGGCCAGCATGTCGCCCAGCACGGTGCCCTTGACCGGCACCAGCGCGTTGACCGGCACGCTTTCGGGGTGCTGCTCCAGCGTGGCGAGCGTGTGGACGAAGCCGACGCGATCCTCGCGCGTCTCGCCCATGCCCACGATCCCGCCGGAACACACGTTGATCCCCGCGTCGCGCACGTTCTGCAGCGTATCAAGCCGGTCCTGATAGTTGCGCGTGGTGATGACGCGCTCGTAATATTCGGGCCCGCTGTCGATATTGTGGTTGTAGTAGTCGAGCCCTGCCTCTTTCAGCATCTCCGCCTGTTTGGGCGTGAGCATGCCGAGCGTCATGCAGGTCTCCAGCCCCATGTCGCGCACGCCTTCGACGATCTTGACGATCGCGGGCATATCGCGGTCCTTGGGGTTGCGCCACGCGGCACCCATGCAGAAGCGCTGGCTGCCCTGATCCTTCGCCTGCGCCGCGCGCTGGAGCACCGCCTGCACATCCATCAGCTTGGTTGCCTCGACGCCGGAATCGGCGTGGACCGACTGGCTGCAATAGCCGCAGTCCTCGGGGCACCCACCGGTCTTGATGCTGAGCAGCGTGCACAGCTGGACCTGTTCGGGCGGATGGTGCTCACGGTGGACGCTCGCCGCGCGGAACAGCAGCTCGGTGAAGGGGAGGTCGAAGAGGTCCGCGATTTCCTCGCGATTCCAGTCGTTCCTCACTCCGTCATGCTGAACTTGTTTCAGCATCCAGCTTTCCTTTCCTGCGTCAGTTCGGGTGGCGGGGTGGACCCCGAAACAAGTTCGGGGTGACGATGGATGATTTCCTCAAGGGTCCAGTCGGTGCGGATATTGGTCAATTTTTGGCTTTCATATAGCGCCGAATAAGGATCGACGCTCCGACTTGAGCGGCGAATATCGGCCCAACCCACATTGCGACTTTGATGAGTTCAGCGTGAGGGCTGTTGATTTTGATAATGTCACCAAGGATAGCTTCGAGCGAGAATGTGACAGTCAGGGCTATGAGAAAGAGCAGTAAGACTGCGGCTCCTGTCTTCTGCGCTGACGAAAGATTTCTGTTTTCACCGGAGTTGATCACGGCAGCCCCCCACTTCGTCACCCCCGCGAAGGCGGGGGTCCCGCTTCCTTCTGCGCGGCACCAAAGAAGAAGCGGGACCCCGGATCAGGTCCGGGGTGACGGGATGGGTGAGCTTCACTCCGCCGCCTCGTCCAGCTCATCATCGGGCGGGGGCATATTGTGGCCGAGCAGGCGCAGCATGTCCGCCGCGCATTCGACCACGTTGCTGCCCGGGCCGTAGATGCCCTGGACGCCTGCATCGCGCAAGAACTGGTAGTCCGCCTGCGGGATCACGCCGCCTGCCGTCACCTTGATGTCGGCGCGGCCCGCATCCTTGAGCAGATTGATCAGCTCGGGGATCAGCGTCTTGTGGCCTGCCGCGAGGCTCGACGCGCCGATCGCGTCGACGCCTTCGGCCAGCGCCATTTCCAACGTTTCCTGCGGGGTCTGGAACAGCGGGCCGGAGACGACATCGAAGCCCATGTCGGCAAAGGCGGAGGCGACCACGTTCGCGCCGCGATCGTGCCCGTCCTGTCCCATCTTGGCGATCATGATCTTGGGCTTGCGGCCCAGCCGCTGCTCGACCGCGTCGACGCCTTGGACGACCTGCTGGTAGCGCTCGTCTTCGGAATAGGCCTTCGAATAGACGCCCGTCACCGGCGTCGGCTTGGTGTCGTAGCGCCCGAAGACGTCTTCCATCGCCTCGCTGATTTCGCCCAGCGTCGCGTCGGCGCGCGCGGCCTCGACCGCCAGCGCGAGCAGGTTGCCCTGGCTTTGCGCCGCACCGCGCGCCAGCGCGTCGAGCGCGGCCTGGCAGGCCATGTCGTCGCGCTCCGAACGCACCCGCTCGATCCGCGCGATCTGCGACTGGCGGACCTTGTGGTTGTCGATATCGAGCGTGTCGATCTCGTCTTCCTTATCGCGCCGGTACTTGTTGACGCCGACGATCACGGTCTCGCCCCGGTCGACATTGGCCTGCTTTTCGGCCGCCGCCTGCTCGATCCGGCGCTTGGGCTCGCCGCTGGCGACATACTTGGTCATGCCGCCCGCCGCGTCGACTTCCTCGATAATCGCGCGCGCTTCCTCGTAAAGCTTCGCGGTCAGGCTCTCGACATAGTACGAGCCACCCAGCGGATCGGCGACATTGGTGATGCCGGTCTCCTCCTCCAGCACCAGCTGCGTGTTGCGCGCGATGCGGGCGGAGAAGTCGGTCGGCAGCGCGATCGCCTCGTCCAGCGCATTGGTGTGGAGCGACTGCGTGCCGCCCAGTACCGCAGCCATCGCCTCGATCGTGGTGCGGATGACGTTGTTGTAGGGGTCCTGCTCTTGCAGAGACACGCCCGAGGTCTGGCAGTGGGTGCGCAGCATCTTGGACTTGGGGTTCTTGGCCCCCAGCCCTTCCATGACATCGTGCCACAAATGGCGCGCGGCGCGCATCTTGGCGATCTCCATGAAGAAGTTCATCCCGATGCCCCAGAAGAAGCTGAGGCGCGGGGCAAACGCGTCGATGTCCAGCCCGGTATCCATCGCGCGCTGGGCATATTCCTTGCCGTCGGCGATGGTGAAGGCGAGCTCCTGCACCGCCGTCGCGCCCGCTTCGTGCATGTGATAGCCTGAGATCGAGATGCTGTTGAAGCGCGGCATGTGGTCGGACGTGTAGGCGATGATGTCGCTCACGATCCGCATGCTCGGCTCGGGCGGATAGATGTACGTGTTGCGGACCATGAACTCCTTGAGGATGTCGTTCTGGATGGTCCCGGAGAGTTTCTCCTGAGAAACCCCGCTGCGCTCCGCCGCGACGATGTAGAACGCCATCACGGGGATCACCGCCCCGTTCATGGTCATCGAGACGGACATTTGGTCGAGCGGGATCTGGTCGAACAGGATTTCCATGTCGCGCACGGTGTCGATCGCCACGCCCGCCTTGCCGACATCGCCGACCACGCGCGGGTGATCCGAATCGTAGCCACGGTGCGTGGCGAGATCGAAGGCGACCGAAAGGCCCTTCTGCCCTGCGGCGAGGTTGCGGCGGTAGAAGGCGTTCGATTCCTCGGCGGTCGAAAAGCCCGCATACTGGCGGATCGTCCATGCGCGCCCGGTATACATGCTGGCATAGGGCCCGCGCGTGAACGGCGCGAAGCCGGGCAGGCCCGGGTCGATGTCTGCCGTGTCCTCGCTCGTATAGAGCGGCTTCACGTCGAAGCCCTCGGGCGTGTGCCAGGTGAGGCCGCGGCCTTTGACTTCCTTGTCGGCCTTGGCCTGCCAGTCGGAATAGCTCGGTTTGTCGGTCATGGGCCGCTCCTAACCACATTCGCAAACCGAGCGGAAGGGGCGAGGATCGGCGGTATCGCTCCGAAGCCGATGGCAGCTTGCAGGCCGAGCCGTGGCGCGCGCTACGGCGTGGCGCGCCGTTGGAACACATCCCCGTCCCACTCGACCGCGACCACCGCGCCATCATCGCCGCGCACCAAGCGGAAATCGTCATAGCCCGATCCGGTGGAAATCCGGGCGGCGTAGTGATCGTCCTCGATTCCCTGGAGCACCAGCGCCGTTCCGTTGAGCGTGGCGCGCAGTGTGCGGTCGGCAACCGCAAGGTCGAGTTCTCCCAGCGCGGGATGCACGAAGACGCCGCCATAGGCCTCCAGCTGCGCGCGATCCGCGCTCCAGTCGAGCGCCGCGAGCTGCGTTTCGGTATCGCTGCGGTTCGCGCGATAGCCATCGGCCCGCTCGGCATAGCGCTGCGCGAAAGCCTCGGGCGCTGGCAAGCCGTCGGCCTGCCCGGCATAGGCCATCACGAAGGTCGCCACGAGCTGCTGCCCCAGCCCGCCGGTCATGCTGTCCGAATTGAATATCGCCGCAAAGCCTGCGCCATGGTCGGGCAGGACGATCATCTCGCTGCGCGCGCCGGTATAGGTACCGCCATGTTCGAGGAAACGGATGCCGCCCGCCTCGCACAGCGTCCAGCCAAGCGCATAGCCGGTGCAGTTGACCGGCCCTGCCTCGCGCGTGGTCTCGGCGAGCTTGGTCTGGGCCGCGTCGAACACCTCGCCTGCGATGGCGCTATCGCCACCGGCGTTCGCCGACAGCCACCTGGCCATGTCGCCTCCCGATACGACCATGCCGCCCGCCGCATGCATGATCGCGTCGGTCTTCGGCGGATAGGTCCGCCAGCCGCTGACGTAGAGCTCGTGCGTATGGCTGGCGAGCGGCAGGTCGCTGGTGCGCGCGGAGCTGTGGTGCATGCCCAGCGGCATCAGCACCAGCTGATCGAGCCAGCTCTTCCATGATCGGCCGGTGCGCTTCTCCAACGCGCCCGCATAGAGCAGGTAGCCCAGGTTGGCATAGCTGAAGGCACGATCGGTCGGTTCCTGCGACGCATTCACGACCTTCGCGAACTCGCCGACGGGCACGGCATCGGTGTAAGAGGTCCGGAAGCTCAGCGCGGGCGAGTTGAAGCCCAGCCGGTGCGACAGGGCGTCGCGCAGCGTAACCTGCGACAGATCGACACCCTCCACGCGCATGCCGGGATAGATCTCGGCCAGCGTGGTCTCGAGCGGCAAGGTGCCGTCCATGTCGAGCCGCACGGCCATCAGCCCGACAAATGCCTTGGTCATGGAGGCAATGTAGAACGGCGTGTCCGCATCAGCGCTCTGCCCGGTCTCGACATTCGCGACGCCGCGTACGTCCACGACCGGATCGGCCCCGGTGCTGGTGAAGACGAGCACGCGGCCGGGGATGCGATCCTCCATCGCGTCGATCGGCTCCATCCGGGCCTGCACGGCGGCGACCGCGCGATCGAAGGCTGCCTGGTCTTGCGAAGCATGGGCGGGGGCGGCAACCAGCAGGGCCGCTGCGGTGACCAGGCCGAAATGGCGCTTCATCGATCGTCTCCTGAATTCGATGAGCGGGCGTCTAGGGCGACGCACGCGCGCATTCTTGAACGCAGGTGACCTTTCAGGCCGACAGCAGGCGGCGCACCCTGCCCGGCGGGATACCCGCCAGCACGCGGCAGGTGCGCGTCCAGTGCGCCTGATCGGCGAACCCCGCCTCCAGCGCGGCCTGCGCCAGCGAGACCTCGCCATCGAGGGTCCGGCGCATGGCCGCCGCACTCTTGCGCAGCAGGCGGAACTCAGTGGGCGTGAGGCCGGTATGCCGCTGGAACCGGCGGGAGAAATGCGCGCGGTGCACCCCCGCCTCGCGCGCGAGGTCGGCCACCGGAGTATCGGGCGCCTCCGCGATCTGGGCCAGCGCACGGCGCAGCCATACGGGTGCGGCGGATAGCGGGGACGGATCGAGCGCCTCGGCCTCCCCGAAACTGTCGACCAGAGCCCCGGCCAGCTCGCCCGCATGATCGGGCAGAAGCCGCATCAGCGCAGCGTGGCGACACGAGGCAGCGCCCATGCGACGCCATTTGCGCCGTTCGCCACCGCCATGGGCCGCAGGCTCGCAATTAATCGACAGGATCAGCGCACCCTCGCGCCCGAAGCGGACCGCGTGGCCCTCGCCCGCGGGCATCAGGCCGATGTGCCGCGCCATGGGCCGATATTCGCGCCCGCCGCTGAGTTCGGCAAAACAGCCGGACAGCAGCATGCTGAGCTGGCCCGCCTCGTGATCGTGATGCTGCTGGGTTACGCCGGGCGGATAGTAGGTCAGCCACACACCCGCGCCGTCTCCCCGATCGAGGCGCCGTGAACGAGGAAAAGATACCGGGCCCTGCATCGTGCCAGTGTATTATACGGCTAAGGCGCTTGGCAAGACGGCAAGCCAGGGCGGGCCGGAGCCGGGCAAGGCACCCGGCCCGGCCGCGCGCTCAGTTGGACCAGTGCGCGCCGTCCTTGGGCGTCTCCATGATCTCGGTCAGCTGACCCATCATGTCCTTGGGGTGGAGGAAGAAGATCGGCGTGCCGTGCGCGCCGATGCGCGTCGGGCCGAGGATGCGCTTGCCCTTCCCCTCGAACCACTCGCGCGCCGCCTCGATGTCTTCCACCTCGTAGCAGACGTGGTGCTGGCCGCCGGCGGGGTTCTTGGCGAGGAAGCCGTTGATCGGGCTCGCCTCGTCGAACGGCTCGATCAGTTCGATCTGTGTGCCCTTGCCGACTTCGCCCGCACTGTCGGGCGTATCGACGAAGCAGACCTTCACGCCCTGTTCGGGCAGGTCGAACGGTTTGTGGATCTGAACCGCGCCCATCGTGTCGCGGTAGTAGGCGATGGAGTCCGCGATAGAAGGCGTCGCGACGCCGATATGGTTGAGACGGCCGAGTTTCATGCGTCTGCTCCTGTCAATTCGTCATGCTGAACTTGTTTCAGCATCCAGTCTTCCTCCTGCAATGCCCGCGCGTTCCCAAAGCTGGACCCTGAAACAAGTTCAGGGTGACCGAGGAATTTCAGGGATGGGGAAAAGCCACGGCGCGATGCGCTATCTCCAGAACATGTCCGAGGCGAACCAGAGCATGAAGCAGCCCACGGGCAGCATCAGAAACTTCGAACCCACTGCCAGCCAGAATTCGAAGGGCTCTTCATCTCGCGCCACTCGATTGCCGAAACCCCACATGTTCAGGCGCGCAGATCCCTTCTTGACATCGTTGATCGCCCAAGCGGTGGAGACCGCCATCATCAGAAGCACGCCACCAGACCAGAACAGGCCAAAGGCGTTAAAACTATCCATCTTTCACCTCACAGCGGAATATTATCGTGCTTCTTCCACGGGTTCTCCAGCTCCTTCCCGCGCAGCTTGCGCAGGCCCATCGCCACGCGGCGCCGGGTCGAGTGCGGGTAGATAACCTCGTCGATATAGCCGCGTGAAGCGGCGACGAAGGGGTTGGCGAAGCGGTCTTCGTATTCCGCAGTCTTCTCGGCGATCTTTTCGGGATCGTCGCGGTCCTGACGGAAGATGATCTCCACCGCGCCCTTCGCGCCCATCACCGCGATCTCGGCGGTGGGCCAGGCGTAGTTGAGGTCGCCGCGCAGGTGCTTGGACGCCATCACGTCGTACGCGCCGCCATAGGCCTTGCGGGTGATGACGGTTATCTTGGGTACGGTCGCCTCGGCATAGGCGAACAGCAGCTTCGCGCCGTGCTTGATGATGCCGCCCAGTTCCTGGCTGGTGCCGGGGAGGAAGCCGGGCACGTCGACGAAGGTCAGGATCGGAATGTCGAACGCGTCGCAGAAGCGCACGAAACGGGCAGCTTTCTTGGACGAATTGATATCGAGCACGCCCGCCAGCACCATCGGCTGGTTGGCGACCACGCCCACGGTACGGCCCTCGACCCGGCCGAAGCCGCAGATGATGTTCGCCGCATGCTTGGGCTGGATCTCGAAGAAATCGCCATCGTCGAGCGTCTTCGCGATCACCTCGTGCATGTCGTAGGGCTGGTTCGCGTTGTCGGGGATCAGCGTGTCGAGGCTCATCTCCTGACGGTCCCACGGATCGCTGCTCGGCATGTCGGGCACCGGCTCGCGGTTCGACAACGGCAGGAAGTCGAAGAAGCGCCGCGTGGCCATCAGCGTTTCGATGTCATTCTCGAACGCGTCGTCCGCCACGCTGGTCTTGGTGGTGTGGGTGATCGCCCCGCCGAGCTCTTCCTGCGTGACGACTTCATTGGTGACGGTCTTCACCACCTCGGGCCCGGTGACGAACATGTAAGAGCTGTCCTTCACCATGAAGATGAAGTCGGTCATCGCGGGGCTATAGACCGCGCCGCCCGCGCACGGCCCCATGATCACGCTGATCTGCGGGATGACGCCCGATGCCAGCACGTTGCGCTGGAACACCTCGGCATAGCCGCCGAGGCTGGCGACGCCTTCCTGAATGCGCGCACCGCCCGAATCGTTGAGGCCGATGACCGGTGCGCCGACCTTCATTGCAGTGTCCATCACCTTGCAGATCTTCTCCGCATGGCGTTTCGACAGCGAACCGCCGAAGACGGTGAAATCCTGGCTGAAGACATAGACCAGCCGGCCGTTGATCGTGCCCGACCCGGTGACGACGCCGTCACCCATGATCTGCTGGCCTTCCATGCCGAAATCGGTGCAGTCGTGAACGACGTAGGTATCGAGCTCCTCGAAGCTCCCCTCGTCCAGCAGCACGTCGAGCCGCTCGCGCGCGGTCAGCTTGCCCTTGGCATGCTGCGCGTCGATCCGCTTCTGGCCCCCGCCCATGCGGGCCGCCTCGCGACGCTTTTCCATTTCGGCAATATTGGCTGACATAGGCGCTCGGGCTCCATTTTCCGGTGTGCCTGAGCGGTTAGTCATGGAGGTGACGCAGCGTCAAGCAGGGCGGGCCATCGCACTAGCGCATCAGGACGAGCTCTTCGGCCATGGTCGGGTGGATCGCGACGGTGGAATCGAAGTCCGCCTTGGTCAGCCCGGCCTTTACCGCGATGGCGGCCGCCTGCATCATCTCGGGCGCTTCGGGCGCGATCATGTGGATGCCCACGATCCGGCCCGAATCCCCGTCGCACACCATCTTCATCAGGCTGCGCTCGTTGCGACCCGCCAGCACGTTCTTCATCGGCCGGAAGTCCGACAGGTAGACCTTCACGCTGCCGAGCGTGTTCTTCGCCTCGCCCTCGGTCATGCCGACCGCGGCGATCGGCGGATGGCTGAAAACCGCGCTGGGGATGCAGGAATGGTCGACCGCGACGGGCTCTCCGCCACCGAACACGCTATCGGCAAAGGCCTGCCCTTCGCGGATCGCGACCGGGGTCAGCTGCACGCGGTCGGTCACGTCGCCTACGGCGTAGATATGGTCGACATTGGTCTTGCTGAAACGGTCGACCACGACCTCACCCTTGTCGCCCAGCTCCACCCCTGCGTTCTCGAGGCCGAGGCCTTCGGTATTGGGGATGCGCCCGACCGCGAACAGCACGCAATCGGCCTTCTCCTCGTCGCAGTCGGACAGTTTCACGAAATAGCCGCCCTCGTCGCACGGCTTGATATATTCGAAGGTGGTGTTGAACCGGAACTTGATGCCTTTGGTGGTGCTGATCTGCAGCAGCCGGTCGCGCACCGCCTCGTCGTAGCTGCGCAGCAGCCGGTCGCCGCGATTGACGATGTGGACGTCGCAGCCGAACTCGTTGAAAATGCCAGCAAACTCGTTGGCGATATAACCGCCGCCCGCGATGATGATCTTCTCGGGCAGCTCGTCGAGATGGAAGGCCTCGTTGGACGATATCGCATGTTCGGCACCCTGGCATTCGGGCATGCGCGGACGCGCACCGGTCGCGATCAGAATATACCTGGCCGTAACGGTCCTGCCGCTGGCCAGGGTGATCTCGTGCTCGCCCGTGATCTCGGCGCGTTCGTTGAATATCTCGACCCCATGGCTTTCGAGCGTGCTGGTATAGGCGCCCTCGATCCGCGTGACATCGTTCAGCACGTTGTCGCGCAGCTTGATCCAGTCGAATTTCTTGCCCTCGATCTCCCAGCCAAAGTTCTGGCAGTCCTCCAGATCCTCCGCGAAATGGGCACCGTAGACGAGCATCTTCTTGGGCACGCAGCCCCGGATGACGCAGGTTCCGCCCACCCGGTGCTCCTCGGCCACCGCGACCTTGGCGCCGTGCGCAGCGGCCACGCGGCTGGCACGCACCCCGCCCGAGCCCGCGCCGATGGTGAAGAGATCGTAGTCGTACTGGTCGGCGGGCATTCGCGGCACTCCTGCTGGCAAGAGCGCGCGATATGGCGGGCACGGCGGGATGGTGCAACCGTGCCCGCCTGCCCGATCAGTCGTCGAGCGAGCTGTTGGCTGGATCCTGAAAGACCGCCAGCGCCAGTGCGGCTACGGTGATCGTGCGGCGGAGGCCGGGGTCTGTTCCGGTGGGCACGATCAGTTCGGGACTGCCGTTCAGCTCGAGCGCGCCCACAGGCCGTCCGTTCTGCTCGAACAGATAGCCGATCGGCGTGAGCGTGCCGTTCGGGGTGCCGACAAGATCGTGGACCGAGCGGATTTGCACGATCTCTCCGCCCAGGGCGATTTCGCCATAGCGCTCGTAGCGATAGGCCGCAGTGCCGGGGCCGGTGACCTCCTGCAGCTCGAAGCGCGCGGGGATGGGGCGTCCGTTCGCCTCGAACGCGCAGCCGTAGGCCATCGGCTTCGTCGTGACCTGCATGCCATGGCCGAGGTCGATTGCGCGTTCGCGCATCCGGCAGCGCGCCTCGATGGTGGAAGAGATTTCGGGACCGGCGATGGCGAAGCGGGCCTTGCCGGATCGCGCGATCCAGGTCTCGAACAAGGCCAGCCGGTCCTCGGACCGCTGGTAGGAGCCATTATAGCGACCGGCCTCGAACTTGCCGGTGTTCCAGCCCTTGAAGCCCTTGAACTCGGTGATCTCGGTTGTGGTAAAGCTGGCGGGCAGGCGCATCTGCGCCGGTTGGATCGCGGCGCAGGAGGCCAGTGCCCAGACGCCGAACAAAGCTAGGTAGCGACGCATAAGAAGGACTTTCACGATATCGACACAGGGCGAGAGTGCCCGCGTCGATAGCGATGTCCTCCGCTTTCGATGAACCGTGGCTGTCGCAATCGCCGGACGGTCGACGAATGGCCTACCCGCAGCCTACCAACCGCAGTGGTGAGCCTGCATGCCTAGCGGTATTTCATCGCCGGTTCCTCCAGGGCGAGCTTGCGCGCGGTTGCGGCGGTCCGCACTCCGAACAGGCCGACAAGCAGGATTCCGACCGAGCCCACGAACAGGTCGAAGCCGGTAAACACGCCGACGACCGGGGTGGGGCCGAAGGCGATCATCGCGCCCGTCATGGCGATCAGGACCAGCCGCAATTCGGTCGGCCCCGCCTTCAGGTACGAAAGGCGCAGCTCGCCCAGCACGCGCACCGAAAGGAAGGCGTGGATCGACATGAGCAGATAGCCCGCCAGCGCCACCAGCGCGACTTCCAGCTGGACATAGCCCGAGGCGCCGAGGCCCAGCACCACGAGGGTGGTGGCAAGGCCATCGCAGCTGTGATCGAGGAAATAGCCGTACCGCGGGCGCTCGATCCGGCGATAGCGCGCGAGGCTCCCGTCGAGGGAATCGCCAAACCAGTGCAGCACGTAACCGGCAATCGCCAGCCACAGCCAGCCATCGCCCAGATTGCTGGCCGTGTATCCGGCAAGCACCGCGATCGCGCCGATCATGCCGATGAATGTCAGCAGATCGGGCGTGACCCAGCGCGGCATCCGGGCGCACAGACGGTCAAGCAACCATCGCTCGCCCCGCGCCAGCACGTTCTGCTGGACGCGTTCGATCGGCTTTGCGGTGGCGGGGAATGCGGGCCCGCTCGAAGTCCTTCGGTTCATCCGCGGTGTCTATCGGGCAGCGAAGCCGCGCATGCAAGCTTGGCGCTCAGCCCTGTCCGCCGCCGGAGCGTGCACCGCCCTGGCGGTGGCGGCGACCCTGCCCGCTGCGATGGGACCCGCCGGGCTTGCCCCCGCGGTTCTGACCGCCGGGACCGCCCCGCCCCTGGCCGCCCGCGCGACCCTGCCCGCCGGAGCCCTGGGGCTTGCCCTTGCGGCCGGGATGCTTCGCCTTCGGCTTGTCCTGGGGCTTGCGCGCGCCCTCGCCGATCGGCCGGGGCTTCACCCGCTGGCCGCGCTGCTGCTTGGGCGCGGGCTTGGTCGGGCCGACGCCCTCGACCACCGCGCGGAAGTTTTCCGGCAGGGCGAGCCGCTCGAACTCGGCATCGGTCGTCTTGCGGATATCCTTGAGATACTGGCGCTCGTCCTCGGCGCAGAACGCGATCGCAACACCATCCGCCCCGGCCCGCGCCGTGCGCCCGATGCGGTGGACATACTGCTCCGGCACGTTCGGCAGTTCGTAATTGATGACGTGGCTGACGCCGGGAATGTCGATCCCGCGCGCGGCGACATCGGTCGCCACCAAGATCGGCGTCTTGGCTCGCTTGAACTCATCGAGCGCACGCTGGCGCTGCGGCTGGCTCTTGTTGCCGTGGATCGCATTGGCGGGGATACCCGCCTGCGCCAGCTTCTTCACCACACGGTCCGCGCCATGCTTGGTGCGGGCGAAGACGAGCACGCGCTCCAGCTTGCCGGGGATCGGATGGCGGCCCGACAGGATCAGTTCGAGCAGGCTCTGCTTCTCGTCCTGCTGGACCATGAACAGGAACTGCTCGATCCGCTCCGCAGTCGTGCTTTCGGGGGTAACCGAAACCTGCACCGGGTTGCGGCAGTACTGGCTCACCAGTTCCTTGATCGCCTTGGGCATGGTGGCGCTGAAGAACAGCGTCTGCCGGTCCTTCGGGGTCAGCTCGTTGATCTTGCGCAGCGCGTGGATGAAGCCGAGGTCGAGCATCTGGTCGGCCTCGTCGAGCACCAGGATTTCGACACCGTCGAGATTGAACGCGCGCTGATCGATCAGGTCGAGCAGGCGGCCCGGCGTCGCGACGAGAATGTCGGTGCCGCGGTGCAGCTTGTTGCGATCCTTGTTCACGCTCGTCCCGCCGACGATCGACTGGACCTTGAGGCCCGCAAGCGCGCCGTAATCCTTGGCGCTCTGGGCAATCTGGCCGGCGAGTTCACGCGTCGGCGCAAGCACCAGCATGCGGCACGATTTGAACGGCGTCTGGCGGTCGGCCTGGCGCAGATTGTCGATGCTGGGCAGCATGAACGCGGCCGTCTTGCCGGTACCGGTCTGCGCAATGCCCAGCAGGTCGCGCCCTTCGAGCACGGGGGGAATGGCCTGCGCCTGGATCGGCGTGGGCTCTTTATAGCCTTGCAGGTCGAGCGCCTGGAGAACGGGCTGCGACAGGCCAAGGTCTGAAAACTGTGTCATGAAATAACTCGCAATGCATGCGGCGCGCAGACGCACCCGACAATACGGGGGTCGCGCGGCGCGGGGGTTGAAACCACCCGCGTGAAAAGGGAAGTCTGTAGAAAAAGAACCGAAGGGCTGCCGGGAGGGGCTTTGTCTGGCCGCTCGCTTCACGCTGGCGCGCGCTTCGATTGCCCGCAAATGGTGCATCGCAGCGCCAAAGTCAATGCGCACGCCTTCGCATTTGCGAAACACTCTCCCCTCCCGCACGTTGCGGGAACGAGGAAAGGGGGCAATTGCGATGATCGAACCCATCAGCGAAACCATCGACGAGGGCACTGCGCTGCTGGCCGATCCGCTACACGCGGCCATCGCGGCAGCGATCGCGGTGGCGCTCGCACTTGCGATCCATGCGGCGCTGTTCTTCCTCCTGCGGCGGATCGCGCGGCGGACCGATGAATCGGCTGACGATATCGTGGTCCGGCACCTGCATCGTCCGACGCGGCTGGCTTTCGTCGTACTCGCGCTGATGGGCGCAGCCCGCGAAGTTCCCGAACTGCGCGACATCTGGGCCGATATCGCCACCTTCGTGCTGCCCGCCGTCGTCGGCTGGATGGCGCTCGCCATCCTGCGCGCGCTGGTCGAGGCGGCGAAGCTGAAGGCCGACATATCGGTCGCCGACAACCTCAAGGCGCGGCGCAAGCGCACCAAGCTGACGATGTTCAGCCGCATCGCGACCTTCATCATCGTCTTCATCACGGTGGGCCTGATGCTGCTGGCGATCCCCGGAGTGCGCGACATCGGGCTGACGCTGGTCGCCTCGGCGGGCCTGGCGGGCCTCGCGGTGGGCGCCGCCGCGCAGCCTGCATTGAAGTCGCTGATTGCGGGCGTGCAGATGGCACTGACCGAGCCGATCAATATCGACGATGCCGTGGTGCTCGAAGGCGAGTGGGGCTGGATTGAGGATATCCGCACGACCTACGTCGTCGTGAAGATTTGGGACGAGCGGCGGCTGGTGGTGCCGACCTCCTATTTCCTCGAAAAGCCCTTCCAGAACTGGACCAAACAGACCGCCAACCTGCTGGGCACGGTGTTCCTCCATCTCGACCCCAAGGCCAAGGTCGGCCCGATCCGCGAGGAGTTCTTCCGCCAGGTCGAGGCGAACGAGCGTTGGGATGGCCGCGTCAAGGTGGTCCAGGTGACCGAGACCACCCGCGATTCCAAGGAAGTCCGCCTGCTGATGAGCGCGAAGAACTCGCCCACTTTGTTCGACCTCAGATGCGATATCCGCGAAGGCATGATGGAATGGCTGGCGGACAACCGCCCGCAGGATTTCGCGAAGCTGCGGCTGGTGGAGGAGGCGGCGCCCGGCAACCCGGCCCAGGCCTCCCCCGCAGCCGACACATGAAAAAGGCCGACGGGACGATCCCGCCGGCCTTGCTGTCCGTCCATGCTCTCTCGCGGCTTACGGCGTACGTGCCGAGTTGCGCGCGGCCTGAAACTCGGACTGCGAGAGGTAGCTGTCGCCGTCCTCGTCGAAGTAGAAGAAGGTCTCGCCCGCCTCGTTGATCTGATCCTGCGTCAGATAAGGCGCACGCGCATCGTTGGGCTCGGGCTCGGTCGGATCGGTCGGCAGCGCCCAGATCGCATATTCGGCGACCGAAAGCTCGCCATCCTCGTTGCGGTCGAGCCAGTCGAAGCTCATCCGGCTGCGCGGCATCATCGCATTGCCGTCCGAAGCGCTCGTATCGTCCGTCGAAGACGAACCCGTGGAACCGTCGCTGCCGGTGGAATCTTCGGCCATGGTGTCACCGCCCATCGACCCGTCGTCCGTGTCCGTCTCGCCGGTCATGGCATCGCGGTTGCGGTCATATTCGTCGCTGACCGCCTGGCGGTCCATCGCGTCGAAGCGCGCCTGCTGCTCCTCGTCGAGGTCTCCGCCAACCGGATAGGCATCGTCGAGCCCCTGATTGGCATCAGCGTCGGCAATCTCGTCGATATCGTCGACCGGCGTATTCTCGACGTCTTCGGAATCGCACGCCGCAAGCGACAGGGCTGCGGCGGAAACGAAGGTCGTGAGTGTCAGGGCGCGTTTCATGAAGCTGGTCCTCTCTGTTCTTTTTCACAGTGATTTTCAGACCAATGGATGCGAGCCGGTTTGTTTCCGTAAACAATTGTTAGATAAAGGTTTCCGGTCGAAACCAACCTTCACCCCAGCCCGCTCGCCTCCAGCAGCGCCTTGGTGCTCGCGTCGAAATCCGCAGCGCCGCCTTCGATGTCCTTGGCCATCTTCTTGCCCAGCTCGACGCCGAACTGGTCGAAGGGGTTGATGCCCATCAGCACCGCGTTGGCGAAGGTGCGGTGTTCGTGAAAGGCGATGAGCGCGCCCAGAGTCGCGGCATCCAGATCGTCGCACAGAATCGTGGCCGAGGGCCGGTCGCCGGGGAAGGTGCGCGCAGCGTCCCCGTCCGAGCCCATCTGCCCTCCCGCCATGAGCGCCGCACCTTGGGCAAAGCAATTGGTCAGCAGGATGGCGTGATGCGCGGGGTCGAGCGCGTCGCCCGGCGCGATCGACGCGATGAAATCGACCGGCACCAGATGCGTGCCCTGGTGGAGCAGCTGGAAGACGGCGTGCTGCGCATCGGTCCCCACCCCGCCCCAGGTGATCGGGGCAGTCGGCCCGTCGACCGGCTCTCCTTCCGAGGTCACGCGCTTGCCGTTGCTCTCCATTTCGAGCTGCTGGAGGTAGCTCGGGAACAGCGCCAGCCGCTCGTCATAGGCGAACACGGCGCGGGTCTGGCAGCCGCGCACGCGGGCGTAATACTGGTCGGCGAAGGCGGCGCGCAGGCACAGGTTCTCGCGCCCGTCGCTATTGGCGAAATGCGCATCGACCGCCGCCGCGCCGTCGAGCATCGCAGCAAATTCGTCCCACCCCGCAGCCAGCGCAACCGGAAAACCGATGCTCGACCACAGCGAGTAGCGCCCGCCGACGCTCTCCATGAAGGGCAGGATGCGCGTCTCGTCGACGCCCCATTCCACCGCGCGTTCCGGGTTGGCGGTCAGCGCGACGACCCGCCCGTGCGGGTCCGAAACGCCGCCCTCACGCAGCCAGCGCATCGCGCTCTCCGCATTGGTCATCGTCTCGATCGTGGTGAAGGTCTTGGAGGCGACCGCAACCAGCGTGGACGCCGGATCGCAGGCTGCGAAGGCCTCTTCCAGCGCAACCCCGTCGATATTCGAGACCACGTGGCAATCGACATAGGCGAGATCGCGGGTCAGCGCGTCGACCGCCAGCGCCGGGCCAAGCGCAG
This sequence comes from Citromicrobium sp., assembly GCA_002712945.1. Next base: position 23,690 of record PAVA01000012.1, read on the forward strand.
AGCCGCCGATACCGATATGGATCAGGTGGTCGATCTCGCCGAAAGCCTTTTCGCGGATCGCCTCGACCAGCATCTGCATCCGCGCCTGGAGCGCCTGCGCTTCCTCGACGCTCGCCTCGCTGCCGAAGCCGCGCTGCGCGGTATGTTCGGCGGCGCGCCCTTCGGTGATATTGATCGTGTCGCCCGAGAACAGTGCGGCGCGCTTGGCCGCGAAATCGCTCGCCTGCGCCAGTTCCTCGAACGCATCCAGCAGATCGCCGGTCAGGTGCGTCTTCGACCAGTCGAAGCGAATGCCTGCCGCATCTTCACCCTCGCCCCAGCCAATCCGGCCCGAAAGGCGCTCCACCCGGGTCTCGTCCCCGGCGAAAAGATCGCTCAGGCTCGTCTGCGGCAAAGCCTCGATCCGGTTCCACGCCGCTGTCCTGCTGTCGCTCATCTGCACAAAATCCTGTTGCCTGCCCGCAGGCAGCGCCTAGGTGCTGTGGCGATGGATGAAAAGGGCGAAGCAGGCACGCCACCCGATGCGGTGGACGATGCCAAGGGTGGACGACTGGCGAGCCTGCTGACGCTCGTGCTGGTGGTTGCGCTGTTCGCGCTGACCGTGCGGACCTTCGCCGTCTCGCTGTTCACGATCCCGAGCGAAAGCATGCTGCCCCGCCTGATGCCGGGCGACACCATCGCCGCGCAGAAATGGCCCTTCGGCTATTCGAGCAATTCGCTGCCCTTCGACCTGCCGCTGATCCCCGGTCGCTGGTTCGCCGCAGAACCGCAGCGCGGCGATATCGTGATCTTCAAGCACCCGGTCGATCACACCGACTACGTCAAGCGCGTGATCGGCCTGCCGGGCGACGAGGTGGAGCTGCGCGATGGCTACGTGATCCTCAACGGCCAGACCCTCAGCCAGTCGGCGACCGACGATGCGATCGTGCCCGTCACCCCCAATTCGCCGTGCGGATGGGGCGGGCGCGAGGAAGCGCGGCCCCCCAATGCAGAAGAGGCCGGAGGAGCCGACTGTCGCTATACCCGCAACCGCGAATACCTGCCCTCGGGCGTCAGCTACGAAGTGATCGACTACGGCAAGACCATGCAGGACAACTGGGGCCCGCGCCTAGTGCCCGATGGCACGATGTTCCTGCTGGGCGACAATCGCGACAATTCGATGGACAGCCGCTTCCCCGCAGTTCCCGGCGGCGGGATCGGGATGGTCAGCCAGGATCTGCTGGTCGGCAAGGCGGGCGCGATCCTGTGGTCGACCGACGGCACCGGAAGCTGGCTCGATCCCGGCAGCTGGCTCTCCGGCCTGCGCCGCCAACGCACGGGAGAGGCCCTGTGAGCGAGTGGAACCAGACCCGCGCCTGGCTCGAGAGCATCGGCTTCGCGGCGCGCGACGAGGACTTGTGGACCGAGGCGTTGACCCACGGCAGCCTGGGGCGGGGTCGCGATTACCAGCGGCTCGAATTTCTCGGCGACCGGGTTCTCGGCCTCGCCATCGCGGGCTGGCTGTTCGAAACGCAGGGCCAGGCCGCCGAGGGCGCGCTGGCGCAGCGGCTGAACGCGCTGGTGAGCAAGCAGGCCTGCGCGAAGGTCGCCCGCAGGATCGGCGTGCCCGAGCACGTGCAGCTGGGCCGCCAGGCGCGCGACGATGGCGCGGCGGACAGCGACAATATTCTCGGCGACGTGATGGAATCGCTGCTCGGCGCGCAATATCGCGAGGCCGGGTTCGCCAGCGCGGAGGTGCTGATCCGCGCATTGTGGGCGGACGCGGTGGAAGGCGATGCGGGGCGCGCCAAGCATCCCAAATCCGCGCTGCAGGAATGGGCGGCCGGCAATCGCCGCAAGCCGCCCGAATATGCGCTGATCGACCGCTCCGGCCCCGATCACGCCGCGCGCTTCACCGTGCGGGTCTCGGTAAGGAACGTGGGCGATGCCGAGGCCACAGCGAGCAGCAAGCAGGAAGCGGAGACGGCGGCGGCCAAAGCGTTTATGGAGCGGTTTGGCTAGCCAAGGTCCATTCCCTCCCCCGCTCACCCTGAGCCTGTCGAAGGGTGGTCCTTTTTCCTCGCACCGCGTTGAAGTGAAAGACGGTGCTTCGACAAGCTCAGCACGAGCGGAGTTTTATGACTGAAGTTAAGACAAAATGCGGCGTCGTGGCCGTGCTCGGCGCGCCCAATGCGGGCAAGTCCACACTGGTCAACGCGCTGGTCGGCCAGAAGGTCGCGATCACATCCGCCAAGGCGCAGACCACCCGCGCGCGCATGCTCGGCATCGCGCTGCACGAGAGCGACGACGCGAAGACGCAGATGATCCTTGTCGACACGCCCGGCATCTTCGCGCCCCGGCGGCGGCTCGACCGCGCGATGGTCAGCGCGGCGTGGGAAGGCGCGGAAAGCGCGGATGCGGTGCTGCTGCTGGTCGACCCGGTGAAGCAGCGCCGGCACGAGCTGGAACCGCTGCTGGAACAGCTGGCCGGGCGGGCCGAGAAGAAAATCCTCGTCCTCAACAAGGTCGATGTCGCCAAGAAGGAGCCGCTGCTGGCGCTGGCGCAAGAGCTTTCGGCCAAGGTCGATTTCGCCGAGATCTACTTCATCTCCGCGCTCACCGGCGACGGCGTGCCGGAGCTGAAGGATGCGCTCGCCGCCGAGATGCCCGAGGGCGTGTGGATGTATCCGGAGGATCAGGTCTCCGATGCGTCCGAACGCCTGCTTGCGACCGAGATCACGCGCGAACAGCTCTACCGCCAGCTGCATGAGGAACTGCCTTACGACAGCGCGGTGCGGCCCGAGAAATATATCGAGCGCAAGGATGGCAGCGTCGAAATCCACCAGCAGATCGTCGTCGCGCGCGACAACCAGCGCGCGATCGTGCTCGGCAAGGGCGGCAGCCGGATCAAGGAAATCGGCAGCGCCGCGCGCGCCGAGCTGAGCGAGCTGCTCGGCCGCAAGGTCCACCTGTTCCTGCACGTCAAGGCGACCGAGAACTGGGCCGACGACAAGGAAATGTTCGAGGAAATGGGGCTCGACTGGACCAAGTGAGCGGCGTAGCCTTGCGGTAATTCCCAGGGAGAACCACCATGCGTATCGCTGCCAAGTCCGCCACCTTCGGGGCCCTCGCGGCCGCGCTCGGCCTGAACGCTTGCGCCACCTATCCGGAGGACAACCTCGGCTCTTCTTCGTGCGGTTACGACAGCCGCGACTGGCAAGCCGAGACCCTTACAATCGTCGGGTCCGATGCGCAGTCTACGCTGACAATCACGGGCGAGGTCGACATGCCCACGCCCGGTTGGTCGCTTGAATTGATCGAGGGCCCCGCCGATCGCATGCAGCCGCCCGGCCTGCGCTTCCGGCTGGAGGCGGAGGGCCCCGACGGGATCGTGACGCAGGTCATCACCCCGACGAAGGTCCGCTACGAAGCGCCGACGCCCTATTCCGACATCCGCGAGATCATCATCACCTGCGGTGACGAGACGCTGGTGACGATCGACAACGTGCGGAAAAAGATGCGAGAGACAACGCGCGTCGGTCAGCGCTGAGGTTACCACCACTCCCCAGGCTGGCCTGACTGCAAGCTCGGAAGGATACGTCCCGGGCCTAACGCTTCTTGGCAATCGCGATCTTGTTCTTCTTGGCGAAGTCCTTGGTCGATTCTTCGCTGCGATTGAGCGCCTTGGCGATCTGCTTGAGGCCCTGCCCCTTGGCGGCCAGCGTTTTTAGCTGGCCCGCCTCCTCGCCCGTCCACGGCTGCTTGTGCCGCTCGAACTTGTCCTTCGCCATGATGTCTTGTCCTTTCCCCTCTCCCCGCGCGGGGACAGGATAGCGCAGATTGCTCCGAAAGGAGCTAGCGGAGCTTGGAGAGGGGTGAGTGACGCCTGCGGAGCTCAGCAGCCCCTCTCCAACTTCGGCCAGGTCGCTTCGCTCCCGGCCTTCGTATCCTCTCCCCGACCGGGGAGAGGGCGTCACTCCTTCGAAGTAGCCTTCTTCGCCGCAGGCTTCTTCGCAGCGGCCTTCTTCGGCGCAGCTTTCTTCTTCGCCGGAGCCTTTTTCTTCTTCTTGGCCGGGCCCTTGGCGGCGCGGGCGTTGATGAGGTCGATCGCCTGTTCCTCGGTCACATCCTCGGGCTTCACGTCCTTGGGGATGGTCGCATTGGTCGTGCCGTCGGTGACGTAGGGGCCGTAGCGGCCCGGCATCACCTTCATCTCGCCTTCGGAGGTCGGGTGCTTGCCGAGCACCTTGATCGGCTCGGCCTTGGCGCGCCCGCGCCCGCCCTTCTGCGCTGCTTCGGCGAGCATGGTGACGGCGGCATTCATGCCGGTGTCGAAGACGTCGGCTGTGCTGGTCAGCTTGGCATACTTGCCATCGTGCCGCAGGTACGGCCCGTAACGCCCTATGCTCGCTTCGATATCCTTGCCCGTCTCCGGGTGCTGGCCGACGATGCGGGGGAGCGAGAGCAGCTTGAGCGCCATCTCCAGATCGAGGTCGGGCACGTCCTTGGGAATGCTCGATCGCTTGGCTTCCTTGCCCTCGCCCAGCTGCAGGTAGGGCCCGAAGCGCCCCGTCTTGCGCTCTACCGGCAGGCCGGTTTCCGGGTCGTTGCCCAGCACCGCATCCTCGGCCACTTCGTCGGCGTCGCTGCCCGGCTGCGCGAAGCGACGGGTGAACTTGCACTCGGGATAGTTCTCGCACGCCACGAAGGCACCGTAGCGCCCGCCGCGCAGGTGCAGCCGGCCACCGGCGCGGCCTTCCTGATCGCACAGCGGACAGAAACGCGGGTCCTTGCCGTCCTCGCGCTCGGGGAAGAGATAGTCGGACAGGAAGGTATCGAGCACCGCGGTGATGTCCGACGGCTTCTGCTCCATCACCTCGTCGGACTTCGGTTTGAAATCCTTCCAGAATTCTTCGAGGATCGCCTTCCACTCGGCGCGCCCGCCGGAGACATCGTCCAGCTCTTCCTCCATGCCCGCCGTGAAGTCGTAGGCGACATAGGTGGGGAAGAAGCGTTCGAGGAAGGCGGTCAGCAGACGGCCCGATTCTTCCGCGAAGAAGCGGTTCTTCTCGATCCGCACATATTCGCGGTCGCGCAGGGTCTGGATGATCGAGGCGTAGGTGGACGGGCGGCCGATGCCCAGTTCCTCAAGCTGCTTGACCAGCGAGGCTTCGGAGAAGCGCGGCGGCGGCTGGGTGAAGTGCTGGTTCGCCTCGACCGACTTGCGCGCAGGGCAGTCGCCTTCGCGCATATGCGGCAGCAGGCCGCCGTCCTCGTCATCCTTGTCGTCGAACGACTCCTGATAGACCGCGAGGAAGCCGGGGAACTTCACCACCTGGCCGGTCGCGCGAAGCGAGTGCTGCCCGCTGCCCTCGGTCAGCGTGACGGTGGTGCGTTCGAGCTGCGCGGTCGCCATCTGGCTGGCCAGCGCGCGCTTGTAGATCAGGTCGTAAAGCCGCGCCTCGTCGCCGCTGCCCGCCTTGTCCTTGCGGAAATCGGTCGGACGGATCGCTTCGTGCGCTTCCTGAACATTCTTCGCCTTGGTCTTGTAATAACGCGGTTTTTCCGGGCGATACTCGGCGGAGTAGCGATCGGCGATCGCATCGCGGCAGGCGTCGATGGCGCTCTGGTCCATGCTCACGCCGTCGGTACGCATGTAGGTGATCGCACCCGCTTCGTAGAGCGATTGCGCGCACCGCATCGTGTGGCTGGCCGAAAAACCGAGCTTGCGCGCGGCCTCCTGCTGAAGGGTGGAGGTGGTGAACGGCGGCGCGGGGTTGCGCTTGACCGGCTTGGTCTCGATCCCGGCGACCGTAAAGCGCCCGTCCTCGACCGCCTGCTTGGCGGCCATGGCGGAGGCTTCGTCGCCCAGCGTCAGCTTCTCCAGCTTCTTGCCGTCGAGCGTCACCAGCCGCGCTTCGAAGCCCGTACCGTCATGTTCGAACTGCGCAACGATGGACCAGTATTCGTCCGCCTTGAAGGCCTCGATCTCGCGCTCGCGGTCGACGATGATGCGCAGCGCGACCGACTGCACGCGGCCTGCGGACTTCGCGCCGGGCAGCTTGCGCCACAACACCGGCGAGAGCGTGAAGCCGAACAGATAATCGAGCGCACGGCGCGCCAGATAGGCGTCGATCAGGTCCTGATCGAGCGCGCGCGGCTTCTTCATCGCCTCGGTCACGGCCGGCTTGGTGATCGCATTGAAGGTCACCCGGTCGACATTGGTGGGCAGCGCCTTCTTCTTCTTCAGCGTCTCCAGCACGTGCCAGCTGATCGCCTCCCCCTCGCGGTCGGGGTCGGTTGCGAGCACGAGCCGGTCGGCGTTCTTCGCCGCGTCGGCGATGGCCTTCACCTGAGACCGCTTGCGCTGGTCAGAATAGATTTCCCAGTCCATCGCGAAGCCCTCGTCGGGCCGCACGCTGCCGTCCTTGGGCGGCAGGTCGCGGATGTGGCCGTAGGAGGCGAGAACCTTGAAGTCCTTGCCGAGATATTTCTCGATGGTTTTGGCTTTCGCCGGGGATTCGACGATGACGAGTTGCATTACCGGGGGCGTTCCTTCGCGTGTACGTGTGCGCGAGAGTGGGAATCCCCCTTGCGGTTCGTCAAGCGGCTTCGCGAGAAATCGTGAGCGAGCGGCTAATCGAGCTTCATCGCCTGGAACACGTGGCTGGCGGTGCAACTGATCAGCAGGAAGCCTGTCATGGCCTCGATACCCGCCATCAGCTTCAACGCGCCGTCGGGTATCACGTCGCCGAGGCCGAGGGTTGTGATATTGACCAGCGAGAAGCTGAAAATCTCCAGCAGATTCAGGGGTTCTTTCGCTTCGAGATAGCCCAGGCCCAGAGCGCTCGAGAAGACGTAGGCGAGCGCGAAGAGGAAGGCCGCCACACACTGCCCCAGCGTCCCGCCGATCAGGAGCGCGATGAAGGACAGGTAAGCGCCGCTTCGCCTTTCCTTCAGGGTCGCCGCGATACGCCGCAGCAGCAGAAAATGCACGGACCCCGCCAGAAAGACCGCCACGAGCGCCAAGAAAAGTTCAACTAGCAGAAATAGCGGCTGCAAAATGGCTCCTCTTTCTTGCCCTCGACAGACCAATCGGTCACGAGCGCGACGTTTCCCGGTCGGCGACGCAGGTTCTACTCGAACACGTCCGCCACGCTGGTATCGGCGGGCGCGACGAGGTGGAACACCGCGATGCTGAAGGCGAAGCTGACCGCGTTGCCGAAGGCCTCGGTAAAACCCGAAATCGTCATCGCCACGCCGAACAGGGGCGAGAACGACCCGCCCGTACCGCCCCATCCGGCCATTGCGACGCCCAGCACCACCGAGCTGAGCACCGCCAGCCCGATCCACAGGAGCAGACCGGCGCCGAAGATGGATCCGCCGTGCCCGTCGGTCGCTTCCCAGCTCGCGCCGAGGCTGCCGGTGATCCCGTGCTCGCCGGTGAGGACGAAGCCGTTGGCGGCGGACCAGCGCACCATCAGGATAATGCCGGGAATGATGAGCAGGACGAAGCCGATCATCGTTCCGATCAGGGCAAGGATCGACATGCCGACGAAGCTCCAGAAGCGCGACCCGGCGCGCATCGGGCGGCCCATCGCCGCCATCATCTGCGTCAGCAGCAGATAGCTTGCGATGACGAACACCACGAGCGCGCCCAGCTCGAACAGGCTGCTGTAGAGCCCGGCTGTTGCGGGCTGGAACATGCCGTCGCTGATCCGGGCGGTGAAGAAGTTGTCGTCGAGCGAGGCGAGCCCGAAGAGGCCTCCCAGGCCGTTGAGGACACCCAGCACCAGCACGTAGATCACCACTGCGCGCCCCGCCGCGCCGAGCACGTCGATCGTCTGGCTGAGTATTCCGCTGACGTCTGCTTCCCGTTCCATTGTTCTGACCCCCTCATTGGTCCCCGGCCCTCAGGCATATCGCGGCAATCAGGCCGAGGAAAGGCTCACCTTGCCTCCGGCGTGCCGGTCCAGCCGTCCGGCGATTTCCAGTTCCAGCAGGGCAAGCTGAACCGCCGCCGCGCTGGTGCCGGACTGGCGGATCAGCTCGTCCACGCCGACCGGCGCGCGGGTCAGCAGGCTCGCGATATCGGCGGGCTGCGCCTCGGACATGTCTTCGGGCACGCTGTCGAAGGCGCTCACGGGTTCGCGGAAGGTGCTCCGGGGCGAACCGTCGAAGCTGCTGAGCAGTTCGACCACGTCGGCGGGCTCCTGCACCAGCACCGCGCCCTCGCGGATCAGGTGATTGCAGCCGTGGCTGCGCGCCTCGAGCGGGCTGCCGGGGATCGCCATGACCTCGCGCCCGTATTCGCCCGCCAGCCGCGCCGTGATGAGGCTGCCGGACTTGACCGCCGCCTCCACCACCAGCGTGCCCAGCGCCAGCCCTGCGATGATCCGGTTGCGGCTGGGGAAGTGGCTGCCGCGCGGTTCGGTGCCGGGAGGTTGCTCGGCAATCAGCAGGCCTTCGCTGGCGATCCGGTCCTGCAAATCGGCGTGCTGGGGCGGATAGGCGATCTCGATCCCGCTGGCGATCACGCCGATGGTCTTGGGGAACGCGCCCTCATGCGCCGCACCGTCGATCCCGCGTGCCAGGCCGGAGACGACCACGAAGCCCTCGGCGCTCAGCGCCTGCGCGAACTCGCGCGCCAGCTTGACCGCCGCCGCACTGGCATTGCGCGCGCCGACCATCGCAACCACGGGTCGCGAGGCCAGCGACAGGTCGCCGCGATAGGTGATGACGGGCGGCGCGCCCTCGCATTCGGCAAGCGCGCGCGGATAATCGGGCTGGTCGTGAAACAGGTAGCGCGCGCCGTGGCGCTTCACCGCCTCGATCTCGCGCCGGACCGTGTCTTCCCGCGCCAGCTGATGATGCCCGCCACCCGCTTTCGCAAGGTTGGGCAGCGCCTCGACCGCCGCCTCCCCGCTGCCATAGCGGGCGAGGAGCTGGGCGAAGGTGACCGGGCCGATGCGCGGGGATCGCAGCAGGCGGATGCGCGCGAAGGCTTCTGCTTGACTTAGTTCAGCCATTCGCGAGTCCCAGCGCAAGCTGGGACCTCCATCGGTCGAACGCCAGGCGGCGGGAGGTTCCTGCTTTCGCAGGAACTCATTTTCGGGATCCCACGCGGGGCTCCTCGCCCTTCGCCAGCCGCTTCAGATTCTCGCGGTGGAGCCAGAGCACCAGCAGTGCGATCAGCGCCAGCACCGGCACGAAGGCCTCGTAGCCCAGCACCGCCGCCGCGATGGCAGCGCAGACGACCGCGCTCATCCCCGCGAGCGAGCTGATCCGCACGCCCGCCAGCAGGCCGAGCCACACCACCGCGTAGGTCAGGCCGATGGGCCATGCGAGCCCGAAGGAGACGCCCGCATTGGTCGCCACACCCTTGCCGCCCTTGAAGCCGAGCCAGACAGGGAAGCAGTGGCCGAGCACGGCGGCCAGCGCCGCGACCGGCACCGGGCCCCATGCTGCTTCGGGCATCGCATCGGGCTGATCGAACAGCGCGCGCGCGATCAGTACCGGGGCGAGGCCCTTGGCCAGATCGAGCAGCAGCGTCGCCGCCGCCAACCCCTTGTTGCCGGTGCGCAAAACGTTGGTCGCGCCGATATTGCCGCTGCCCTGCTTGCGCACATCGCCCAGCCCCGCGGCGCGGGTGAGCAGCAGGCCGAAGGGAATCGACCCGAGGAGGTAGCCGATCAGGGCGGCAAACAGGATTTCCAGGACCAAAAGCACCCCCGTTCGGACTGAGCTTGTCGAAGCCCTGCCCTTTTGCTCTATCCCTGCGCTACAAGACAATGCAGCCCTTCGACAAGCTCAGGGCGAGCGGAGGAAACTCGATTTCGCACCCTGAGTCCCCCATCCTGATCTTCGATTCCGGCGTCGGCGGGCTGACCATCCTGGCCGAGGTGCGAAAGGTGCTGCCGCAAGCGCCGGTGATCTACGCCGCCGACCATGCCGGGTTGCCCTACGGCACCAAGAGCGAGGCCGAGGTTGCCGCGCGCGTCTGCGGCCTGCTCGGCCGGATGGCCGAACGCTACCAGCCACGCCTCATCTGCATCGCCTGCAACACTGCCAGCACGATTGCGCTGGGCATGGTCCGCGACGTGCTCGAAATCCCGATCGTCGGCACGGTGCCGGCGATCAAGCCCGCCGCCGCACTGACCAAGACCGGCGTGATCGGCCTGCTGGGGACAGAGGCGACGATCCGGCAGGGCTATGTCGACCGGCTGGAGGCGGAGTTCGCCGCCGACAAGCGGCTGATTCGCCACGCCGCACCAGAACTGGTCGCCGCGGCCGAGGCGAAGATGCGCGGCGAAACCGTGGAGCCCGGCGTGATCGAAGCTGCGGTCGCGGGGCTGCGGCAGATGCAGGACGGTGCGCAGATCGACACCCTTGTGCTCGCCTGCACGCACTTTCCGCTGCTGCGCGACGAACTCGCCGCCGCCTTCGGCCCGGACGTGGCGCTGGTCGACGGCGCGCAGGGGATCGCGCGCCGGATCGCCGCGCTGACGCAGGGCCAGGGCTTCGAGCGCACCCGCCCCGACCTTGCGATCTTTACCGCGCAGCCCGAGCCCCGTCCCGCTTTCGGACAGGCGCTGGCGCGCTACGGCCTCGATCGGGTCGAACGCTTCTAATCGCGAATGGCTCGCAAAGATCGCGCTGGAAACTGCCGATTTTGCGGCCTAAATCGGCTCGCATCGTGACCAGCTACGACCAGATATTCGACAAGGCGATCGACCGCCTGCACGAGGAAGGCCGCTACCGCGTCTTCATCGACATCCTGCGCAACAAGGGTGCCTATCCCAACGCGCGCTGCTTCCACGGCCATAACGGCCCGAAGCCGATCACCGTGTGGTGCTCCAACGACTATCTCGCGATGGGCCAGCACCCCAAGGTGACCGCGGCGATGGAAGAGGCGCTGCACGATGTCGGCGCAGGCAGCGGCGGCACGCGCAATATCGGCGGCAACACGCACTATCATATCGAGCTGGAGGCCGAACTGGCCGACCTGCACGGCAAGGAAGCCGCGCTGATCTTCACCAGCGGCTACGTGTCGAACGATGCGACGCTCTCCACCCTCGCGAAGCTGCTACCGGGCTGCGTGATCTTTTCGGACGAGCTCAACCACGCGAGCATGATCGCGGGCATCCGCAATTCGGGCTGCACCAAGCGCGTCTTCCGCCACAATGACCTCGACCATCTCGAGGAACTGCTTGCCGCCGAAGACCCCGACACACCCAAGGTCATCGCCTTCGAAAGCGTCTATTCGATGGATGGCGACGTCGCTCCGCTCCATGCGATCTGCGACCTGGCCGAGAAGTACAACGCGCTGACCTATTGCGACGAGGTCCACGCGGTCGGCATGTACGGCGCGCGCGGCGGCGGCATTTCGGAACGCGACGAGGCCGCGCACCGGATCGACATCCTCGAAGGGACGATGGGCAAGGCCTTCGGCGTGATGGGCGGCTATATCGCAGCCGACAAGCGGATCGTCGATTGCATCCGCTCCTATGCGCCCGGCTTCATCTTCACGACCTCGCTCTCGCCGGTGCTGGTCGCGGGCGTGCTCGCCTCGGTCAGGCACCTGAAGGAATCGAGCGAGGAACGCGACGCGCAGCAGGCCTCGGCCGCCTTGCTCAAGCAGATCATGCGCGAGGCAGGCCTGCCGGTGATGGACAGCACCACGCATATCGTCCCGCTGATGGTGGGCGATCCGGTGAAGGCCAAGCGGATCAGCGATATCCTGCTCGCCGAATACGGCATCTACGTCCAGCCGATCAATTTCCCGACCGTGCCGCGCGGGACCGAGCGCCTGCGCTTCACCCCGGGGCCCGCCCATACCGAAGCGATGATGCGCGAGCTGGTCGATGCGCTGGTCGAGATCTGGGAGCGGACCGAGCTCGAACTGGAGCTGCGCAAGGCGGCCTGAGTATGCGCTGGAGCAAAGTACGGCATCTGGTCAAGGAACGCTTCGCGCCCGAACTGGCAGGTCGATTGGATATCAACAGCGCTGCTTACGGTAACTGCACCTGCGGGCATGCCTGGTTGACGTGGGATGGCGATGTCATCGCCAATTTCTGCACGCGGGCGTTCGGGAACACCGATGGCTATTCGCAGAACCATACTCCGGAGGAGCCAACGCAGGGTGAACTTGTCGGATATGGTGAGTTTAGCCGTCAGGATGCCTACCGGGCGTGCTGGGCCTATCTCCACGACTTGTCGATCGACGAAGCCCTGAGCGACGAGGATCCATTGGTGAATATGCTCGCGCTGGCCGATGCGCGTGTGGGAAGACGACGCTTGGCCAAGCTCGACCCCGGCGGCTATCACCCGGTTGCGAGACGAATATTCGAACTGCGCGCCACCGCCTGATTGAGCCAGTGACCCAACCAGCGAACCCCGACTTCCGGCACGATGTACCGCCCGAATTGCAGGCGATGCTCGATGCCGACGATGCGTTGGCCGAAAAGTGGGACGCGCTGACCGAGCTTGGCCGCAACGAATGGATCTGCTGGACCATCTCGGCCAAGCAGGAGGCCACCCGTGAGAAACGCCGCAAGCGGCTCCGCGAAGAAGTACTCGACGGCAAGAAACGCCCGTGCTGCTGGCCCGGTTGCCCCCATCGACGCGAGTCGGCGCGCAAGTTCGTCGACGCCTGAGGCAATTGCCCCTGCCCAGGAACCGGCGGGCGCGCAAAGCGCTTGCCCAGCATGGCAGACATAACAAAAGTGAAGCCCGGCACCCTCACCGATTTCGGGAACGGCTTCCACCATATTCGCGGTGCCTTCCGGATCGGCGGCGTGCTGGACATCGGGACGCACTGCGCGCTGGTCGAATTGCCCGACGGGCGGTTCGTCTTTCTCGATTCCTATACGCTGGACGACGGCCTGAAGGCACAGGTCGATGCGCTGACCGACAATGGTCGCAAGCTCGCCGCAATCGTCAACCTGCACCCCTTCCACACGCTGCATATCGAATGGATGGCCAAGGCCTTCCCGCAGGCGAAGCTCTACGGCACGCGCCGCCACCACGAGAAATTCCCCGATCTGCCGTGGGAGAGCGAGGAGTGCGACGCGGGCAGGCTGGAAGGTCTGTTTGGCGACGCGCTGGAATTCTCGATCCCGCGCGGCGTGCAGATGGTGTGCGAGGACGAGAACGTGCATTTCTCCTCGGTGCTGGCCTACCACAGGCCCAGCGCGACCATCTTCGTCGACGACACGCTGATGTGCCTCAAGGCGCCCTTCCCGCTTTCGCTGCTACCGATCACCGGCGAGCTGGCCTTCCACCCGACGCTGGCCAAGGCGCTCGAACCGGGTGCGAAAGCAGCCGAGGATTTCCGCGAATGGGCGATAGGCATGGCGCAAGGCTGGGCCGATGCGCGCCGCGTCGCCACCGCGCACAACGCCACGATGGAGGTCTCGCCCGGCGAGTTTCCCGAGAACGTCGGCGCTGCACTCGGCAAGGTGGCGGGCGTTCTGCGCAAGCATCGGGAGCGGGGCGCAGCCGGGTAATTGCGGCCTCTTCCCCCATTTGCTTTTTCCCGCGAGCGTGGCGATATGACCGCCATGGATGAGCAAAATCCGGCATTTGCGTGGGAGGCGGATGGCGACCAGTCTTTCAGCATCGCCGACCCCAAGCCCGCACCCTGGGTCCGCCAGCTGATCGAGACCAGCCCGATCGCCTCGGTCGTCTCCGACCCGCGCCTGCCGGACAACCCGATCGTCGCGGTCAACCAGCCTTTCGTCGAGCTGACCGGGTATCCGCCCGAAGAAATCCTCGGGCGCAACTGCCGCTTCCTCGCCGGGGACGGCACCGAGCCATGGCTGACCGAGAAGATTCGCGAGGGCGTGCGCGACCAGAAGCCGGTGCTGGTCGAAATCCTGAACTACAAGAAGAGCGGCGAGCCGTTTCGCAACGCCGTGCTGGTCGCGCCGATCTACGACGAGGCGAACGAGCTGGTCTATTTCCTCGGCAGCCAGGTGAATATCGACGGCGACGAGCCGCAGCTTGCCGCGAGCCGCCGCGAACGCGCCTCGGCCATGGTGCAGACGCTTTCGCCGCGCCAGTTCGAGGTCACGCGGATGGTCGCCAGCGGGTTGCTGAACAAGCAGATCGCGGGCGAACTGGGACTGTCCGAGAAAACGGTGAAGATGCACCGCAAGCTGGTGATGGAAAAGCTCGGCCTGCGGACCTCGGCCGAACTGATCCGCGTGGCTGTCGAAGCCGGAATCTAGCGCCCCGCTACCGCCTTGGGGGCCTAGGGCGAAGGTCCGTATGGGGCCGCCAGGGGCCCGATCCTATATAAGTACTGTCGCGCGGGCCGTCGGTCCACTCTGACCATGCTGTCCCGCCTCCGCCAAGGACGATGGCCCGCGCGGCAAACTCGCAAGCCCCCTATCCGGCATCGAAGTTCGTCGATCCGCCACGCAGTTCGGGCCATCGCCGATAGAATTGCGGGACCGGCGCGCTACATAGGCGCGATGGAATACCTGCAGTCCCTCTGGCGATCCACCTGGCTGCGCGAGAATACCCCGCTCGTCGGGGTGGGTGCGGTGCTGCTGCTGGCCTTTGCTAGCCTTGGCGTGGCGGGTGTGCAGACCGTCCAGCAGCCGATGGCGGTAGCCGTCGGCACCCCGGCGACGGTGCCGGTGGAAGCGCTTCCCGCCAGCGGCGAGGAGGCCGACATACTCGTATCCGAGCTCGAGCCCGACGATGCGCAGGCGCGCAACGCGGCCGTCTCGGTGATCGAAGGCGGCCCGGGCACGGCAGAGCCCTTCCTGTTCGAGGGCAGCAGCGCCGACCGAATCCGTGCGCGCGATTGCCTCGCGCTCGCCGCCATGGCCGAAGCGGGCAATGGCGATGCGGACCAGCGCGCGGTGATGCAGGTGATCCTCAACCGGACGCGCCATCCCGGCTTCGCCAACACGGTATGCGGCGTGGTCTATCAGGGATCGGAGCGGCGCACCGGGTGCCAGTTCACCTTCACCTGCGACGGGTCGCTCGCGCGCCGCTATTCCCAAAGCCAGTGGCGCGATGCGCGGCAGCGCGCCGAAGAGGCGCTGGGCGGACGCGTCGAGCCTGCGGTAGGCACCGCGACTCATTACCACGCGAACTACGTTTATCCCTGGTGGAGCGACAAGCTGGACAAGGTCGCGGTGGTCGGCCCGCACCTGTTCTTCCAGTGGCGCGGCTTCTGGGGCTCGCGCCGGGCCTTCTCCGCCACCTATCGCGGCGGCGAGCCAGACCCGATGGCCCTGCGCACCACGGCCCAGGCGGTCGAACGGCCCGCTGACCTGCTGCCCAATCTCGTGAGCGACGAGAAGGCGGTGCGCAGCATCACCGCGAAGCAGGCCGAGGCCGCTGCGCCAACCGGGCGGCCCGCGCAGCAGGCCGATGCAGCCGGAGCCGCGCCTGCCGCCCCCGGTCCGGGCCCCGGCGCGCATTTCGTTCTGGTCAGCGCGGGCGACGATCCCGCCGCGATCGTCGAGCGGGCCCGCTCGCTATGCCCCGGCTCGCGCTTCTGCCAGGTCTATGGCTGGAGCGATGCGGGCGCGATCCCGTCCGAACTGCCGCTGGGCGGGGATGCCCGCCGCCAGCTGCGTTTCAGCTACCTCGCGCCGCGCAACGGCAATGCCGAAGCGATCTATTTCGATTGCCGCCTGTTCGCCGAGACTGCGGGCGGGCGCTGCCTGCCCAGCGCGCGGCCATGAGCCGCAAGCCCTAGTCGGTACTCGCGCTCGCCGCCGCAGCCTCTTGCAGGAAAGGCGTTGCATCGACGAGGCCATAGCCCGGCATCCGCTCGACGAAGTGCCTCAGCCAGGTCGCGTGGCCACTGCCCACGATCGCCAGCACGCGGTCGCCCGGCTCCGCAATCAGGTCCAGCTTGGCGAACATCTTGGCGTTGCGCATGTACCAGTAGGCGTTGAGTTCGGCACCGGGTTGCGCATCCCCGTCGCCGATCTTCAGGAGCGAATAGTAGATCCTGTCGTGGCCGGCATCCACGGCGGTGGCATCATTGTGCCACAGCAGCGATTCCGCGATCGACTGCGTGGCAAGCGCCGCCTGTTCCTTCGCGACCCGTTCCTGCACTTCGCCGAACAGCTGCGCGATCATCGCCGCCTGCCCGCTGGCCTCCGCAAATTCCTGCACCGGGCCCATCGGGAAGTAATCCGGTTCGTCGCCCGAAGGCTGCTCGTCGAAGCCGTACACCGTCTCATGGCCGAGCATGTTCGCGATCCGATAGCCGATCTGGATGCTTTCGTTGCGGCGGGTCGTCAGCAGCTCGTCGACCTCGGCATAGTTCGCCAGTTCGAAATCGGGGCCACTCGCGCTCGCTTCCACGAGGACGCGGGTCGGTTTCCACCCGGCCAGCGCATCCGCCAGCACCGCGATCTCGCGCTGGCGGCGGTCCGACAGGACGTCGTCGACATCGAGGTTGACGACATCGCGACCCGGATTGGTGAAATGGTAGCTGCCCAGCACCATCACCTCGATGGGCGCAGGGTCGGGCCCGGCTTCCTCGGCTACGGCCGGACTGGCGACAACGAATGCCGCCAGCGCGAGGATTGCTGTTCGGATCAAGGGCCCCTCCTGCGTGTATTACTGTATTAATGCACGCAGGAGGGCGAAAGCGCAAGATCAGCGCAGGTTGACCACGTTGTCGGTCTCGGGGAGCACGCGGCGGCCATCATAGAGGCTCAGCATCGGCTCGTCCTCGACCACCACTGCCTTCGTCGCGCCGAAGCCGTTGAAATCGGTCTTCATCGCCGCGCCGTAGGCGCCCAGCATCCCGACCTCTATATAGTCGCCCGCCCTGATGTCGGTCGGAAGCGCGAAGGGCCCTTCCATGTAATCCGCATCGTCGCAGGTCGGGCCGTAGAGCGAGAAGTCCTCGGTCGGGGCGGTCTCGGCATGGTCGAGCGCGCGGACCGGGAATTTCCATCCCAGATGCGCCGCATCGTAGAGCGCGCCATAGGCCCCGTCGTTGATGAACAGCTCGGTCCCGCGCCGCTTCTCGACCCGTGCGAGGAGCGAGGAATATTCGGCGCACAGCGCCCGGCCAGGCTCGCACCAAAGCTCCGCCGAATACGAAATCGGCAGCGATTCGGACGCGCGGAAGATGACGTCGAAATAGTCTTCGAGCGGTGGCGGCTCCATGCCGGGGTAGATGCTCGGGAAGCCCCCGCCCACGTCGATGATGTCGATCACCACGCTGGACGAGGCAATGGCGGCGCGCGCGCGCTCGATCGCCTGGACATAGGCGAAGGGCGTCATCGCCTGGCTGCCGACATGGAAGCACACGCCCAGCCAGTCGCAATGCTGGCGGGTCATCTGCAGCAGGCCGGGCGCGTCGATCAGGTCCGCGCCGAACTTGCTGGCGAGCGAGAGTTCGGAAAACTCGCTCGAGACGCGCAGGCGCACCAGCAGCTTGAGATCCTTCGCCGGGCTGCCATCGGGCGCGCGGCAGGCATCGACGATCTTCGCCAGCTCTTCCTCGCTGTCGAGGCTGAAGGTGCGGCAGCCATGCTGGTGATAGGCCTCGGCAATCGCGCTCTTCGGCTTGACCGGGTGCATGAAGCACAGCTCGGCCTGCGGAAGGAGCCCGCGCACCAGCCGCACCTCGGCAATCGAGGCGACGTCGTAATGGGTGATCCCGCTGTCCCACAGGATGCCGATCAGCTCCGGCGAGGGGTTCGCCTTGACCGCATAGAGCGAGCGCCCGCGAAAGCGATTGGCAAAGAAACGCGCGGCGCGCGCCGCAGCGTGCGGACGGTTGAGGATGATCGGTTCGTCGGGCGAAAGCCCTTCGATTACGGACCGGGCGTCAGGATATTGGAGCAATTCAAGGGACCCCCAAAACGGTTAGGTTTCAGTACCGGACGAATCCGGGGCTGCCTTGCGGTAGAGTCCCCTTGGGGCAGCGGAGGCGCGCAAATAGGCGTTCCGCACGGCGATGCAAGAGAAATCGTATTGCGCAGCGTTCCCCTGATTCAACGCTGGGCGAAACGAGGGTTCCGAGAATCCCTGCAGGCGGTCTCGAACGGCCGGTTATTCGGCCAGCATCGCGTTGACCACGCTCGGCGCCAGCCCCAACAGCACCAGCACGTTCTCGCGCAGGTTCGCCATCGTAACCCCGTGGTCGAGCACGACGTAACGCGTGATGCCGATCGTGCCGGTCGCGGTATCGCGCCAGGTGCTGACCGCCGCCTGCGAGAGGTTGGCGCGCGCGAGATCGGTGTCCGAAACGCCCGGATCGCCATCGAAGCGCAGCTGCATCGCGACCCCCTGGCAGCCCGCGACCCCGTCGAGATTGCAGGCATTGCCGATGAGGAGATATTTGGTGCCGTTGCCATCGCTCGCGGTCAGGCTGATCTCGCCGATCGACTGTTCCTCGATCACGGTGTGATCGAGCGATTCGACGACCGCCTTGAGGTCGTCGAGATCGACCGCCTTGATGACGCGCTGCGGCGCATAATCCTGCGCCAGCGCCGGTGCCGCACTCAAGCCGAAGGCCATCAGCGCTGCGAATACGAATGTGCGGATCATCGAACCATTCCCCCCCTTGGTTTTCCCTTGGTCCCATAACCGGCTGCGTTTGACCACCCGTCAGCTCAGCCGGTTGCGAAATTCCTCGTAACCGAAGCGTTTGACGCATTCGAGCGCGTCGGTCTCGCTGTCCCACAGCCAGATCGAGGGAAGCGGCACGCCGTTGAAGGTGTTGGTCTTGACCATCGAGTAATGCGCCTGGTCGAGGAAGGCGATGCGCTGCCCCGGCTCGTTGGGCACGGGCAGCGCGTATTCGCCGATCACATCGCCCGCGAGGCAGGAGGGCCCGCCGAGCCTTACCATCGGTTGAGTCCCCGCGAAGGCGGGGACCGGTGCCGGGGTCGTGCCAGCCTGCGGGAGGCCCCCGCCTTCGCGGGGGCTCTCGTGAGCGCTGCCTTCGCCCAGCATCGCCGGGCGATAGGGCGCCTCGATCACATCGGGCATGTGACAGGTGGCCGAAATGTCGAGGATCGCGAAAGGCCCGTCGTTCTCCCCCGTGTCGAGAATCGTGCCGACCAGGATGCCCGCATCGAGCGCCACCGCCTCGCCCGGTTCGAGGTAGATTTCCGCTTGGGTGTCTTCCTTCGCGTCGCGCAGGAACTCGATCAGCTCCTCGCGCTCGTAATCGGCGCGGGTGATGTGATGCCCGCCGCCCATGTTGATCCACTTGAGCTGTCCGAACCACGGCTCGATCGCGTCGAACACCTTGTCCCATGTCCGGTGGAGCGGCTCGAAGCCCTGTTCGCACAGGTTATGGAAGTGGATGCCGTCGACTCCTTCCATGTGTTCGGGCGTGAGCTGGTCGAGCGGGAAGCCGAGGCGACTGCCGGGGCTCGACGGGTCGTAGCGCGGCCCCTCGCCGGTCGGCACCTGCGGATTGATGCGCAGGCCCACGTCGAACGCCCCGCCACTCGCCCGCGCCTGCTCCAGGATCAGGGCGGCGCGCTGCATCTGCCCCGGCGAGTTGAAGATCACATGGTCGGAAAGCCGCGCGACCTCCTCCAGCTCGTCGGGCTTGTAGGCCGCGCAGTAGGTGCTGATCTCGCCATCGTAAAACTCGGAGGCCAGCCGCGCTTCCCACAGGCCGGAAGTGCACACCCCGTCGAGATATTGGCCGATGATCGGCGCGGTGCTCCACATGCTGAACGCCTTGAGCGCCGAGAGCATCTTGATGTCCGCCTCGTCGCGGATTTCCGCGAGGATGCGGCAATTCTCGCGCAGCTTCGCCGCGTCCACCACGAAGGCGGGCGTATCGACGCGGCTGAGGTCGAAATGGGCGAACGCGCCCGGATCGCCGGCCTGGGTCTGCATCAGTTATTCTCCAACGCCGTGGCGAACTCCGTTTCGGATCGTTCGTCGAAGCAGACGAACAGGATGCGGTCGAACGCCTCGTCGTACAATATTGTCTCTTCGCGCACCGTGCTTACGGCGATGGGGGCCGCGCGTTCGACCGGAAAGCCGTAGATGCCGGTCGAGATCGCGGGAAAGGCGATACTGCGTGCGCCGTATTCCTGCGCAACCTTCAGAGAATTGCGATAGCACTCCGCCAGCAGCTCCGGCTCTCCGTCCTCGCCTCCCCGCCAGACGGGTCCGACGGTGTGGATGATGTGCCTGGCCGGGAGGTCGTAGCCGCCGGTGATCTTGGCCTGCCCCGTCTTGCACCCACCCAGCAGGCGGCATTCGTGGACCAGTTCCTTGCCCGCCGCGCGGTGAATCGCGCCGTCGACGCCGCCTCCACCCAGCAGGGATGAGTTCGCGGCATTGACGATCGCGTCGACCTCCAGCTTCGTGATGTCGCCGCGGTGGATCTGCAGGGTGGCAGGCAAGCCTAGAACCCGACCGGCCCGTCGAGCTCCTTCACGTTCCACGGCAGGCCGTGTTCGTTCAGCATCTCCATGAAGGGATCGGGATCGAACTGCTCCATGTTGAAGACGCCGTCCCCGTCCCACTTGCCCTGCAGCATCATGGCCGAACCGATCATCGCAGGCACGCCGGTGGTGTAGCTGACCGCCTGGTTGCCGGTTTCCTCGTAGGCGGCTTCGTGCGAGCAGATGTTGTTGATGTAGAAGGTCTTCTCGCCCGATCCGTCGAGCGCTTCGCCCGTCGCGATCACGCCGATATTGGTCTTGCCCTTGGTCGTCTCGCCCAGGCTCTCGGGCTTGGGCAGCACGGCGGCGAGGAATTGCAGCGGGATGATGTCGCGGCCCTGGTATTTCACTGGTTCGATGCTGGTCATGCCCACGGCCTGCAGCACGCTGAGGTGCTTGATGTATTCATCGCCGAAGGTCATCCAGAAGCGCGCGCGTTCGAGCTCGGGGACGAACTTCGCAAGGCTTTCCAGCTCTTCGTGATACATCATGTAGGCGTTCTTCGGGCCGACTTCCTCGAAGTCGAACTCGGTCTTCACCTGCATCGCGGGGGTTTCGACCCACTCGCCGTTTTCCCAGTGGCGTGCAGGCGCGGTCACTTCGCGGATGTTGATTTCCGGGTTGAAATTGGTCGCGAAGGCCTGCCCGTGATCGCCGCCATTGCAGTCGAGAATGTCGAGCTGGCGGATGGTCTTGAGCTTGTGTTTCTTGAGCCACATCGTGAACACGCTCGTCACGCCCGGATCGAAGCCCGAGCCGAGCAGCGCGGTCAGGCCGGCTTCCTTGAAGCGGTCGTGATAGGCCCACTGCCACTTGTATTCGAACTTCGCCTCGTCCTTGGGCTCGTAATTCGCGGTGTCGAGGTAATCGACACCCGCTTCGAGGCAGGCATCCATGATCGGCAGATCCTGGTAGGGGAGCGCGAGGTTCACCACCAGCGAGGGACCGATCTTCTTGATGAGGTTGACCATCGCCGGGACTTCCTCGGCGTCGATCTCGTAGGTCTGCACGCTCTCGCCCGTGCGCTGCTTCACCGAAGCGGCGATGGCATCGCACTTGCTCTTGGTGCGGCTGGCGAGGTGGATATCGGAGAATATCTCCTTGTTCATCGCCATCTTGTGGACGCAGACCGAGCTCACGCCCCCTGCCCCGATCACCAGCACCGTCGACATATCACTTCCCTTTCGTATTCCGATTCTGCGCGCGCTCTTAGGGCAACGCACGCCCACCCTCAAACGGTCCGGCTTTCCTACCCTCCGGGCAGGCTGTAGGGAGGCCGCGATGACCCGCCCCCACCCCCGACTCCACGCCGATTTTCCGCATCTCGGGGGAGGCCGGATTTCTGCCTCAAGACACTGTGTCAGGTGTGTCAGGGAGCGCGCGTGTTGACCCGTCAGCCAACCAGCGAAGGCGTGCGCGCCGCAGCGGCCAGTATCGCAGCAATCCTGCCGCCGACTCCGCTGCTGCCGGTCGAGATCGACGCAATGCGGTGCTGGGTAAAAGCCGAGAGCCTGCAACCCATCGGCGCGTTCAAGATACGCGGCGGCTGGTGGCGGCTCTCCAACC
The DNA here is from genome assembly GCA_002712945.1 of Citromicrobium sp. The sequence continues at coordinate 45,646 of PAVA01000012.1, forward strand.
TGAGCGAGGAAGAGCGCGCGCGCGGCGTGGTCGCGGTGTCCAGCGGCAACCATGCTCAAGGCGTTGCTTGGGCAGCCCGTAGGCTGGGCATAAAGGCGGCGATCGTGATGCCGCGCGATGCTCCGAAGGTGAAACTGGAAGCGACGCGCGCACTCGGTGCGGAGATCGTCCTCTACGAAAGGCCCGGCGAAGACCGCGAAGAGGTCGCCGCACGCGAGGTCGAGAAGCGCGGCGCGGTATTCGTCCACGCCTTTGCCGATCCTTGGGTGATCGAGGGGCAAGGCAGCGCGGGCATCGAGATTGCCGGGCAACTGGGCAAGCAGCCCCCGCTGATCTTGGCCTGTTGCGGCGGCGGCGGGCTCACCGCAGGACTTGCCCTCGCCTGCCCGCAAGCGACCATTGCCCCGGTCGAGCCGCTGGGGTGGGACATGGTGGCACGCGGCCTTGCGGCAGGCTCTCCGCAGCGTGTCGGCCCGGACGCGCCCGCAACGATCTGCGATGCGCTGCGCCCCGATGCGACCGGACAGATCGTGATCGACACGCTCGACAGGGAACGCACCCGCCCGCTGACCGTCGACGACGAAGAGGTGCGCGCTGCCCAGCGTTTCGCCTTCGCAAAGCTCGGCCTGGTCGCGGAGCCGGGCGGCGCGGCGGCCCTTGCCGCAGCCCTCGCCGGTAAGCTAGCGCTGGAAGACGACACAGTAATCATGCTGACGGGGCGCAACGTCGATCCCGCGGCCTACGCCGCGACCATCGACCCGAGCTGACCGCAGCACCGCAATTCGGAGATTCCCCGCCATGCCGCAAGGCGAAGCCCACATCATCGACCGATCGGTGGTCCGCAAGAGTTCGGGCCTGAAGGACACGCTGCTCGACAAGGCCTTCGCCACCGCCTTTCGCGGCCTCGTCTATGCGCAGATCTGGGAAGACCCGGTGGTCGACATGGAGGGGCTGGATATCCGCGAGGACAGCCGCGTGCTGTGCATCGCCAGCGGCAGCTGCAACGCGCTGAGCTACCTTACCGCCAATCCCGAAGCGATCACCGCGGTCGATCTCAACCGCGCGCATATCGCGCTCGGCCGGCTCAAGATCGCGGCGATCAACGCCCTGCCCAATTACGACCTGTTCCGCCGCTTCTTCGCCCATTCGGACTACAAGGAGAATGTGGCGATTTACAAGGATCGCATCGCCCCGCTGCTCGACGATGAAAGCCGCAAGTACTGGGAAGGCCGCGACATCCGCGGGCGCCGCCGGATCACGCAGTTCCAGCGCGGGATCTACAAGCAGGGCCTGCTCGGCAACTTCATCGGCATGGCGCACCTCTTCGCCAAGCTCTACGGCGTGGACCTGCGCAAGGTGCTGGAAGCGCCGACCGTGGAAGAACAGCGCGCCATCTTCGAGGCAGAACTGGCGCCGGTGTTCGACAAGAAGTTCGTCCGCTGGGTCACCAACCAGCCCGCCTCGCTGTTCGGCCTCGGCATTCCACCCGCGCAGTACGACGCGCTGGCGGGCGACGAGAAGATGGCCGAAGTGCTGCGCAAGCGGCTGGAGAAGCTGGCCTGCGATTTCGACGTTAAGGACAACTACTTCGCGTGGCAGGCCTTCAACCGCGGCTATAGCAAGGAAGAGGACGCGCCGCTGCCGCCCTATCTTCAGCGCGAGAATTACGCGGACCTGCGCGAACGTGTCGCCAAGCTCGGCGTGCAGCGCGCCAACCTTTCCGAATTCCTCTCCGCCCAGCCCGCCATGAGCCTCGACCGCTATGTCTTCCTCGACGCGCAGGACTGGATGGACGACCACCAGCTGACCAATCTGTGGCGCGAAGTCACCCGCACGGCGCGCAAGGGTGCGCGGGTGCTGTTCCGGACCGCCGCCGAGCCGAGCCTGCTGCCCGGCCGGGTGCCGAACGAAATCCTCGACCAGTGGACCTATCACGCGGAGCTGTCGAAGGATCTGACCGAGCGGGATCGCAGCTCGATCTACGGCGGCGTGCATCTGTACGAGCTGGGCTGAGGACCGATGGCGGGCGAACCGGGGCAGGTGCGCGATCATGCCGCGCTGATGGATTCGATCTATCGCGGGCAGAAGTACATCTATGATTTCACGCGCAAATACTACCTGTTCGGGCGCGACCACCTGATCCGCGGACTCGACTGCCAGCCGGGCGAACGGGTGCTGGAAGTCGCCTGCGGGACGGGTCGCAACCTTGCCAAGGTGGGCCATGCCTACCCCGGCACAAAGCTGTTCGGGATCGATATTTCGGCGGAAATGCTCAAGAGCGCGGCGGGCAAGCTGGGGACGAGCGCGATCCTGGCGCCCGGCGATGCGCGCGATTTCGACGCGCGGGCCATGCTGGGGCGCGAGACCTTCGACCGCGTGATCCTGTCCTATTCGGTCTCGATGATACCCGACTGGGAAAAGGCACTGCGTCACGCGGCGACGCTGGTGGCGCCAGGCGGATCGCTCCACGTCGTCGATTTCGGCAGCTACAGCGCCAGGCCGGGCCTTCTGCCCCGGCTGCTGCGCTGGTGGCTGCGGCAGTTCCACGTCTCGCCCCGGCTCAACCTGCCCGATGTCGCGGCCGAGCTGGCCGCGCAGCCGGGCTGGAGCCGCGAGGGGCGCGACGGAATGGGTGGCTATTACCGTCTCGAACGGCTCTTTCGCGAAGCACCACAGGCTGCGTGAAGCGGCTCGATTGACAGAGCGCCGGGGCGGCTGCACGCTCGCGGCGAACAGATGGGGAGATGGGAATGCAGGCTCAGATGCTCGCACCGGCTGCGGTGCTTGTCGCATGGTCGCTGGTGGTGCTGGTGTGGATGGCGGCGACGCGCCTTCCGGCGATGGGCAAGGTGACCGGGGGCCTGCAGAGCGCTCCGCGCGGCGGCCGGGGCCAGAACCTCGAGGGCGTGCTGCCCGACAAGGTGAACTGGAAGGCGCACAATTACGCGCACCTGATGGAACAGCCGACGCTGTTCTACGCCACGGTCGTGATCCTCGCGCTGACGGCACCCACCCCGCTCGCGGTGCTGATGGCATGGATCTACGTTGCCCTGCGGATCGTCCACTCGATCTGGCAGGCGACCGTCAATATCGTCGGGGTCCGCTTCTTCCTCTTCATGGCCTCGACCCTCGCGCTGGCCGTCCTCAGCGTCCTGGCCCTCATTGCCACTCTCGGAGCGTCCTCATGATCGGCATGACCATCCTGCAACCCGTCGTCGCGCTGATGATCTGGACCATGATCGTGTGGGCCTGGATGTACGCGACGCGCATCCCGGCAATGCAGGCGAGCAAAGATATCGACACCAGGAACCTGACCGGCGGGACCGGCAAGGATCTGGATCAGCTCCTGCCCGCGCGGGTCCAGTGGAAGGCGCACAACTACAACCACCTGCACGAACAGCCGACGGTGTTCTACGCGGTCGCGATCGTGCTCGCCATCATCGGGGCGGGCGACGGGATTCCCGCGCTGCTGGCGTGGATCTACACCGGCCTGCGCGTGATTCACACGCTGGTTCAGGTGACCGCGAACAAGGTGATGGTCCGCTTCGTGCTGTTCGCGCTGTCCAGCATCGTGCTGATCGCGCTGATCCTGATGGCGGCGGTGCGGGTCTTCGTCTGAAGCCCTACTCCGCCGCTTCGACGGCCGTCAGCTCTTCCTTCGCGTAATCGAGCGTCGCGAGGAAGCGCTCCGCATCGAGCGCGGCCATGCAGCCCGTGCCCGCGGCGGTCACCGCCTGGCGGTAGGTGTGATCCATCACGTCGCCGCAGGCGAACACGCCGGGGATCTCGGTCTTGGGCGTGCCCGGCTCGACCAGCAGGTAGCCGCTCTCGTCCATCGGCAGCTGGCCGTTGAACAGCTCGGTCGCAGGCGCGTGGCCGATGGCGACGAAGGCTCCGTCGACCTCCAGCGTGCTCTCCTCGCCGGTCACCGTGTCCTTGAGCACCAGATGCGATAGCGCACCGTTCTCGCCCGCCTCGAACCGCTCGACCGTCTTGTTCCATAGCGGCGTGATCTTGTCCGACGCGAACAGGCGTTCCTGCAGGATCTTCTCGGACCGCAGCTCGTCGCGGCGGTGGATCAGCGTGACGTCGTCCGAATGGTTGGTGAGATAGAGCGCTTCCTCGACCGCGGTGTTGCCGCCGCCGATCACCGCGACCTTCTTGCCGCGATAGAAGAATCCGTCGCAGGTCGCGCAGGCCGACACGCCCTTCCCGCCCAGCTCCTGCTCGCCCGGCACGCCGAGCCACTTGGCCGAGGCGCCGGTTGCGATGACCACGGTGTCGCCGATATACTCGTCGCCGCTGTCGCCGACGGCGCGGAACGGAGGGCCGGACTTCAAGTCGATCTCGACAATCGTGTCCCAGTGCATCTTCGTGCCGACATGCTCCGCCTGCGCGCGCATCTGCTCCATCAGCCACGGGCCCTGGATCACGTCGGCAAAGCCGGGGTAATTCTCGACGTCGGTGGTGATGGTCAGCTGCCCGCCCGGTTGCAGGCCCTGAACCATGATCGGCTCGAGCATGGCACGCGCGCCGTAGATGGCCGCGCTGTAGCCTGCCGGGCCGGAACCGATGATGAGCATCTTGGTGCGGTGCGTCGCCATGATCGCCGCGTCTCCTGTCCGTCTAGAATCTCGTGGCTGCGAATATGGGGATCGCAGCGCCCGGAGTCACGCCACGAAGCGGTCCTGCAGCGTGCCGCGCAGGCGATCATCCACACCAATCGCCTCGCCGAGGAACGCATCGAGCGAACCCCATTCGCCATCGACCACCTCCATGAAGCGATCGAAGTAAGCCTCGCGCACTTCCATCAGTTCGGCAATCGTCGCGCGGTCGAGCGGCCCCAGTCGCTTCTCGATCCCCGGCAGCGACTGCCGCTCGAGAATCTCGTAGGTCGGCGCGGCATTGGTGTGCAGGAACTCGGTCAGCATGTCGGCGCGCGACACGCCAAGAATGTGGTGCAACAGCGCGGCGGCGATCCCGGTGCGGTCCTTGCCCGCGAAACAGTGAACCAGGCTCGCCCCGTCGCGGGTCGCGAGGGCGCGTAGATACTGGCCGAAAATCACCTGCATGGCCTCGTTCTGCGGCATGCGGGTGTAGACCTTCAGCATCCGCTCGTGCGCGTGCTCCGGCGTGATCTCGATGCGCTCCTGCGGCACATGCGGCGGGCTCGAACTGGTTTCGCCGTCGTAGAACACGACTTCGCCGTCCCACAGGTCCGGACGGCGACAGGGGTGTCGCTCCCGCTCCCCATTCCCGCGCAGGTCGATCACCGTGCGGATGCCCAGAGCCGCGAAGGTCTGCAGGTCGGCCTCGCTCGCCTCCCAGTGCTGGCCCGAACGGTAGAGCAGGCCGGTATGCACCCTGCCCCCGCCCTGGGTCGGATAGCCGCCATAGTCGCGGAAATTGTGGATGCCTTCGGTGGCGTAGAAGGTGGGGGAGGTATCGCGCATGGAAGAACGGGTGGCAGGGCGAGCCCTTTCACGCAACACGCGACGCGAGATTTGCGGTTCCCTCGTGGCTGGGGCAAGGCTGGGGAAACAGAATCAACCCGCCGGAGAGAAGCAAGACATGTCCGAGAAAAACGCGCTGCTGGTCGAACACGTCGGCAAGGTGGTGAAAATCACGCTCAACCGGCCCGACCGGATGAATGCGGTCACGCCCGGCATGTTCGACGAGCTGCGGGAAATCCTCGAAGGCCTCGACACCGCGAAAACGCGCGCGCTGGTTATCACCGGCGCAGGCCGCGCCTTCAGCGCAGGTGCGGATATCAGCGGCAGGGGCTCGATGAGCGGAGGCAAGCCCGGCGACGCGTCGCGCAGCTCGCTCAGGGACCATTACAATCCCGGCATGCTCGCGCTGATGGAGGCCGACATTCCGGTCATCACCGCGGTCAACGGTGCGGCGGCGGGAATCGGCGCGACGCTCGCGCTGTCGGGCGATCTGATCGTGGCTGGCAAATCGGCCTATTTTCTGCAGGCCTTCGTCAATATCGGGCTGGTGCCGGATGGCGGCGCCACGTGGGTTTTGCCGAAGGCCATGGGCCTGCCGCGCGCCATGGAAGCGATGCTGCTCGGCGATCGTCTGCCTGCCGAGGACGCGCTTGCCATGGGTGCCATCAACCGCTGCGTCGACGACGAGAAGGTGGTGGAGGAGGCAATGGCCCTTGCCGAACGGCTGGCGAATGGCCCCACGGTGGCGATCGGCCTGATCCGCAAGCTGGCCCGCCAGGCGCAGGACACCACCTTGGCAGACGCCATGGAGGCCGAGGCCGAGGCGCAGCGGACTGCGGGCAACAGCGAGGATTTCATGATCGGCGCACAGGCCTTCGCCACCAAGACCAAGGCGCAGTTCAAGGGCCGCTGACGGCGGTCGGCGATCGTGGTCCCGCGATTGCCCTTCAATCGAGGCGGCAGCGGACGCTGATATTGCGTGCGATGGCCTTGCGCCTGCCGGAGCGCCTGCCGTCCGAAGCCGACCAGTCGACCGTATAGTCGATCGATTCGTAGATCGTCGAACGCGGTGTCCATGAATCGGCGCACGCCATCCGCGCCGCCATCTCCACCTTCTCGGCGAGCTCGCGCCGGGCCCGGTCGGTATCGTCGAAATACTCGCTTTCGATTCCGCTATCGACCTGCACCAGCACCGCTGCATCGGCGTCGCGCGTTTGCGCATGCGCCGCACCGCAGATCAGCGATACAAGACAAACCGCCATCGCATATCGTGTTGCCATTCCCGATTCCCCCCATGCGACGGTTCGCCGAACCGCGCATCGCGAAAGGTCGCAATTTCCGAAAAATCCGTCAAGGTGGCGCGAAGGCGGCGAACGCGAGCCTGCGGAGATCGCGCGCGACAACGGGCAATGGCTAGCGACCCTCTGGCCGTTTGGGCGGTGGTCCGCCCCCTCGTTCGGCGATGATCTGCCGCGCGCGGGCGAGATCGTCGCGCGTGTCCACATCGACCAGCGACCGATCCTCTGCCGGGGCAAGCGCACGCCCGCGCCCTTCGCGTGCGAGTTGTTGTGCGCCGCCGGACTCGAGGCCGGTCAGCCGCCCGAAATCGGCACGGGAGAATCCCGCGGGCACTCCACCCGATCCATCGGGGTAGCGCGAAAAGACCGTTTCGCTCGCCAATGCCAAGGCGCGCAGGTGTCTGCTTTCGACGAAAGGCATGTCGGCCAGCATCACGACCAGCCGCGACGCTGCACCGCTGGCCTGCACCGCCGCGCGGATCGAGCTCCCGATTCCGCGATCGGCCTCGGGATTCTCGACGACACGCCAGCCTTCGCGCGCGAAGGCCGGGGAGGCTCCGGCACGGCAGACGAGCAAACGGCTCCGGAACCCGGCCCGCTCGGCGGCACAGGCGGCGTGGTGCCAAAGCGGCCGGTCGCCAAGCATTGCTTCCAGCTTGGCACCGTCGAACCGGCGCGATTGCCCCGCCGCCAGCAGCGCGAGCGTGATCGACGGATCAAGCACCAGGGCGGAGCCGCTCATAGTCCCCCACGATTTCGGTCAGCGCCGAAAGGGCGAGTGCGCGTGCGGTGCGGCAGGCGGGCAAGGCCCCTACGGGGCTGCGGATCCGCCCGATCGCGTCCGGCGCGTGCCCGCGTTCGCGCAGCAATTCTTCGCGCCCCTCGCGGGCATTCTTGCCACCCTGCGCGCCGATGTAGAACGCCGGGCTAGCCAGAGCCTCTTCCAGCAAGGCCATCTCCCATTCGTGATCGTGAAACAGCAACAGCACGGCGGTCCAGGCATCGGCTGCGGGCAGGCCGCTGCCCCGACCGAGCGACAGGGCGTCCACTCCGATCAGCTCGGCCATGACCCCGCTGGCCTCGGCCAGTTCGCCGAGGGCACGGGGCTCCGCGCCCTCGCCGAACACCCGCAGGCGCAGCGAGGGAATGAAAGCGCGCTCGGCCATCCTGGCGTTACCCGGCAGCGCCAGCGAGGCGGGTTCACGCTCATCCAGCCGCTCCAGAACATGGCGGCATGCAGCGCGATCGGGCGCGGGGTCGAGAAGAATGTCGAGCCCGCCGCCGCACGGCAGGCGAAAATCGATCTTGGGCGATCCCGCACCATAACGCACTACGGCGGGCTCTTCGATATCGCGCAGGTCGGTGACGAGCTGGCGTTCGAGACAGGTATCCGCGAGATCGCCCACCACCTCGCCATCGGGCAGGATCGCGAGCTGCGCGCCGAGGCGGCGGGAAAAGCTGCCTTCGATGCCGACAATGGTGCACAGGCCCACATCGGGCGCGCACGCGGCGGCCAGCGCAAGATGGTCCTCGTCCATCACGCTCGGCGCAATCACGCCCTGCGCCCGCCGGTCACCTTCGCCTTGTAGCACATGCCCACCTTGCTCGCCCTTCGGATCGAACAACAACCGATGGGGCTCTATGTGCCCGATATGGCGGGAGCCCGGTCGAGCAAGCGCTCCGGAGCACAGCAGCCGGGCGGTACTTCTTGGGATCAAATTTGCGCTGGATCAAAGACCATGCTCTCCCTCGGCGATAGTCTCTCTCCCGAAAGCGCCGGATTGCAGCTGGCGCATCACTGCAGGAGGAACACACCATGAAATCGATCCTGTTCAACGCCCATTCGGATGAAGGCCATTCGCGGCGACTCGATCTTGCGCTGGACCTTGCCCGCGCGCTCGATGCCCACCTGACCGTGCTGAACGCGATGCCGTTGGAGGTCGGGGTGTCCGGCGATGCCTATGGCGCCGCCTTCGCCGTCATGATTCCGGTGTGGCGCGAAGAAGCCAAGAAACTGCGGGAGCAGACCGAGGCCGATCTCGCCAATGAAGGCGTGTCCTGGGACTGGGTCGACAAGGCGGGGCCTGCCTCCAGCGCATTGCTGGAACGTTCCCCGCTGGCCGACCTGATCGTGATCGGCGAACGCGAGCCGGACTTCGAGGCGAAGATGCCGTCCTACACCGTGGGCGAACTGGCTCTGGGGGCGGATTGCCCCGTGCTGGTCCTGCCGGAGGAGACCGAGCGGCTCGACCTGACCAAGCCCGCGCTGGTTGCGTGGGACGGCTCGGCCGAGGCCTCTCACGCGCTGCGCGCCGCTGTGCCGCTGCTCAGGCAGTGCGAACAGGTGTATCTCGTATCGGTGAAGGAAAAGAAGGACGCCGGGTTCGATCTGCCGCGGGTCAGCGGCGCGGATTACCTCTCGCGCCACGGAATCGCGTGCGAACTGGTGGAAATCGAAGCGGACGCCAAGGGTATCGCGGCCGCGCTTCGCAACGCGGCGCAGGTGCGCGACTGCGGCCTGATGGTCATGGGCGCCTATGGCCGGATGCGGATCACCGAACGCATTTTCGGCGGGGTGACGAGGGAGATGCTGACCGACGTGAAGGTGCCCCTGCTGCTGAGGCATTAAGGGGCACGCCTTGGGGGAGATCGCCTCACGATGCCGTCCCGGCCCGATCCCCTCGGGGACGGGCCGGGTGGCAAGGGCGGAGCGAGGCAGCGAAGGCCTTGCTCAGACGATCCGCACGAGCTGGCGCCCATCCGCGTCCTGGTCGAAATGGGTCGCGCGGCCGGTGAAGCGGGCGATGATGTCCGCAGCCGTGCGGGTATGCTCGCTGATCTTCACGCTTGTGAAGGCCCCGCCCCCGGCAAGCGCCATCGGCAGCAGCAGTTGGTCCTGCAGGTAGGGGCCAGCGAAAGCGCCCGAAGCCTCGTAGCCCGCCATGCGCTTGCCGGCAGTCGCGCCGATCCGCTCTGCGGACAGGCCGAGCTTGCCGAACCCGGACACGACCTCGGTCACGTTCTCGAACGCCGCGCCCAGCACCAGGGCAACGCCCGGGCCCTGGTCGGCGGGCAGTTCGCGGATGGCGATCTGCTCCTCGGTCCAGCCGGGCAGGTTCTCGAGCGCCGCCTTGCGGATGCGGTGCGCGATCTCTCCGTCGAGCGAGGCGAACAGCACGGTCCCCTCGCGGCCCTGCAGCTCGCCGCGTTCGATGCACTCGATCCGGCGCAGCGGCGCAGGCTCGATATCGACCTCGATCCGCCCTCCGCCGCGCGGAAAGAAGCCATGCCGCTTGATCCGCGCGCTTACGCGCGGGCCCATGCGTGCGAACACGGGCAGGAAGCACTTCTCGATGAAGTCGAACGGCGGCGCCATGCTCGCGTGCGTTCCACCCTCGATCACGAGGCGCGACGGCCTGTCCGCCAGCGCGAGCGGCACGATCACGGTCTGGAGAACCAGCGCGGTCGAACCGGCGGTGCCCACGGCGAAGCGGTATTCGCCCGGGGCGACGCTGCCCGGCGTGAATGCGATCCGGTTGGAGCCAAGCTCCAGCCCCTCGCACTCGGCCCCGCCGATCGTGCAGGCAGCCTCGATTGCGGTGAGGTGCTGGCGCATCAGCCCCGGCTGGTCGCGCCCGGCACGGATTTTCTCGATGACGAAGGGCTCTCCGGTGACGAGCGACAGCGCGCATGCGTTGCGCAGGATCTGCCCGCCCCCTTCCCCTTCGGACCCGTCAATGGTGATCATTTTCCGAATTCCATAAGTTCACGAATGGCGGCGTGAAGGGGGATCACCCCTTCACGCACACCACCTGCTTCAGCGTATGCACGATCTCGACCAGATCGGCCTGCGCGGCCATCACCTTCTCGATCGGCTTGTAGGCCCGGGGCGTCTCGTCGATCACGCCCGCGTCCTTGCGGCATGCGACCCCGGCGGTGTCGGCAATGTGCTCGTCGAGCGTCACCGCCTTCTTCGCCTCGGTCCGCGACATGATCCGGCCCGCGCCGTGCGAGCAGCTGTCGAAGCTGTCCGCATTGCCCAATCCGCGCACGATGAAGCTCTTCGCCCCCATCGAGCCCGGAATGATGCCGAGCGTGCCCTTGGCCGCGCGCACCGCGCCCTTGCGGGTCACGAGTACGTTTTCGCCGAAGTGGTTCTCGCGCGTCACATAGTTGTGATGGCAGTTCACCGCTTCGAGCTCGGCCTGGAAGGGCTTGGCGATCTGCCCGCGCAGCGCGGCGATGACGTGGGTCATCATCACGCGCCGGTTGAGCTTGGCGAAATCCTGCGCCCACTCGACCGCTTCGACATAATCGTCGAAATGGTCTGTCCCTTCGGGGAAGTAGGCGAGATCCTCGTCGGGCAGGTTGATATGCCACTTGCGCATGTCCTGCTTCGCCAGTTCGATGAAGAACCGGCCGATCGCATTGCCCACGCCGCGGCTGCCCGAATGGAGCATCACCCACACGCGCTGGTCCTGATCGAGGCACAGCTCGATGAAGTGGTTGCCCGTGCCGAGCGTGCCGAGATGGACGAGATGGTTCGCCTTCTCGAGCTTCGGGTACTTCGCCACGATCCGGTCGAACCGATGGACAAGCGTTGCCCATGCCTCGATCGTCTCGGCCGGGGGATCGCCCCAGGCGCCCTTGTCGCGCCCGCCCCGGCCCGAGGACCGGCCATGCGGCACGGCCTTCTCGATTGCCGAGCGGATGCCTTCGAGGTTGTCCGGCAGGTCGCTTGCGACAAGCGAGGTGCGCGCGGCCATCATGCCGCAGCCGATGTCTACGCCCACTGCAGCGGGGATCACCGCACCCTTGGTCGGGATGACCGAGCCGACGGTCGCGCCGATGCCGACATGGACGTCGGGCATTGCCGCGACGTGCTTGAAGATGAAGGGCATCCTCGCCGCCCGTGCGAGCTGCTCGCGCGCCTTGTCGTCGAGGGGCACGTCGCGGGTCCACATCTTGATCGGGGCCCCGCCTTCGACCTGGTGAAATTCGTATCCGGTCTGCTGCATCGCATAATTCCTCTGGCAGGCTCGGGGGTGGTCGGCCCATTCCGACCACCCCAGCCGCATATGCCGGGTGTTCGATAGTCCCGACGCTTCATCCTTTGCACCGCCCATGCCAACTCGGCCAATGGGAGCGGAATTTCCATCCAAACCATTGGTTTCAATTGGCAATAACCTCCCGCGCCAAACGAACGCGCCTTCATGCAGTACAGACTTTTCGATAGAACATTATCGATACTTATATTATTGGATAGGGATGACGCGCAAAACAGTGATCGGGTTCCTCGGCTCCACCCTCGATGCGAGCAAGCGCGATTCCTCGCGCTGGCACAAGTGGCGTCCGACGGTCGGCCTATGCATGCAGCAGGACTTGCGGGTCGATCGGCTGATCCTCCTGCATGGGGAGAAGCACGAGAGCCTGGCCCGCTTCGTCACGCAGGACATTGCTTCGGTCTCGCCGGAA
>PAVA01000013.1 GCA_002712945.1 Citromicrobium sp.
ATCGGCGGGATCGGCTGGGCGCTGGTCGGCTTCTTCAACGGCGCGACCACTATTCTGCACCGCGAGTTCAACCCCGGTGCCGTGCTCGATGCCATGGCGAACGAGGGCATTTCCAAGATGTTTCTCGTCCCCACCGCGATCCAGATGCTGCTGCTCGAACCGAATGTGCGCGAGCTGGATTTTCCCAAGCTGCGGCACATTCTCTACGGTGCGTCACCCATCGCGCTCGACCTGCTGCGCGAGGCGGCACAGGTGTTCGGCTGCGGCTTCTGCCAGCAATACGGCATGACCGAGACCTGCGGGACGGTCGTGTATCTCCCGCCGGAGGACCATACGCCCGAAGGCAACGAGCGGATGCGCGGCGCGGGCAAGCCCATGCCGGGGGTCGAGCTGCGCGTGGTCCACCCGCAGGACCGCACCGTGCTGCCGCCGCGCGAAGTGGGCGAGGTCGAGACGCGCTCGGTCGCCAACATGATCGGTTACTGGAAGCGCGAGGATGCGACGGCCGAGACGGTCGACGGGGACGGCTGGCTACGCACGGGTGACGCGGGCTACCTCGACGAGGACGGCTACCTCTACATCCACGACCGCTTCAAGGACATGATCATCACCGGCGCGGAGAACGTCTATCCCGCCGAGGTCGAGAACGCGATCTACAGCCATCCGGGGGTGCAGGAGGTCGCGGTGTTCGGCGTACCCGATCCCAAATGGGGCGAGGCGGTGAAGGCGGCAGTGGTCCGCAGGCCCGGCACGCAGGCGAGCGAGGACGAGATTATCGCCTTCGCGAAGGAGCGGATCGCGGGCTTCAAGGTGCCCAAGTCGATCGACTTCATCGACGAGCTTCCGCGCAATCCGTCGGGCAAGGTGCTGCGCCGCGCCCTGCGCGATCCCTACTGGGAAGGAAGCGACCGGGGCGTGGGCTAGACCCGCCTCGCACCCTCCCGTCCCTCCCGCCGCCGACAATGGAGTATCGATGAGCCTTTCCGAACAAGCGCAAACCCTCGCCTCGCTAGTCGAGGATTTCGTCCGGGAGACAATCGCTCCGTTCGAGCGCGATCCGCGCTGCGGCGGCCACGGGCCGGGCGAGGAACTGGTTCGCGAATTGCGCGATCTGGCGCGCGAGGCGGGCCTGATGACGCCGCACATCAAGGAAGATGGCAGCCACTTCTCGCATCGCGATACCGCCGCGATCCTGCGCGCGGCGGGCCTCTCTCCCCTCGGCCCGGTCGCCCTCAACGTGGCGGCCCCGGACGAAGGCAACATGTTCCTCCTCGGCAAGGTCGCAAGCGAGGACCAGAAGGCGCGCTTCCTTGCCCCGATGCTGAGCGGGCATGCGCGTTCGGCCTTCTTCATGACCGAACCTGCCGAGGATGGCGGCGCCGGGTCCGACCCCTCGATGCTGCAGACCACCGCACGGCGCGATGGCAACCACTGGGTGATCGAGGGGCGCAAGGCCTTCATCACCGGGGCCGAGGGCGCGAAGGTCGGGATCGTGATGACCATGACCGATGAGGGCGCGACGCTGTTCCTCGCCGATCTGCCCGACCCCGCGATCCGTATCGAGCGGGTGCTCGACACGATCGACAGCTCGATGCCCGGTGGCCATTCGGTCGTGGCGATCGACGGGCTGCGGGTTCCGGCGGACCGGATTCTCGGCGAGGTGGGCGAGGGCTTTCGTTACGCACAGGTCCGGCTCGCTCCGGCCCGTCTGACGCATTGCATGCGCTGGCACGGCGCAGCGACCCGCGCGCACGAGATCGCCTGCGCCTACGCCGTAAAGCGGCACGCCTTCGGCAAGATGCTGGTCGATCACGAGGGCGTGGGCTTCATGCTGGCCGAGAACCGCATCGCGCTCAAGCAGGCGGAGCTGATGATCGACTGGTGCGCGGACGTGCTCGACCGGGGCGAACAGGGCACGACCGAGAGTTCGATGACCAAGGTCGCGGTGGCCGATCTGCTGTTCGGCATCGCCGACCGCTGCGTTCAGGTGATGGGCGGAACGGGCGTTTCGGGCGATACGATCGTCGAGCAGGTGTTCCGCGAAATCCGCGCCTTTCGCATCTATGACGGCCCGACCGAGGTCCACAAGTGGAGCCTTGCCAAGAAGATCAAGCGGGAAGCTCTGGCCGCGCTCGATGCCGGTGCGTGAACGCTGCCCGTCGGGCTTGCCGATGGTCGCGCCGCCGCGCACGCCATCGCCGGGCCGATGCGACCGGGTTTCCCATTGGGCCGATGCCGACTATCGGCGATAGGCCACGCTCGATTTGCAAACAGGCCCGGCAGGGGAGGAGACAAGATGAAGACGCGGATCACCGAGATGCTGGGTATCGAACGCCCGATCGTGCAGGGCGGCATGCAGTCGGTCGGCTATGCCGAACTGGCCAGCGCGGTCTCGAACGCGGGCGGCCTCGGGATCATCACTGCCCTGACCCAGCCATCGCCCGAGGCGCTGCGCGACGAGATCGAGAAATGCCGGTCGATGACCGACAAGCCGTTCGGCGTGAACATGACCGTCTTCCCCACCATGAACGCGCCCGATTATGCCGCCTACGCAAAGGCCATCGTCGATAGCGGCGTCAGAATCGTAGAGACCGCCGGCACGCCCGCCGTGGCCGAGGTGTGGGACATCGTGAAGGCGGCGGACTGCGTCGTGCTCCACAAGTGCACCGCCGTGCGTCATGCCCTCTCCGCCGAGCGCAAGGGCGTCGACATCATCTCGATCGACGGGTTCGAGTGTGCCGGCCACCCCGGCGAGGACGATATTCCCGGCCTGATCCTGATCCCCGCCGCCGCCGACAAGGTGAAGATCCCGCTGCTGGCGAGCGGCGGTTTCGGCGACGGGCGGGGGCTGGTCGCCGCGCTCGCGTTGGGCGCCGAAGGGATCAACATGGGCACGCGTTTCTGCGCCACGAAGGAAGCGCCGATCCACGACAATGTGAAGGCGAAGTATATCGAGAACGACGAGCGCGGGACGCACCTGATCTTCCGCCAGTTCCGCAATACCGCGCGGGTCGGCAAGTCGGCGGTGTCCGACCGGGTGGTCGAAATCCTGCAGAACCCCGATGCGCAGTTCGAGGATGTGGCGCAGTATGTCTCGGGCGCGAAGGGCCGCGAACTGCTGCAGACCGGCGACCTGTCCGAAGGCGTGTTCTGGGCCGGGATGGTTCAGGGCCTGATCGACGACGTGCCGACCTGCCAGGAACTGCTTGACCGGATCATGGACGAGGCGCGCGAGATCATCGAACAGCGTCTGCCGCGCCTCCAGAGCTGATCCCCCGGGTCCGCGTCAGCCCAGTTCGTTCGCCAACTTGCGCCACTGGGCCGGGCTCGGCTCGCGGCGCTCGTTGGCGATGTAGAACAGCGTGTCGCCGCCCTGGATCTGCCGGTCGGCGACGCAGTTCAGGTCGAGATGCTTGCCGCCTTCCTCGCTCACCCCGATCAGCGTGATGCGGTGCGAGCGCTTGAGCGCCACCAGCGCATCTATATAGGCCATCGGCGGCGTCCCCTCGGGCACGCAGAGCGAGAAGGCCGTGCTCTCGGTGCGTGAAGAGAACATCAGGTTCGCGAGCCGCGAGGCGCCCGGATCGTTTGCCGCGCGAACCATCATGTCGACCGAGATCGAGGAGAACACCTCGATATTGTCGATCTGATGCTCGATCAGGCGCGCCGTATCCTCGTTCTCCATATGCGCGACGATGTGGGTCTCGGGCGCCGCCGCCCGCGCGGCCAGAGTGGCGGCCAGCGTATCGTCGTCGTTCGCGCCCCGGATCAGGATCGACGAGGCCTTCGCGGCGCCGGCGCGCGCATAGCCGTCGAAATCCGAAAGCCTCTCGGTAAACACGAAGTCGATCGCTTCGGGCAGGGGGTTCTCCTGCACCGCCGCCGCCATCAGCACCGGGCGGACCTGCTGGCTGCGATCCTCCAGCAGCGTTTCGATGAGGCGTTTGGTGGCGCGTTCCTGCCACCCGACGATCACGATATGGTCGCTGCGGTTCGCGTAAGTCCCTTTGCCGTCCAAGCCTCGCCTCCATTGGTTGCCGATATCGCTCACCGCCTTGCCCAGCACGGCGGTAAACAGCGCGATCGCGCCGGGCAGGATCACGATCGCCGCGGCGGTGCGCCCCGCTTCGGTCTGCGGGCTGAGATCGCCATAGCCCACGGTCGTGGCGGTGGTGGTATAGTAGTAGAAGTAGACCGCAGGGTCGGAAATCAGCTCGGTTTCGCCGGTCAGTGCCAGCACGATGTAGGAGAGTGCGACGTGCGCCAGCAGCACCGCGACCAGCACGCTCCACCGCAGCGTCGCGATGGCGTAGTAGATCTGCTGCCAGGCCCGTTTCATCGCCCCCATGGGAGGCAGGGCATAGCGGGCCCCGTCCGCAAGCACAATTCACGCGGGGCCCGTCACCGAATTCCCGGCCCAGTGCGGGAACGGCGGACGCACGAGCGGGTTTTAAGACAATAGCCGGAAAGGATTCCGTGACCGATCAGGGCCGCACACTCCGCGATATCAATGTCGGTATCGACGCCTCGGGCGAGCGCATCGAATTCGATTCGATGGGCGAGGTGCGGGTGCCGGCCGACCGCTACTGGGGCGCGCAGACCGCCCGGTCGCTGCAGCACTTCGCCATCGGCGAGGACCGCATGCCGATCGAGCTGTGCCGCGCCTATGGCTACCTCAAGAAGGCCTCGGCCATCGTCAACGCGCGCGCCGGCCTGCTGCCGCGCGACACATGCGAAGCGATCGTGGCTGCGTGCGAGGAACTGGTCGCGGGCGAGCTGGACGATCATTTCCCGCTGCGTGTCTGGCAGACGGGCTCCGGCACGCAGACCAATATGAACGTCAACGAGGTGATCGCGAACCGCGCGATCCAGCTGCTCGGCGGAGAACTCGGCAGCCAGAAGCCGGTCGCGCCGAACGACGATGTCAACAAGAGCCAGTCGTCCAACGACACCTTCCCGACCGCGATGCACCTGGCCGCTCTGGGCGCGCTCGACAGCCGTCTGCTGCCCGAGATGGAGCAGCTGGCTGAAACGATCGAGAACAAGGCGGCTGCGTGGATGGACGTGGTCAAGATCGGACGCACCCATCTGCAGGATGCTGTTCCGCTGTCGGTCGGGCAGGAATGGTGCGCCTGGGCCGAAGCGCTGCGCGCGGCGGCGGCCGATGTCGGCCATGCGCGCGAGGGGCTGCTGGAAATCGCGCTCGGCGGTACTGCGGTCGGCACCGGGCTCAACGCGCCCGAGGGCTTTTCGGAAGATGTCGCGCGCGAAATCGCCCAGCTCACGCGCTTGCCCATCCGCACCGCGCCCAACAAGTTCTACGCCCAGGCGACGCTCGACCCCTTCGTGCGGCTTTCGGCTGCCCTGCGCGGTGTGGCCGTGGCGCTGGTCAAGATCGCCAACGACCTGCGCTGGCTCGCCAGCGGTCCGCGTTGCGGGATCGGCGAGTTGAAGCTGCCGGAGAACGAACCCGGCTCCTCGATCATGCCGGGCAAGGTCAATCCGACCCAGAGCGAGGCGCTGCTGATGGTCGCGATGCAGGTGATCGGCCACGACACGGCGAACGCGATGGCGGGCAGCTGGGGCAACCTGCAGCTGAACGCGATGCGCCCGGTGATCGCCGCCAACGTGCTCCATTCGATCCGCATCCTCGCCGATGGCTGCGCCAGCTTCCGCAGCAACGCCATCGAGGGGGCCGAGCTGGACCGGGACCGGATCGGGCACCTGCTCGAACAATCGCTGATGCTGGTGACCGCACTGGTCCCGGAAATCGGCTATATCGAGGCCGCCCATATCGCGGAGGCCGCCGCTGCCAAGGGCACCACCTTGCGCGAGGAAGCGATCGCCAGCGGCAAGGTGAGCGCGGAAGACTACGACCGGATCGTGCAGCCGCACACCATGATCGGCGACGGGCTCTCGGGCGCGTGATTGCGGCGGATCGCCGGTGCCGTAACGGCACGCCGCGTCCATCGATATTCCGCATTTGACAGGCCCGCCGGCAACACGCCAAGCGCTTGCCACAAGGTTATCAGCGACAAGGCCAGCAGTAGAGAAAAGGGGTAATCTCGCGATGGGTGATGCAGGCATGCAGGATCGGGCGGATTTGAAGGTCGCAAGCGAACTCGTCGATTTCGTCGAATCGCGGGTGCTGCCCGGCCTCGATATCGAAGCGGCGGACTTCTGGTCCGGTGCCGCTGCGATATTCGAACGCTTCGTGCCGGATAACCGAAACCTGCTGCAGAAGCGCGAGGCGATGCAGGCGAAGATCGACGCATGGCACCGGGAGAATCCCGCACCGATCGATTCCGCCGCGTACAAGCGTTTCCTGACCGATCTGGGATATCTCGTCCCCGAACCCGAGGCCTTCACCGTCGACCCGCAGAACGTCGACCCCGAGCTCGCACAGATCGCGGGCCCGCAGCTGGTCGTGCCCGTGCTGAACGCACGGTTCCTGCTCAACGCCGCCAATGCGCGCTGGGGCAGCCTCTACGATGCGCTCTATGGCACCGACGCGATTCCCGGCGCGCCGGAGCCGGGCGGTTACGACGAGGCGCGCGGGGCAATGGTGATCGACTGGGGGCGCCAGTTCCTCGACCGGGCGGTGCCGCTGGAAGACCAGCTCTGGCGCAACTGGGACGGAAGCGAACCGAAGCTGAAAGCGCCCGCGCAGGTCGTGGGGCGCAACGGGCAGAACTGGCTGATCCGCCACAACGGCCTGCATATCGAGATCGTGATCGATCCCGATCATCCGGTCGGCAAGACCGACAAGGCCGGCGTTGCGGACATCGTCATGGAAGCGGCTCTTTCGACCATTTGCGATTTCGAGGATTCGGTCGCGGCGGTCGATGCCGAGGACAAGGTGCTGGGCTATTCCAACTGGCTCGGCCTGATGAAGGGCGACCTGCAGGAGACCTTCATGAAGGGCGGGAAGGAGATGACCCGCACGCTCAACCCCGACCGCGAATATGTCGGCCTAGACGGCAAGGAGTTCACCCTCCCGGGGCGCAGCCTGCTGCTGGCGCGCAATGTCGGCCATCTGATGACCACGCCCGCGGTGATCCTGGCCGATGGCAACGAAGCGCCCGAGGGCATTCTCGATGCGATCGTGACCGCGACCATCGCCTGCCACGACCTCAAGCGGACGGGCACGCTGTCGAACAGCCGCGAAGGATCGATCTACCTCGTGAAGCCCAAGATGCACGGGCCGGAAGAATGCGCCTTCACCAACGCCTTGTTCGATGCGGTGGAGGACATGCTCGGCCTCGAACGGCACACGATCAAGGTCGGCGTGATGGACGAGGAACGGCGGACGTCCGCCAATCTCGCGGCCTGCATCCACGAAGTGCGCGACCGGATCATGTTCATCAACACCGGCTTTCTCGACCGCACGGGGGACGAGATCCACACCTCGATGCGGGCAGGCGCGATGCGCCGCAAGGGCGCGATGAAGGAAACGCCCTGGATCGCCGCTTACGAGGATCGCAATGTCCAGATCGGGCTTGCTTGCGGCCTTTCCGGCAAGGCGCAGATCGGCAAGGGCATGTGGGCAATGCCCGACCGGATGGCGGACATGCTGGCGGAAAAGGTCGGCCACCCGATGTCGGGCGCGAACACCGCCTGGGTGCCTTCGCCCACCGCCGCGACGCTGCATGCGACCCATTACCATCTGGTCGACGTGTTCGAGCGGCAGGGCGAACGCGGCGAAGAGCAAATCGCGCCGCTCTCCGACCTGCTGACGATCCCGCTGCACGAGGGGGAGAACTGGTCGGGCGAGGAAATTCGCGCCGAGCTGGAGAACAACGCCCAGGGCATCCTCGGCTATGTCGTGCGCTGGGTCGACCAGGGCGTCGGCTGCTCCAAGGTGCCCGACATCAACGACGTCGGCCTGATGGAAGACCGCGCGACCTTGCGCATCTCGAGCCAGCATATCGCCAACTGGCTGGAACATGGCGTGGTTACGCCGTCCGAGGTGGACGATGTGCTGCTGGAAATGGCGAAGAAGGTCGACGCGCAGAACGCGGGCGATCCGGCGTATCGGCCGATGGCCGACGATCCGGCGAACTCCTTGGCCTTCCAGGCCGCGCGTGCGTTGATCTTCGAGGGAGCCGAACAGCCGAGCGGCTATACCGAGCCGCTGCTGCATGCCTACCGGCAGAAGGTGAAGGCGGGGGGCTGAAGCAGGTCGGCCTGTTAGAAAGGCCACGCCTTGCGCGTCCACGCGCGGGTCTTGGCATAGCGCCTCGGCGCCTTGCCGAAGACCGTGCCTTCCCACGCGCTGAAGGCGGCCGCCTTGGCGATCTCGCTGCGGGTGGGATAGGCGACGATGGCGCTGCCGAGCGCGAAGGTGCTCGCCTTGCCGGTAATCAGCTGGCTGAAGGGCAGCAGCAGTTCGCCCGCATTCCTGCCGACGATGCTGGCGCCGAGCACTTGTTTGCCGCGCAGGATGAGCTTCATGTGCCCCCGTGTGTCGCCTTCGGCAATCGCGCGCTCATTATGGTCGAAGCCTTCGCGGACCACGATGATCTTGTCGCCATGCGCCTCGCGCGCCTGCGCCTCGGGCAGGCCGATCTGCGCGACCTCGGGTGAGGTATAGGTGCACCAGGGGAGGGCGGACCAGTCGACCCTGGTGGGAATGCCGAGCGCGATTTCCAGCGCGACGTTCGATCCCTCGTAGCCCGAGACATGGGTCAGGCGCGGGCCCTCGCGGCAGTCTCCTATCGCGTAAATGTGCTTCAGGCTGGTACGGCGACGGTCGTCCACCGCGATCCCGTTCGTGCCGAGCTCCACCCCGATCTCTTCCAGCCCATAGCCTTCGACCCGTGCCTTGCGCCCCGCCGCGATCAGCAGGTGTGTGCCAGCCACCTCCTCTCCGTCTTCCAGCGTGAGAATGAAGCTGCCGAGGTGCGCGGGCGTCACCTTCGCGGCCTTGCCTTGCACGAACATCACGCCCTCGGCCTGCATCGTCTCTACCACCACCGCGACCGATTCCGGATCGTCGCGCCCCATCAGAGCGCCCGGCTCGATCACGGTGACCTCGCTCCCGAGACGGCGGAAGCTTTGCGCCATTTCCATGCCGACCGCCCCGCCGCCGAGGATCACGAGATGCTGGGGCAGCTGGTCGAGATCCCAGATGTTCTCGTTGGTGAGGTAGGGCACATGATCGAGCCCCTTGATCGGCGGGACGAAGGGCTGCGAGCCGGCCGCGATCACGATCTTCGGCGCGGCGAGCTCGACATCGCCGACCCGCACCTTGCGCTTGTGAACGAAGGTTGCGTGGCCGCGATAGACGTCGCATCCCATTGCCTCGAACCGTTCTTGGCTGTCGTGCGGCGCGATGTCGGCGATCGCCTTGCCGATATGGGCGCGCACGCCGGCCCAATCGACCTTCGGGGCGGCCATCCGGACGCCGAAGCGATCCTGCACGTTCGCCTCGGCCGCGCGCCTCGCGGCGGCGATCAGCGCCTTGGACGGCACGCAGCCATTATTGAGGCATTCGCCGCCCATGTCGGCGCGCTCGACCAGCGCGACCTTCAGGCCGAACAGCGCGCAGCCGCCCGCAGCGGTCAGCCCGGCGGCACCCGCGCCGATCACGATCACGTCATGCGAAAATTTCATGCTGCCCCTGCATTCGACCCGCCTCTCCTGGCAGGTTGGCTGCGTAACAGCAATTCCGGCGGGAGGGGCGCAGAGGTCCCATGAATCGCGAGAACGCGAAAGACTATTATGGCGACGTGCGCAGCGGAGCAGGGGACGAGCAGTCGGAGGCTCGCAGTACTAAGCGCGATGGACCTAGGCCCGCTGGACCTTCCCGGCGGGCGAACCGGACAGCACCTTGCGCACAATCAGCACCGCAACCAGTCCGCCGATCACGTTCGCGGCGAGCTCTGCGGCGTAGATCGCGTCCGAATCCCACGCCGGTCTCAGCAGCCAGCCGAAGGGCAGCATGACGAGGAACACGCGGGCGCAGCTTTGCGCGAGCGCGACACTCGCCCGGTCGACCGCGTTGAGGATGCCGTTGCCGACGATCAGCAGGCCGAACCCGGCATAGCCCCAGGCAGCGATCTCCAGATAACGCGCGAACTGGCGGACGATCTGCGGATCGTCGGTGAAGAAGCCCGCGAACCATTCCGCCGCCGCGACCAGCGCCACCGCAATGCCGAGGCCGTAGAGGATGCAGAACAGCCCCGCGCCACGCGCTGCGGCGCGCGATCTCTCGGGCTGGTTCGCGCCCCAGTTCTGGCCGACGATGGCGCCGATCGATCCCGACAGCGCCAGCAGCGGCACCACCGCGAAGCTCTGCAGGCGTCCGGCGGCACCGAATGCGGCGACCGCCGATTGCCCCTCCAGCGCGATCAGGGCGGTCAGGACCGAGAGCCCGATGGGGTTGATCGCGTTGGAGAAAGAGGCGGGCCCAGCCACGCGGACGATCGCCATGATGGGCTCGCGCGGATGCTCGCACTCGCGGATCAGTACGGGATTGAACGGCAGATGCGTCCGCCCGACGCAAAAGACTGCCAGCACCACCGCAATCGCCCACCCGGCGAGCGTCGCGTAGGCCGCGCCCGCGATGCCAAATCCCTCGATCCCGAATGCGCCGGTAATCAGCATCGGGTCGAGCACCCAGTTCACCGCTGCGTAGACGATGTTGATGAAGCTGCTCATGTTCGCCTCGCCCTGGCCGCGCAGCACGCCGTTGAAGCCCATCAGCACCAGCAGCAGCGGGAAGGCGAGCGCGAAGGGCTCCATATAGTCGCGGATCAGCGGCAGCAGGTTGTCCGGCGCGTTCATCAGGCGGAACAGCGGCTCCTGAAGCAGCCATAGCGCCACGCCCAGCGTCACGCCGACCGCGGTGGCGAAGACGATGCCGAGGTTCGCACGCCGCGCCGCCTGGTCATGGTCGCCCGCGCCGAGTGATCGCGCGACGACCGAATTGATCCCGACCATCACGCCCACGCCTAGGCTGGTCAGCGCGACGGTGATCGGGAAGATGAAGCTGATCGCGGCGAGCGGGTCCGCCCCCAATTGCCCGATGAAAAAAGCGTCTATCAGGCTGATCGACATGATCGCGGCCACACCGACGATCATCGGGAGGGTCTGCTTCACGAGATGGCCCGGAATGCTCCCGCGCGTCAGCTTGGCTTGGTGGCTCATATTGCGCGGGGCGGTAGCCCGCCGCGACCGCAAGCTAAAGCGGCAATTCAGCCAGCTTGTGCGTCTGCGCCGCTATGCCCTATGTTAAGTGGTAAAGAGAAACCCCGGATGCGCATTGCAAGGAGAGGCCCGATGGCGACGCAGGCGAAGCTCGATTACGAATGTTCCAAGGAAGAATGGCAGGCCCGGCTGGACCTGGCCGCGTGCTACCGCGTCTTCGATCTGCTCGGCTGGTCGGAATCGATCTACAACCACATCTCGCTCGCCGTGCCGGGCGAGGAGGGCGCGTTCCTCATCAACCCCTTCGGCCTGCTGTACGAGGAGGTGACTGCATCGAATCTCGTGAAGATCGATGTCGAGGGCAATAATATCGGCGGTTCGCCTTACATGGTGAACAAGGCAGGCTTCACCCAGCATGCCCATTTCCACAAGCATCTGGGCGAGCGGGCGAACGCGATCTGCCATGTCCACACGACCGAGACGATGGCCGTGTGCAGCCACAGGGACGGGCTGCTGCCGACGAATTTCTACGCCTGCAATTTTGTCGGCAATATCGGCTATCACGACTTCGAAGGCGTCACCGTCCGCTCCGAGGAAGGCGACCGGCTGGTCGACAATCTCGGCGACAAGTCGATCCTGATGCTGCGCAACCATGGTCCGGTCGTGATGGGGCGGACGATCCCCGAAATGTTCGTCCAGATGTGGGCGCTGCAGCGCGCGTGCGAGATTCAGGTGGCAACGCTTGCCATGGGCGAGCCGACGGTGGTCGGCGATGATGTGCTCGCGGTCCACCAGCGCGACCTCACGCAGATGACCAGCCAGGGCGGGGCGGGCCTGTTCGATTTCGAGGCATGGAAGCGCAAGGCCACCCGGATCGACGACAGCTGGCAGCAATGAACGAGCAGGCGCCTGCCGAGGCGCGCCATTGCGGCAAGTGCGGCGGGCGCAGCGCCGAGGGTTTCGTGCTCGACATAGGCTATGGCGAGTTGAAGCCCGCGCGCTGGTTCGAAGGGCCGCCACGGACGGGTTGGACCGGGAACGTCAAGATCGACAAGAAGGAACTGAAGCCGCTGCGCGCCTTCCGGTGCGAGCGGTGCCATCTGGTCGAGTTCTATGCGGATTAGGGACCGCCGGCCGTGACGAAGATGACGGTCAACAACCGGCCGGTGCAATACCTGCTCGACCCCGAGACCCCGCTGCTGTGGGCGCTGCGCGATGCGAGCAATCTGACCGGCACCAAGTACGGCTGTGGCACGGGCGATTGTGGTGCGTGCATGGTGCAGGTCGACGGGGTGGCGCTGCGATCCTGCCTCGTCACCATTGCCGAGGCCGAGGGGCGGCAGGTCACGACCATCGAGGGCCTGTCGCGCGACCGTTCGCATCCAGTGCAGCAGGCGCTGGTCGCGGAGCAGGCGATCCAGTGCGGCTTCTGCACGCCCGGCATCGCGATGGCGGCCGCCGCGCTCATCGAGGAGAACCCGACGCCCTCTCGCGAGGAGATCGACGCGGCGATCCCCAATATCTGCCGCTGCGGCGTCTATCCCCGGCTGGTGCGTGCCATCGAACGCGCGGGCCGCGCGGCGAGTCAGGCCGAGGTGATCGAGGCGGCCCCGCCGCCCGCGGTCACCCCGCAGGAAGCGGCACGCGACGTGCCCGCCCTGCGACCCACAGGGAGCGCAGGCCGCGGAACGGACACGTCGCCGCCCGAATAGGCGCTAGTACGCCTCGGTCGACGCGGCAGTGCGCGTCGTGGAGGCGGCACCCGGAGCGGTCGCTTCTTCGATCAGGGCCAGTGCTTCGGCGATGGCCGCATCCTCGGCGATCTTGCCATCCTGCAGCTCGCTGCCGATGGTCAGCAGGCGGGCGCTGATGACCGTGCCGGTCTGCGCCTCTTCCTCGATCGTGATGCCGTCATTGGCTTCGGCAACCTCGTCCCACTTGGCGCGCACCGCGGCCCAGTAGTCCTTGGTCGCGGCCCAGTAGGCGTCCGCGGCGCCGGTGTTGTAGCCATCGAACTTGTCATACGTGTTGAGCACGTATTCCTGCACGACCGGCTTCAAGCCGCTCTCGGTCCCCTCGGCAGGCATCATCTTCGTGTTGTCCTGCCAGTGAATCCACCCGGTCGGGGTCAGCTGGTGGCGGTTGATCGCCTCGTAACGGTCGTAGACCGGATTGCGCACCGCGTCGCGGCGGGCGAGCGGGCGCGTGGTCCAGTTGGACCGCCAGCGGCGGATTCCCTGGCTGTCCTGCCATTCGCCCCAGCCGGCATAGCGCGGGCTGTCGTCGACCTGATAGACCGTCTGCGACCAGCGGCCATTGCGCAGCCGTTCGGGCATTTCGACCCATTCCCATTTGTTGGGGCC
>PAVA01000014.1 GCA_002712945.1 Citromicrobium sp.
CGGCCCGGTGGCTTCGGACGACCGCAAGGTGGTGCCGCCCAAGCGCGGCGAGATGAAGCAGTCGATGGAAGCGCTGATCCATCACTTCAAGCTCTACACCGAAGGCTTCCATGTGCCTGCGGGCGAGGTCTACGTCGCGACCGAAAGCCCCAAGGGCGAATTCGGCGTGTACCTGGTCAGCGACGGCACCAACAAGCCCTACCGCTGCAAGATCCGCCCCACGGCGTTCAGCCACCTGCAGGCGATGGACATGATGACCAAGGGCCACATGTTGCCCGACGCAACCGCCATCCTCGGCGCGATCGACGTCGTGTTCGGGGAGTGCGATCGGTGAGTCTTATCAATCGTCATTGCGAGGCGACGCAGTCGCCGCGGCAATCCAGAGCCGGCGCGCGGCGACGCCCTGGATTGCGTCGCTACGCTCGCAATGACGAACAGAGGCGGGGGTGCGAGCGGTGAGTAAGCCTTTTAATTTTTGGGACATTCTCATCGGCTTGGGGGTCGGCTTAACGCTCTCCCTTATGATCCTTCGAGAATTTGGACCTCCCCCACACGGTTTCTGGATATTGGATACTGCGATCTGGATTCCGACAATCGCTTTGATCGCTTATCGGACCTACGGGGTGAGGGCAGCGAACAACGAACAAGAAGTCGAAATTACCAATGGCTGACCGTCAACCCGCACCCGACACCCCCGAACTGCGCGAGCGGTGGGGCAATTTCGCGTTTTCGCCCGACTACGAAGCGAAGGCGAAGAAGGCGATTGCACGCTACCCGGAAGGGCGGAGCAAGTCTGCGGTCATGCCGTTGCTCGACTTGGCCCAGCGTCAGGTCGGCGAGGAAACCGATACGCAGGGCTGGCTGCCGCTCCCGGTGATCGAATATGTCGCCGCCTATCTCGACATGCCGGTGATCCGCGTGCTCGAAGTCGCGACGTTCTACTTCATGTACAACCTCAAGCCCGTGGGTAAGTACCACGTGCAGGTGTGCGGCACGACGCCGTGCATGCTGCGCGGCTCCGACGACATCATCGCCGCGTGCAAGGCGCGCGGGATGAAAAAGGGCCACGTGTCGGACGACGGGTTGTGGACGCTCACCGAAGTCGAATGCATGGGCAATTGCGCGACCGCGCCGATGGTCCAGATCAACGACGACAATTACGAAGACCTGACCCCCGAACGGCTCGACGCCGTGCTCGACGCGCTGGCGAAGGGCGAGCAGCCCAAGACCGGCACGCAGGAGCCGGGTCGCCATACGTCAGAGCCCAGCGGCGGGCCGACCACGCTCAAGGACATGGTCACCGAAAACCACGATTACCGGGGCGAATGGTGATGGCCGAAGAAAGCAAGCAGGCCGATGCGCAGCCGACCGATTATCAGGCGCTTGGAATGGCCTTCCTGACGATGGGTATCGGGCTGACGATTTCGCTGGGCATCGTGCTCAGCCCCGCCTTCCTCGGCACCGGCGTTCCGTTCATCGTGCTCGGGCTGATCTTCATGACCCGCAAACCGTCGGACGAAGCCGCCGAAGGGGACGATTGATGGAATACAGCATCGTAACGATTATCGCGGCGCTGGTTCTCGTCGCGATCGTCTGGAAGATATTCGGCGGGATCGTGAAGACGATCGCGCTGCTCGCCATCCTTGCCGCTGCCGCCTGGTTCGTCTTTGCCGGGGGAGTGGTGGCGTGAACCGTCTCGCGCTCCGTAGACTTGCGCGCTTCGGCCTGGCGCTGGGCAGCCTGTCCTTTGTCGTGGGCGGGGCGCTGATTTTTCTCGACCGGGCCGTCCCCGGCGACAACCTGATGATTTTCGGTGGTCTTGCGCTTCTCGTCTGCGCGCTTTTGCTGGCCGCCACTCCGACTGGAGACACTGATGCTCGCCGATAAGGACCGTATTTTTACCAATCTCTACGGTTTTCAGGACTGGGGCCTGAAGGCCGCGCAGGCGCGCGGCGACTGGGACGATACCAAATCGCTGATGGCGAAGGGGCAGGACGCGATCATCGACGACGTGAAGGCCTCGGGCCTTCGCGGGCGCGGCGGCGCGGGCTTCCCCACCGGGATGAAGTGGTCCTTCATGCCCAAGGAATCGAAAGACGGGCGCCCCAGCTTCCTCGTCATCAATGCCGACGAATCCGAACCCGGTTCGTGCAAGGATCGCGAGATCATCCGGCACGATCCGCACAAGCTGATCGAAGGTGCGCTGATCGCCGGTTTCGCGATGCGCGCGCGGGCGGCCTATATCTACATTCGCGGCGAATATATCCGCGAGGCAGAGGTGCTGCAGGCGGCGATCGAGGAGGCCTATGACGCCGGGCTGATCGGCAAGAACGCCAGCGGATCGGGCTACGACTACGACGTGTTCCTGCACCGCGGGGCGGGGGCCTATATCTGCGGCGAGGAAACCGCGCTGATCGAAAGCCTCGAAGGCAAGAAAGGCCAGCCGCGTCTGAAACCGCCGTTCCCGGCGGGCGCGGGCCTCTATGGCTGCCCGACCACGGTGAACAATGTCGAGAGTATTGCGGTCGTGCCCACGATCCTGCGGCGGGGGCCGGCATGGTTCGACGGTTTCGGGCGCGAGAAGAACTCGGGCACCAAGCTGTTTCAGATCAGCGGCCATGTCGAAAAGCCCTGCGTGGTCGAGGAAGAGATGAGCATTCCCTTCCGCGAACTGATCGAGCGGCATTGCGGCGGCATTCGCGGCGGGTGGGACAACCTGCTGGCGGTGATTCCGGGCGGTTCCTCCGTCCCGCTCGTCCCTGCCGAGCAGATCATGGACTGCCCGATGGATTTCGACGGGCTGAAGGAGCTGGGCTCAGGGCTGGGC
Source organism: Citromicrobium sp. (assembly GCA_002712945.1). The sequence continues at coordinate 2,828 of PAVA01000014.1, forward strand.
ACGGCAGCCGTGATCGTGATGGACAAGTCGACCGATATCGTCCGCGCCATCAGCCGCATCTCCTACTTCTACAAGCACGAGAGCTGCGGCCAGTGCACGCCGTGCCGCGAGGGCACCGGCTGGATGTGGCGCGTGATGAAGCGGCTCGAGACGGGCGATGCCGACATCGACGAGATCGACATGCTCCACACCGTCACCAAGCAGGTGGAAGGCCACACGATCTGCGCCTTGGGCGACGCCGCCGCATGGCCGATCCAGGGCCTGATCCGCCACTTCCGCCCCGAGCTGGAGCGGCGCATCGTGGAGCGGGCTGGCGCCATGCAGGAGGCGGCGGAGTGATGATCGGAACGTCTCTCGCAGCGGTCGCTCTGCTCGGCGCGCTTGGCTCGCAGACCGCGATGCCCGAGCGGCTCCGCTCCAGCCCCTCGCCGCAATCGCAGGAAGACGGCCGCAAGGTCATGATGAGCTACGGCGGGTGCGTTGCCGATGCCGAGCCCGAGCTTTCGCGTGCCTATGTGCTGGCCGACGAGGCCGATACCGACAGCCCCGAGTGGAAGGGCATCGTCGATGCGCGCTGCATGCGGCTATATGGCGGCGAATTGCGGATGCAGGACTACTACTTCCGCGGGGCGCTTGCCGAGCGGCTGATCGACAAGAAGCTCGGCGATAACGCACTCGACGGGGTGGCAGAGCTCGCGCCGGTCAATGCAACCCATCCGGGTTCCGGGCCGCTGGCGCAGACCTACACCTACATGTACCGCATGGGCGAGTGTATCGCGCGCACCGACCCGGCGGGCTCGCGGGCGCTGTTCGACACGAAGATCGACAGCGACAAGGAGAAAGAGGCGATCCAGGCTCTTTCGCCGACCATCGCCGCGTGCGTTCCGCAGGGCGAGGCGGTGCAGATCGACCGGGTGCGGCTGCGCCTCGGGCTCGCCACCATGTATTACCGGCTGGCCGATGCGCTGGCCACGGAAAGCGAAGCATAATGCCTAAAGTCACCGTAGACGGACAGGAAATCGACGCGCCCGACGGCGCAACCGTGCTGCAGGCGTGCGAGCTTGCGGGCAAGGAAATCCCGCGTTTTTGCTATCACGAGCGGCTGAGCATTGCGGGCAATTGCCGCATGTGCCTGGTCGAGGTGAAGCCGGGGCCGCCCAAGCCGCAGGCGAGCTGCGCTCTGCCCGCCACCGAAGGCCAGGAAATCCGCACGGACAGCGAAATGGTCCGCGCGGCGCGCGAGGGGGTGATGGAGTTCCTGCTCATCAACCATCCGCTCGATTGCCCGATATGCGACCAGGGCGGCGAATGCGACCTGCAGGACCAGGCGATGTATTACGGGCGCGGCGCGACACGGTACCACGAGAACAAGCGCGCGGTGACCGAGAAGTATATGGGCCCGCTGATCAAGACGATCATGACCCGTTGCATCCACTGCACCCGCTGCGTGCGCTTTTCCGAGGAAATCGCGGGCGTGGACGAGATCGGCGCGCTCTATCGCGGCGAGGACATGCAGATCACCACCTATCTGGAGCAGGCGGCGAGCCACGAGATGAGCGCCAATGTGATCGACCTCTGCCCGGTCGGCGCACTGACCAGCCGCCCCTATGCTTTCGAGGCGCGCCCGTGGGAGCTGAAGAAGACGCTCTCCATCGACGTGTCCGACGCGGTTGGCGCGAATATCCGGCTCGACAGCCGCGGGCGCGAGGTGATGCGCGCGCTTCCGCGGATCAACGACGAGGTCAACGAGGAGTGGATTTCGGATAAGGCCCGCTATCAGGTCGATGGCCTGACGCGGCGTCGGCTCGATAATGTCTGGATGCGCCGGATCGGCGGATCGAAGGCGGGCAAGCTCGAACGCGCGAGCTGGGAAGAGGCCTTCGATGCGATCGTCAAGGCAGCCAAGCGTGGCGGAGAGGGGAGCATCGCGGCGGTTGCGGGCGATCTGGTCGATTGCGAGACCATGTTTGCCGCCAAGCGCCTGCTCGCCGAACTGGGCTCGGACAAGCTCGAAGGCCGCCAGACCGGGCTCGACTACGATTGCTCAAGCCTTGCCGGGATCGGGTTTAACTCGACGCTGGCGGGCATCGAGACCGCCGATGCGATCCTGATCGTCGGCAGCCAGGTCCGTCACGAGGCACCGCTGATCAATGTCCGCCTGCGCAAGGCCGCCAAGCGCGGCGCGAAGATTTATCTGATCGGGCCCGAGTGGGACACGACCTTCGCCTGCGAATTCCTGGGCGAGGATGCAGGCCTGCTGCACGATCTTCCTTCGCATGTCGCCGACGCGTTCAAGGACGCTGCGCGGCCTGCGATCATCGTCGGCCCCGGCGGGCTGGCGGCCAATGCGCTGCACCCGGCGCTGGTGCTGGCGAACGAGTGGAACCTCGTGCGCGATGTCGATGGCCCGCACGGCAAGGAGAGCTGGAACGGCTTCAACGTCATCCACACCGCCGCATCGCGGATGGGCGGCGTGATGCTCGGCTATGCGCAGAAGGGCGGCATCAAGGACATCATCGACGCTGCGCCTGCGGTGCTCCTGTCGCTCGGCGCGGATTCGCTCGATTACGGCGCGTTCGACACAAGCCTGAAGGTCTATATCGGCCACCACGGCGATGCGGGCGCGCATGCGGCGGATATCATCCTGCCCGCCGCCTCCTATGCCGAGAAGGACGGGACTTACGTGAACACGGAAGGCCGCGTGCAATTCGCCGAAAAGGCGGTGTTCGCGCCGGGCGACGCGCGCGAGGACTGGACGATCCTGCGCGCGCTGGCCGATGCCTTCGGCGTCACCGTCGGCTTCGACAGCTTCGAACAGCTGCAGTCCGCGATGATCGAGGCCGTGCCTGCGCTGGGCGAGGAAGGCCTCGCACCGCTCGGCAAGCTGCCCAAGGGCAAGAAAACGCCCAAGGCGAAAGGCGCGATCCGCTATCCGATCGCGGACTTCTACCTCACCAACCCCATTGCCCGCGCGAGCGAGGTGATGCAGCGCTGCTCGGCCGAACTGGTCCACGGCGAAGACCTGCTGGAGGCTGCGGAATGAGCGAGATCCTCCAATCCTGGGGCATGGCCAGCGGCTGGGCGTGGTTCATCGCCACCATCGTCGGCATCCTGCTGATCGCACTGCCGCTGATGCTGGCGGTGGCCTATGTCATCCTGATCGACCGCAAGGTCTGGGCCGCGATCAACCTGCGGCGCGGGCCCAACGTGGTCGGCCCCTTCGGCCTGCTGCAGAGCTTCGCCGACGGGCTGAAGGTCTTTCTGCAGGAAACCGTCATTCCCTCGGCGTCGAACAAGGGCATCTTCATCATCGCGCCGATCATTACCTTCACTGTGGCATTGGCCGCGTGGGCGGTGGTGCCGTTCGCCGATGGCTGGGTGCTGGCGGACATCAATGTCGGCCTGCTCTACATCCTCGCGATCAGCTCCCTGAGCGTTTACGGCGTGGTGATGGCGGGCTGGGCGAGCAACTCGAAATACCCCTTCTTCTCCGCCATGCGCGCCGCCGCGCAGATGATTTCCTACGAGGTCTCGATCGGGTTCATCCTGATCTGCGTCGTCCTGTGGGCAGGCACGTTCAACCTGACCGAGATTGTCGAGAGCCAGCGCGGCCACGGGCTCGGCATCGTCAACGGCTATTACTTCAACCTGCTGCTGTTCCCGATGTGGGTGGTGTTCTTCATCAGCTCACTGGCGGAAACGCAGCGCGTGCCGTTCGACCTGACCGAGGCAGAGAGCGAGCTGGTCGCGGGCTATCAGACCGAATATTCCAGCATGGCCTTCGCGCTGTTCTGGCTGGGCGAATACGCCAACATCCTGCTGATGTGCGCGCTCAACACGCTGCTGTTCTTCGGCGGCTGGCTGCCCCCGGTCGACTGGGCGCCGCTCTATTATGTGCCGGGAATCATCTGGTTCCTCGCCAAGACGCTGTTCTTCTTCTTCATGTTCAGCTGGGTGATGGCGACCGTGCCGCGCTACCGCTACGACCAGCTCATGCGGCTCGGCTGGAAGGTGTTCCTGCCGATGAGCCTGATCTTCGTTTTCCTGATCAGCGGCTACCTGATGGCGACGGGGCATTACGGATGAGCGCTTTGCTTGCCACCATCGGTGTCATGCATCTGGTATGCAGTGGTCACGTCCGTTTGGGCTTCGAAGATGGCTTTCTCAATTTTCGTGATGGGGCTTGGGAGCGTGAAGACCTGTCCCTTGTAGTCGGTCCGCAGGCTGTTGCAGGATTTCCCACGCCTGAGGGCTACGAACTCGGGGAGGTAGAACAGCTTGCACCGCTCGAAGACGAGGAGTTTCGCCTTCGCGTGAACATCGCACGCTGGAAGACACGTCCCGCGAGCCTGATTTTGCGGGTATTCCGGGAAGCAGACGGTGTACGCCAGATCGTATGGAGCGGTGCTGAACTCGTTCATGCAAGTCATGCGCGCACGATTACGAAAGGCAATTTCGCCTGTGTCGAAGATAAACACGCTGAAGATAGAAAATCATGAGTATCGCCCAAACCATCAAGGCCTTCACCCTCTACGAGTTCGTGAAGGCCCACGCGCTGACCCTGAAGTATCTCTTCAAGCCCAAGGTCACGATCAACTACCCGTACGAGAAGAACCCGATTTCGCCGCGGTTCCGGGGGGAGCATGCGTTGCGCCGATATCCCAACGGGGAAGAGCGCTGCATCGCGTGCAAGCTGTGCGAGGCGGTGTGCCCGGCGCAGGCGATCACCATCGAGTCGGAACCGCGCGCCGACGGCAGCCGCCGGACCACGCGCTACGACATCGACATGACCAAGTGCATCTATTGCGGCTTCTGCCAGGAAGCCTGCCCGGTGGATGCCATCGTCGAGGGGCCGAACTTCGAATATTCCACCGAAACGCGCGAGGAACTGCTCTACGACAAGGCCAAGCTGCTCGCCAATGGTGACAAATGGGAACGCGCCATCGCAGCCAACCTTGAAGCCGACGCGCCCTACCGCTAGGCGCGCGAGCAGCATTGTGAAGGCGATGATTCATCCAGACCGTCATCCCGGCCAAGGCCGGGATCTCGTGCAGACTAGATCCGACCAGGGGGTTAGCGACCCCAGCTTTCGCTGGGGTGACGAGTAATATGATCCAGGCAATCGCCTTCTACCTCTTCGCGTGTCTCGTGATCGCCAGCGGCGTGCTGACGATCATGAGCCGCAATCCCGTGCACTCGGTGCTGTGGCTGATCCTCGCCTTCTTCAACGCGGCGGGGCTGATGGTGCTGCTGGGCGCGGAATTCATCGCGATGCTGCTGGTCGTCGTCTATGTCGGCGCCGTGGCCGTATTGTTCCTGTTCGTGGTCATGATGCTCGATGTCGACATGGCGGAGCTGCGCGCGGGGTTCATCAGAAACTTCCCGCTGGGCATCCTGATCGCCCTCGTCCTGCTGTGCGAACTGGTGCTGGGCATCGGCGCGCTGAGCGCCGGGCCGCTGGAGCTGGGCACCGCGACGGGCGAAAACGCGCCTGTGCTGACCGAAAGCAACATCGCGAATATCGGGCGGCTGCTCTATTCGAAGTACATCTTCATCTTCGAGGCGGCGGGCCTGATCCTGCTGGTGGCGATGATCGGCGCGATCGTGCTGACTCATCGCGAGCTCAAGACCACGCGCGGCCACCAGAACATCGCGAAGCAGGTGCGGCGCAACCCGAAGGAAGCGACGCAGATGAAACAGCCGACCATCGGCGAGGGGGTCGAACTGTGATCGGCATAGAGCATTACATTGTCGTCAGCGCGATCCTGTTCGTGCTCGGCGTGCTGGGCATCTTCCTCAACCGCAAGAACGTGATCGTCATCCTGATGGCGATCGAGCTGATCCTGCTCGCAGTGAACATCAACCTCGTCGCGTTCAGCGCCTTCCTCGGCGACCTGACCGGCCAGATCTTCGCGATGTTCGTGCTGACCGTGGCGGCGGGCGAGGCGGCCATCGGGCTCGCCATTCTCGTCATCTTCTTCCGTGATCGCGGCACGATCGCGGTCGACGATGTGAACCGGATGAAGGGCTGACCTGCGTGGATACGTCCATTCTCCTCATCGTCTTCCTGCCGCTGGCAGCGGCCATCGTTGCAGGCCTGTTCGGCGGTGCGATCGGCAAGATGCCGGCCAAGCTCATCACCACGGGCGCGCTGTTCGCCGCCTGTGCGCTCAGCTGGCCGATCTTCCTCGGCTTCCTCGGTGGCACGGCAGAGGCGCAGGTCGTCCCCGTGCTGCAATGGGTGCGCTCGGGCGATTTCGCCTTCGACTGGGCTTTGCGTGTCGACACGCTGACCGCCGTCATGCTGGTGGTCATCACCAGCGTCTCCGCGCTCGTCCACCTGTATAGCTGGGGGTACATGGACGAAGACCCCGACCAGCAGCGGTTCTTCGCCTACCTCTCGCTGTTCACCTTCGCGATGCTGATGCTGGTGACGGCGGACAACCTCGTCCAGATGTTCTTCGGGTGGGAAGGCGTCGGCCTCGCGTCTTACCTGCTTATCGGCTTCTGGTACAAGAAGCCCAGCGCCAACGCCGCCGCGATCAAGGCCTTCGTGGTCAACCGCGTGGGCGACCTCGGCTTCATGCTCGGCATCTTCGGCACCTTCCTGGTGTTCGGCACGGTCTCGATCCCTGAAATCCTCGGCATGGCCCCGGCGATGAGCGGCAGCTCCATCACCTTCATGGGGCTCCGCCTGATGACGATGGATATCCTGTGCATCCTTCTGTTCATTGGCGCCATGGGCAAGTCGGCGCAGCTGGGCCTGCACACCTGGCTGCCCGACGCGATGGAGGGCCCGACGCCCGTCTCCGCGCTGATCCACGCCGCCACGATGGTGACGGCGGGCGTGTTCATGGTCTGCCGCCTCTCGCCGATGTTCGAAACCGCGCCGGTCGCGCTCACCGTGGTGACCGTGATCGGCGGAGCGACCGCGCTGTTCGCGGCGACCATCGGCACGACCCAGTGGGACATCAAGCGGGTGATCGCCTATTCGACGTGCAGCCAGCTCGGCTACATGTTCTTCGCCGCGGGCGTAGGCGCCTACGGCGTGGCGATGTTCCACCTCTTCACCCACGCCTTCTTCAAGGCCCTCCTGTTCCTCGGCGCTGGCGCGGTGATCCACGCGATGCACCACGAGCAGGACATGCGGTACTATGGCGCGCTGCGCAAAAGCATCCCCATCACCTTCTGGGCGATGATGGCGGGCACGCTCGCGATCACCGGCGTCGGGATCATCGATTTCTTCGGCTTCGCGGGCTTCTACTCCAAGGATGCGATCCTCGAAGCCGCCTATGCGCGCGGCACGGGCGCGGGCAATTTCGCCTTCTGGGCGGGTGCGGTCGCGGCCTTGCTGACCAGCTTCTATTCGTGGCGCCTGATGTTCCTGACCTTTTGGGGCAAGCCGCGCTGGGGCGACAGCGAGCATATCCAGCACGCGGTCCATCACGGGCATGACGATCCCGAGGATCACAACCCGGCTGCGCAGGAAGATTCGGGCGAGGCCGTGGCGCATCATGTTCCCGCGACGGACGAGCATGACGGCACGGCAGGCTATCACCCGCACGAAGCGCCGTGGGTGATGCTGGTTCCGCTGCTGGTGCTGAGCCTGGGCGCGGTGTTCGCGGGCTTTCTCTATTACGAGCCCTTCGTCGATTCCGAGGCGTTCTGGGGCGGATCGGTGTTCTTCAACGAGAACCTTGTCCACGCGATCCACGGCGTCCCGCTGTGGGTGAAGCTGACGGCGACCGTGGCAATGCTGCTCGGCTTGTTCACCGCCTGGCTCGCCTATATCCGCAACCCGAAGCTGCCCGAAGCGGCGGCCGACCAGCTCGGCCCGATCTACCGCTTCTTCCTCAACAAGTGGTACTTCGACGAGCTGTATTACTTCCTGTTCGTGCGGCCCGCCTTCTGGTTCGGCCGGGTGTTCTGGAAGCAGCTGGATATCGGCGTGATCGACCGTTTCGGGCCCGATGGCGCGGCCTGGGTGGTCAAGCAGGGCGCGGCCGGTGCCAAGCGCATCCAGTCGGGCATGCTCAACACCTATGCGCTGATCATGCTGCTCGGCCTGGTCGCCGCGATCACCTGGGTACTGCTGTGATGGAGGGCCTTCCGATCCTTTCGCTGATGCTGCTCGTCCCGCTGGTGGGCGCGGTGCTGTGCATGATGTCGAACGCATCGACCGCGCGCTGGATCGCGCTGGCCGCGACCACGATCGACCTCGTTCTCGGCATCCTGCTGTGGGTGAATTTCGACATCGGCGGCGCGCAGTGGCAGTTTACCGAAAGCTCGGACCTGTTCGCGGGCTTCCAGTACGCGCTCGGGATCGACGGGATCGCGCTGATGCTCATCATGCTCAGCGTCTTCCTGATGCCGATCTGCATCCTCGCCAGCTGGACCAGCGTGACCAAGCGCGTCGGCGAATACATGGCGGCGTTCCTCGTCATGGAACTGCTGATGATCGGCGTGTTCGCCGCGCAGGATATCCTGCTGTTCTACATCTTCTTCGAGGCCGGCCTGATTCCGATGTATCTCATCATCGGCATCTGGGGCGGGTCGGACCGCATCTACGCCAGCTTCAAGTTCTTCCTCTACACGCTGCTCGGCTCGGTCGTGATGCTGATCGCGATGCTGTGGATGATCGGTGAGGCAGGGACGAGCGACATCCCGACGCTGCTCCAGTACGATTTCCCGCCCGAGGCACAGACCTGGCTGTGGTTGGCCTTCTTCGCCAGCTTCGCGGTGAAGATGCCGATGTGGCCGGTCCATACCTGGCTGCCCGCCGCGCACGTTCAGGCACCCACCGCAGGTTCGGTGATCCTCGCGGGCGTGCTGCTGAAGTTGGGCGGCTATGGCTTCATCCGCTTCTCGATCCCAATGTTCCCCGAAGCGAGCGCGCAGTTCGTGTGGCTGATCTTCGGCCTCAGCATGGCGGCGGTGGTCATCACCAGCCTGATCGCGCTGGTCCAGCAGGACATGAAGAAGCTGATCGCCTATTCGAGCGTGGCGCACATGGCGATCGTGACGGCGGGCCTGTTCGCCTTCAACGCACAGGGCCTCGAAGGTGCGATGGTGATGATGCTGTCGCACGGCCTCGTCTCGGGCGCGCTGTTCCTGTGCGTCGGCGTGATCTACGACCGGCTGCATACGCGCGAGATCGCCCGCTACGGCGGCCTTGCCACCAACATGCCGCGCTATGCGCTGTTCTTCCTGCTGTTCACCATGGCCGCCATCGGCCTGCCGGGGACGAGCGGTTTCGTGGCCGAGTTCATCAGCCTTGCGGGCGTGTACCAGATCTCCAGCACCACGACCTTCGTGCTGACCACGGGGATTATCCTCGGCGCTGGCTACATGCTTTACCTCTACCGCCGTGTCGTGTTCGGCGAGCAGAAGAACGCAGACGCCGCCGCCATGCCCGACCTCAACGCCCGCGAATGGCTGATGCTGGCACCCGTTGCCGCCGCCGTGCTGTGGATGGGCGTCTATCCCGAGAGCTTCCTCGCGCCGATGCGCAGCGACATTGCCGCGATCGAGGCGCGCATTGCGCGCGCCGCGCCGCAGGGCGATGCACACATCGCTGGCGGTGAACCGCGTGCGCACGAAGCGAATTACATCGCCGGCGAGCATGGATCGGACCACGGTTCCGGCGAGGGCGGCGGCGAAGACGATCATGGCGGTTCCGAAGGGACCGAGGGCGAGCATTGATGGATTACGCGACTTCCTTTGGCCTCGTCATTCCCGAGCTGGTCCTGACCGGCGCGGGCCTGATTCTGCTTCTGATCGCGGCCTTCGCGGGCGAGAAATCGAGCCGTCTCGTCTCGATCCTGGCGGCTGTGGCGCTGGGCGCTGCGTGCTTCCTCGTCGGCCCCGCGCTGGCGGAAGGTGCGGGCGGCGTGGCCACGATGGCCTTCAACGGCCAGTTTAGCGCCGACGCTTTCGCCTCCTTTGCCAAGCTGCTGATCTATCTTTCGGCCATCGGCTGCCTGATGATCGCGCCCGGATTCTTCGCGCGGCGCCGGGCGATGAAGCCCGAATACCCCGTGCTCGTCCTGTTCGCGACGCTGGGGATGAGCATCATGGTCTCCGCGACCGACCTGATGACGCTCTATATCGGGCTCGAGCTCAACAGCCTCGCGGCTTACGTGCTCGCCAGCTTTCTGCGTAACGACAGCCGCTCTGCCGAAGCGGGCCTCAAGTATTTCGTGCTCGGCGCGCTCGCCAGCGGCATCATGCTCTACGGGATGAGCCTGACCTACGGGTTCACCGGGACGACCAGCTTTGCAGGCATCCGCCTCGCGCAGGAAGCCGGGCTTTCGACCGGATCGCTGTTCGGCCTGATCTTCGTGCTCGCAGGGCTCGCCTTCAAGATCAGTGCGGTCCCGTTCCACATGTGGACCCCCGACGTTTACGAGGGCGCGCCGACCCCGGTGACGACCTTCTTCGCCACCGCGCCCAAGGTTGCCGCCATCGCGCTTACCGCGCGTGTCGCGCTCGACGCTTTCGGCTCGCAGCCCGATGCATGGCGGCAGATCGTGATCTTCGCCGCGCTCGCCTCGATCGTGGTCGGCGCGCTGGGCGCGATCGGGCAGAACAACCTCAAGAGGCTGCTCGCCTATTCCTCGATCAACAATGTCGGCTTCATCCTCGTCGGCCTCGCCGCCGCCAACGCCGAGGGCGCGAGCGCGATGCTGTTCTACCTCGCGATCTATGTCGTGATGTCGCTCGGCAGCTTCGTGGCCGTGCTGATGCTGCGCAATGGCGAGGGCGAGAATCTGGAAACGTTCGACGATATCGCCGGGCTTTCGAGCACGCGGCCCGGCATTGCCTGGTGCCTGCTGATCCTGATGTTCAGCCTCGCCGGCATCCCGCCGCTGATGGGCTTCTTCGCCAAGCTGGCGGTGTTCTGGGCGGTGGTGAACGCGGGGCTGATCCCGCTGGCAGTGCTCGGCATGGCGGCGAGCGTCATCGGCGCGTTCTACTACCTCAAGTTCGTCAAGGTGATGTTCTTCGACGATGCGGTCGACCGCGCGACCAAGGGCGCGAGCGCCGCACAATGGGCGATCCTGGGCATCTGCACCCTGCTGATCTCGCCGCTGGGCTGGTTCCTGACCCGCGGGCTCGAGCTGATGACCGACACCGCGGCGGCCGGCCTCTTCGCCGCGATCTGACGCCGCGCGTTGATCCGCCCCTCTTGATACGGATTGTCCCAGAAACCGGCTCCACCAATGCCGATCTCCTCGCCGCGCTGCGCAGGGGGGAGGCTTTGCGCGAAGGCGAATGGCTTGTTGCCGACCGCCAGAGTGCCGGGCGCGGACGGCAGGGGCGGGGCTGGTTCGACGGGCACGGCAACTTCATGGGGTCGACCGTGTGCCGCCTTGCCCCGATGGCCCCGCCGCCCGCCACGCTCGCGCTGGTGGCGGGGCTCGCGCTGCTCGAAGCGGTCCAGATCCAGTGCCCCGCCGTCACCAATCTGCGGCTGAAATGGCCGAACGACCTGCTCGCCGGAGGCGCGAAGCTCGCCGGAATCCTGCTCGAGCGGGAAGGGGAAGCGGTGGTGGTCGGCATCGGGGTCAATCTGGCGCAAGCTCCCGACCTGCCCGACCGCGCCACTGCTAAGCTCGCCGATTTCGGCCCCGCGCCCGACCGCGATACATTTGCCGCCACTCTGGCCGAATGCTGGAGCCGCGATCTGGCCCGCTGGCGTGACTACGGGATCGAGCCTCTGCTCGCCCGCTGGCGCGCCGCGTCCGTGCCGGAGGGCACGCCGCTGACGGTCCACGAACCGGCCGGCGAGATCGCGAAAGGCGTCTATGCGGGGCTGAGCGATGACGGCGCGATGCGACTGCGCTTGGCCGATGGGACCACCCGTGTCATTCACGCGGGCGACGTGATGCTGGCGCCATGATGCAGGCAAAGGATAGCTGATGCTTCTCGCAATCGATGTGGGCAACACCAACCTCGTCTTCGCGCTGTTCGATGGCGACGACTTGCGCGCACGCTGGCGCATCTCGACCGACGGGCGCCGCACGGGCGACGAATATGCGGTGTGGCTGTTCCAGCTGCTCGGTATCGAAGGCGTGAAGCGCGAGGAGATCACGCACATTATCTTCGGCTCGGTCGTGCCGCGCGCGGACCACAACCTGACCGTCCTGTGCGAAAAATATTTCGACATCACGCCCATCGTCGCCGGGCATGGCGAGGCCACGTGGGATTTCGAGATCGACGTCGATCTGCCGAGCACGCTCGGCGCGGACCGCGCGCTCAACTGTATCGCGGCCCACAATGAGGTCGGCGGGGACATGATCGTGGTCGATTTCGGCACCGCGACGAAGTTCGAGGTGGTCGACTTCAATGGCGCCTACAAGGGCGGGATCATCGCGCCGGGGATCAACCTTTCGCTCGATGCGCTGGTCGGCAAGACCGCCAAGCTGCCGCGGATCGCCATCGAGGCCCCCGAAACCGACAGTGTGATCGGCCGCAATACCGAGGATCAGATGCTGATCGGCGTGTTCTGGGGCTATGTCGCGATGATGGAGGGCCTGATCGCGCGAATGAAGGCGGAGATCGGGCGGCCGACCAAGGTCGTGGCGACCGGCGGCCTGTCGGTCTTGTTCGACAACCACACCGACATATTTGATGTGGTGGACACGGACCTGACGATCCGCGGGCTGCAACTGCTGGCGCAGCGGACGTTGAACAAGGAATAGAATGAAAAAGAATTTCAAGCCGGAGAACGAACTCCTGTTTCTCGCGCTCGGTGGATCGGGCGAGATCGGGATGAACGTCAATCTCTATGGCTGCGACGGCAAGTGGCTGATGGTCGACCTCGGCATGACCTTCGGCGCCAACGAATATCCCGGTATCGAACTGGTTTTCGCCGACCTCGAATTCATCGAGGATCGCGCGAAAGACCTGCTCGGCATCGTGCTGACGCACGCGCACGAGGACCATATCGGCGCGGTGCCCTATTTCGCCGCCGATCTCGGCGTGCCGCTCTATGCCACGCCGTTCACCGCAGAGCTCGTCCGCCGCAAGCTTCAGGAAGCCCAGCTCGAGGACGAGGTGCCGCTCCACATCGTGCGCGAGGGCGATGCGGACATGCAGATCGGGCCTTTTGGCATCCGCTACCTGCCGCTCGCGCACTCGATTGCCGAGGGCAATGCGCTGCTGATCGATACGCCCTACGGCAAGGTCTTCCATACCGGCGACTGGAAGCTGGACGA
>PAVA01000015.1 GCA_002712945.1 Citromicrobium sp.
GCACGGCGGTGCTGGGCGTGGGTGCAGGGATCGTTGCCGATAGCGAGCCCCTTGCCGAATGGCGCGAGGCGCAGATCAAGGCGGGGTTCGCGAGGAAGAGCGGGCCCGAGTGCCGCGCGCCCGCGTTCGACCTGATCGAGACCATGCGCTTCGACCCCGAGGAAGGCATCGCGCTGCTCGAAGGCCATCTTGCGCGGATTTCCGCCAGCGCGCACGAACTGGGCTTCTCGTTCGACCGCCACGCGGCGCGCAACCAGATCCAGACGCTGTGCTTCGAGCTGAGCGAGGGCGCGAAGGTGCGGCTGACCTGTGCGCGTTCGGGCACGACCGCGATCGAAGTCGCGCCGCTGCCCGCCACGCCGTCCGAACCGCTCGACTGCATCGCCCTGCCGCTGCCGGTGGATGCGGGCGACTGGCGGCTGCGGCACAAGACCACCGATCGCGGCTTCTACGCCGACGCACTCGCGGCAGCGCACGAGACGGACGCGCACGAAGCGCTGCTGGTGCGCGAGGACGGGCTCGTCACCGAAGGCTGCTGGACGAGTGTGTTCGTCGAGCGCGCCGGAATGCTCGTCACCCCGCCCCGCGCGCTCGGCCTGCTGCCGGGGGTGTTCCGCGAATCGCTGATCGCCGAAGGTCGCGCGGTCGAGGGCGAGATTTCGCTCGACGATCTCGAAGGCGGGTTCTTCATCGGCAATGCGCTGCGCGGCATGATGCGCGCGCGGCTCGTCTGACCTTATGAATATCGCGATTCTCTACGAAGACGGCGAGGCGCTGGTGATCGACAAGCCGGCAGGCCTACCGATCGACCGCCCGCGAAAGGGCGGCGAATGCCTAGAGGACCATCTCGATTCGCTGAAGCTGGGCTTTCAGCGGCGTCCGCTCCCCGTCCATCGGCTCGATACCGACACCAGCGGCTGCCTGCTCCTTGCGCGCAATCCCAAGGCGCACAAGCGCTTCGCCGCCGCGTTCGAGGCGCAGGCGGTGAGCAAGGTCTATCATGGCATCCTCGCAGGCGTGCCGCAGGATACCGAGGGGCGGATCGAACTCGCGCTCTCGAAGGTCAGCAGTGCCGAGAAGGGCTGGCGGATGATCCCCGCAAGGAAGGGCAAGCCATCGGCGACCGACTGGCGCGTGGTCGCTGCGCACGAGGGCCTCGCGCTGGTCGAATTCCGTCCGGCGACGGGCCGCACCCACCAGATCCGCGTCCATGCGGCCAGCGGGATCGGCATTCCGCTGCTGGGCGACCCTGTTTACGGCAGCCGCGAAGGCGCGCCGCGTACCATGCTGCACGCCAGCGCGATCAGCGTGGCGCGCGAGGGCAAGCCCGATATCGCCGCCACCAGCCCCCTGCCCGCCGATTTCGCCGCGCTGGGTTTCGACACGACTGCCGATGACCCTGCCTGACGATCTCATGGCCCGCGCGCATTCGCTGGCGGAGGAGCGCTTCGTGGCGGGCTCGGGGCCAGGCGGCCAGAACGCCAACAAGGTCGCCACCGAAGTCCAGCTGCGGGTCAATGCCTACAAGCTGCGGCTCTCGCCCTTCGCCTTCCGGCGGCTGCAGGAGGTCGCGGGCAGCCGACTGACCGATTCGGGCGACATCCTGATCGTCGCGCGCGAGTACCGCACGCAGGAAGCGAATCGGGCCGAAGCGCGCGAAAAGCTGGAGGCGCTGCTGCGCGAGGCGCATCGCAGGCCCAAGCCCCGCGCCAAGACCCGGCTCAATCGCGTGGGCAAGACCCAGCGGCTCAAGCAGAAGAAGGCGCGCGGCGCGATCAAGGCCAAGCGCGGAAAGCCCGACCGCCAGGATTGGTGAGGGCGACTGGTAGCTTGACTTTTCCACCGCTGCCGCCCAATAGCGCCTGCGATCGGGCGGTGCCGTGGGCGCCGCCTGTTGTTTTTCACCCGTTGCACATCGTGAAGTCCCATTGGGACGATCCACCGATGGCCGGGCCCTTGAACTGGCAGGATTGAGTTATGGCGAAGCCCGCAACCGTCAAGATCAAGCTCGTGTCGACCGCGGACACCGGCTTCTACTACGTGACGAAGAAGAACCCGCGCAACATCACCGAGAAGATGACCTTCCGCAAATACGACCCGGTCGTGCGCAAGCACGTCGAGTTCAAGGAAGCGAAGATCAAGTAATCTTCGTCGCGCTGTGGGGACAGGTCGACCGACCTGGCCTTGCGGAAGCGGAACCGGCTCGCTCACACGCGGTTCACTCCGGGACCATTACGGAGGCCGTTATGATGAACAAGACATCGCTGCTTCGCCGCCCGCTTGCCGGGCTCGCCAGTCTCGCGCTGATCGGCGCCGCGCCGATCGCGGCAACCATCGCCCTGCCCGCGCCCGCCTATGCTGCGGGCGGCACGCTCGACAATGCGGTGGCAGCACTGCGCGGCATCTCGACGATGCGCGCCGATTTCACGCAGACCGACCGCAGCGGGCAGACCGTGCGCGGCAAGATGACGCTCAAGCGGCCGGGCAAGATTCGCTTCGAATATGCCGACGACGTGCCGCTGCTGATCGTTTCCAACGGCAAGTCGCTGACCATGATCGATTACGAGGTCAATCAGGTCCAGCGCTGGCCGATCAGCAATTCGCCGCTGGGCGCGCTGCTCGATCCCAATCGCGACGTGAAGAAGTACGGCAAGCTGCGCGACACGGGCAATCCGAATGTCCTCTCGGTCGAGGTGCGCGATCCGAACAAGCCCGAATACGGCATGATCACGCTGATCTTCGTGCGCAACAGCAAGGCGCCGGGCGGCTGGCAGCTGACCAACTGGGTCGCGCTCGATGCGCAGAACAACCGGACCACGGTGCGGCTGTCGAATCACCGCTATGGCGTCTCGGTGAACAATTCGACCTTTACCTACAAGGACCCGCGCCGCGCATCCCGTCGACCGGGCTAAACCGTTCGTCGAGCAATGCCCTGTGTGCGCGGTCGAATGCGCTTTCGCGTTCATGGGCAAGCAAGGCTGGCGGGCCTAGTTTGAATCGCACAAGGCCTGACGAACCTGCGGGTTTC
This sequence comes from Citromicrobium sp., assembly GCA_002712945.1. Next base: position 3,029 of record PAVA01000015.1, read on the forward strand.
CCCCCTGTTGCCCCGCGGTTCCCTTCAACGGACGGCCTTGTCGCAAGCGTGACGAACGCTCGTAAGGAACCCCCGTGCCACAGCCCCCGGCGCGGGGGTTTTCTTATCTGATATCGGGGTGGCCCCGAACGGCGGCGAAAAGCCCCGCGCTTATTCTTCCCAGCCGAAGGCGGCGCGCATGATGTCGTAAATCAGGTTCTGCTCGATCACGCCGCGCACGCGCTGTGCGCCGGGGCCGGTGCCGAACAGGGCCACATCCTCGCCCCCGTGGGTCTCCGAACCGAGCGGGACCAGCGCCTGTTGGGTCGCTTTCGCACCCGTTTCCGGCACCCCGCGTTCGCCCTGCACCGCGCCGGGGCCATTGGCATAGCCCAATGTGGTGTAGGGCTTGCCGTCGCGTGCAAGCGTGGGAGCGTCGCCGCCCGCCCCATCTTCGTCGAGCCCGACGACCAAGCCGAGAATGTCATTCCCGCGCTGCGGATAGCCCGCGATGGTGAAGACGTGGCTGTGATCGGCGGTGACGAGGATCAGCGTTTCTTCCGGATCGGTATTCTCGAGTGCGTAGCGCACGGCGCGCGCGAACTCGATCGTCTCTTCCAGCGCATAGCCCGCCTGCCCGGCATGGTGCGCGTGGTCGATCCGCCCGCCCTCTACCATCAGGTAAAAGCCGGCAGGGTCGAGCGAGAGGCGCCGGATCGCTTCGGCGGTCATCTCGGTCAGGGTCGGCTCGGCGGTCTGGCTGGTCCGGTCGAGCTGGTAGGTCATGTGGCTGCCCGAGAACAGGCCGAGCACCGGGGCATCGAGCGAGGCCCGCCGCATCGAGGCGGTATCGGTCACGAAAGTGCCGCCCGTGGAAGCGGCCCATTCCGCCGGGAGATCGGCATTCGCATCCAGCCGCGCTCCGCCTTTCCCGCTGCCGTAGAAGCTGCGCGCGCCTCCCCCGAAAGCGAGATCGAACGGGTATTCGACCAACTGGCGCGCGATGTCCGCGCAGCCGAGCCCGCGCTGGCTTTCGGGAATATCGGCGTCCGCTTCCCAGTTGCGCTCCGGGCTGGCGGCATAGACCGCCGCCGGGGTCGCGTGGGTCAGCCGCGCGGTGCTGACGATGCCCACCGCCTTGCCCTTCTCGCGTGCCTCGTCCGCGATCCGCGGCAGGGGGTTGGCCTGCGCCGCGGCGCAATCGCCACGCGGTACCTGCGGCGGGGTGTTGAGCACGCCCATGCGGGGCTTGACCCCGCTGTTGAGCGCGCTCGCCGTGCCCGCGCTGTCGGAAACCTGCGCATCGGTATTGTAGGTCTTGACCAGCGCCACGTTGTCGAAGGTCTCGAAGCTCAGCTGATAGTCCTCCCCGGGGAGGCCCTGCTGCTGTCCGGCGAGAATGCGCGCGGCGGTGATCGTGGAAATGCCCATCCCGTCGCCGACGAACAGGATGACGTTCTTGGCCTTGCCCGCCGGAACCACCGGGGCCGAAGCGGAGCGTGCCTGCCCGTCGCTGCCGTAATAATTCGTGGTGGAGGTACACGCCGCCAGCGGCAGCGCGACGAGCGCCGCAAGCACGGTCGCCCAGCGTTTCGTGGGGCGGTGGGTATGGCGGATCATGGCAGGCTCCCTGTTCGCGAGGCAATCGGCGTAGCGCCAATTCCCATTGCGCATCAATGAGACAATTGCGCGAACGCGCAAGCGTGCCGCTCGTCCGCCGCCCTCGCACCCGAGGGGCCGTCTTGCCGCATGCCGATACGCGCCCTAAGTCCGCGAGCATGGTTTCTGTCACCACCTGGAACATCAACTCGGTCCGCCTGCGCATGCCGCTGGTCGAGCAATTTCTCACAGCCCACGCGCCGGACATCCTGTGCCTGCAGGAGATCAAGTGCGTCGAGGAGCAATTCCCCGCCAAGGCCTTCCGCGAACTGGGTTACGATCACATCGCGATCCACGGGCAGAAGGGCTATCACGGCGTCGCCACGGTCAGCCGCCTGCCGTTCGAGGAGATTTCGCGCCACGACTGGCAGGATAATGGCGAGGCGCGCCATGTCGGCGTGCGGCTCACCGATCCCGCGCATCAGGGCATGATCGTCGAGAATGTTTACGTGCCAGCAGGTGGCGATGTGCCCGACCGCGAGGTGAACCCCAAGTTCGGCCAGAAGCTCGATTTTCTGGAACGGATGGCGCGCTGGGCCGACACGGTCGACCAGCCGACGCTGATCGTCGGCGATTTCAACATCGCCCCGCTCGAAAGCGATGTGTGGAGCCACAAGCAACTGCTCAAGGTGGTCAGCCACACGCCGGTCGAGGTCGAGGCGCTGCAACGCTTCATGGATGCGCACGGCTGGATCGATATCGGGCGCGAGCATGTGCCCGCGCCCGAGCGCTATTATAGCTGGTGGAGCTATCGCAATCCCAACTGGCAAACCAACGACAAGGGCCGGCGGCTCGACCACATGTGGGCCAGCCCCGAGCTTGCAAAGCAGGCGACCGGGCACTCCATCCTCGAGGAGGCGCGGAGCTGGGAGCGGCCGTCGGACCATGTTCCGCTGACCACGGAGTTCGAGCTCTGAGCGCGAACCGGCCCGGCGGCTCCCACGTCGGGGGCGCGCGGGCCCTGGCGCAGGCGATCGACGCCTTGCGCCATGGCTGGCCGATCCGGGTGGATGACAGCCCCGCCCTCCTCCCGGTCGAAACCGCCGCTTCGCCCGAGGCGGCGGGCGATACCATGCTGATTTCCGCCGCGCGGGGCACGACGCTGAAACTCGCCAACCAGCGCGAAGCGGCCGTGCCCCATGCGCCGGTGCTGATCGAAGGGGGCGAGCCCTTCGCGCTCGATCTGGCGCGCGCCGTCGCGGACCCTGCGCTCGATCTCGCCAACCCGATGAAGGGGCCGTTTCGCGCGCTTCCCCTGCCCGATGCGGACTGGCCGGCAACCGCGCTCGAGATTGCGCGGCGTGCAGGCATCCTGCCCGCCTTCCTGCTCGATCCCGACCCGGCGGAGGAGACGGTTGCCGTCAAGGCAAGCGACCTCGCGGCCTTTTCCGACCCGGCGAATTTGCGCATCGCCGCCCGCACGCGCCTGCCCACCGCCGCCGCCGAGCAGGCGGAAATCGCGATCTTCCGCTCGCCTGCGGACCTGCGCGAGCATGCCGCGCTCATCATCGGGCGCCAGAGCGCGGATCATGTCCCGCTGGTGCGGGTCCATTCCGAATGCCTGACCGGCGATGTCTTCGGCAGCCTCAAATGCGATTGCGGGCCGCAGCTCGACGCCGCGCTGCGCGCTTTCGCGCAGGAGGCCGAGCGTGGCGGATACGGGGTGGTGCTCTATCTGCGGCAGGAGGGCCGGGGGATCGGCCTCGTCAACAAGCTGCGCGCCTATCAGCTGCAGGAACAGGGGCACGACACGGTGGAGGCCAACCAGCGGCTGGGCCTGCCCGACGAATCGCGAGACTTTCCCATTGCGGGACGGATATTATCCCTACTGGGGATTTCACGTATACGGCTGCTGACGAACAACCCGGCCAAGCTTACGGCGATGGAAGAACAGGACATCGAAATCGTCGAAAGGCTACCCTTGGATACGGGCACAAACCCTCACAACACCCGCTACCTGGCAACCAAGCGCGACCGCTCCGGCCACCTCCTTCCATGAGGAAGCTGACCATTCGCGAAGAGCGCGAGGGCGATGCCCCCGCAATCCACGCCCTGACCAAAGCCGCCTTCGCCAAGGCGATCCGGTCCGACGGTAACGAGCAGAACATCGTCGATGCCCTGCGGCGCGACGGCGACCTGGCCCTGTCGCTGGTGGCGACGAACATGGACGAGGCGATCATCGGGCATATCGCCGTGTCGCCCGTCACGATCTCCGACGGGACGGAAGGCTGGTATGCGGCGGGGCCGGTCTCGGTCATGCCGACGCGGCAGCGCGTGGGGATCGGATCGCAACTCGCGACCGAAGCGATCGACCGGATGGAGGAGCGCGGGGCCAAGGGGCTCGTCCTGCTGGGCGATCCGGGCTATTATGCGCGTTTCGGGTTCATGCCCGATCCGGACCTCGTCCTGCCGGGTGTGCCGGCCGAATATTTCCAGGTTCGCCAGCTGGGCGATGGCCCGCGCCCCAAGGGCGAAGTGACCTACGCGCCGGGCTTCAGCGCTCAGCCGAAGGGCTAGCTTTACCGCTCCTCGCCTGGCTCGTCGGAAAACATCTTGGCAAATTCCTCGCGTTGGCGACGCATCATTTCGGTTTGTGCTTCCGCCTCCGCGGCGCTTCCCGGCACACGTTCGGGCCGCTGGGGAATGCTTGCGTCCAACGGCATGACCGTCACCTTGGCGCCGGTTCCGGCAAGCGCCGCCTCGATATCTCCGCTAGCGGAGCGATTGGCACTTACGAATACGAGCAAGTTCTCGAGCGCCCCCAACGGAAGCCTATCTCTCACCCGGGCAAGCCGATCGACAAGAAGAGATTCGTTGCACGGGGCCGCGATAACGATATGCTCGCGCCAGACACTTTCGGCTGCGTCCTCAAAGGCTTTATCGAACCATCCGAGCGACTTGGCATGTCGATCCGAAGAGGGTGGATCGATGATCTTGATCGCAGGTACCGGGCGGTCCAGGTAATCCGGCACAAGGCGCTGGAAAGCTTCACGAAGGTAGTCGTACAGGCCATCGTTCTCGCAGCCAGCCGGAGCTTTCAGAGGGTCGCGCAGATACGCCAGCCGCGCGGCTTCGGCCTGCTCGTTCGCCCGTTGCACCTTCGCCACCTGCGCTAGGGCACTCTTCCACTCCGCCCCGGTTGGCGCGACAATCGTTCCATCCGCCAGACGAATGCGGCGAGTCACCGTCGGCGCATCGCCCCGGTAGAAGGCGTCCCGGTCAACTGTCGGCACGTACACATCCAACTCAAGGAATTCTCCGCCGTCCGTCAGGCGCTTATCATGGCTCCAGCGCATCGAGCTCGTGGAGGTCGGCAGAGCATCAATATATGCCTGCGGCAGGAAATCGCTCAGCTGGATCGACCGAATCAGCTCACCACGCGCGTTATAAATCACGATGACATGCTCACCGAAACCTACGCTGTGCCAGTTGTCGAAGGTGACGATGTGGCTGCCGTCATCTGCAACCAGCGCACTCACAGGAGAGACGTTGTTGACCAGGCGGGTCAACCAAACTTGAGACCAGCTGCCGTCGTTCGCCCTTCGCTCGAGAAGGGCGATCGGACCCGGTCGTTCAACCTTTTCCCCGGCCTCGCGAGCCTCGACTTCCTCGCTGAAATACTGGAGGGCACTGTCAATAGGTGACGGTTCTATGGTCAGCCGATAGGTTTCATTCTGCGAAAGGACGACCTGCGTCCGGGGCGGTGCCCAGCTATCGGCTAGCGCGGCGCTGGTCGTCGAAAGCGCCAGCAACGCCAACGCAAGGCAAATGAGTGATCGGAAACGCAACATGCGATTGCGATCATAGGTGAAATTTCGCGCGGGGGAAGTTCCTAGACCGGGGACCTAGCGCCGCTCGAAGGGCGACAGCCCGCTGGCGAGGCGGTTGTCGGTGATACGCAGCTGGGCGCCGGTCCAGTCCGCCACGAAAGCAGACTGGCGCGTCAGCGAGGGCACGAAGCGCGCATCGTTGCCCGCGATCGTCAGCCCGTCCGAACTGTGGAGCTGCTCCTCCGCGCCAACGGCGATGAAGGCGGAGTAGTTCTCCTTGTCGCGCCCCTGCACGAACCAGTTATTGGTGATCTGGCCCCGTGCTCCCGCAGGCAGATCGATCATGTAATTGGTCGCGCGGCCATCCGAATCGTCGAAGCTGGACGCCGCGATCTCGACCATCGCCGCGCGCGATTTGACGTAGTGGCCGCCGGTCCCCTGCTCGAACCGGCTGCGGGTCACGCGGAAATGCCCGATCGCGCCGGTATAGATCGAATGGGCACACCCGGCGGAGTTCTCGCAGGTGCCGAGGCGCGTGAAGGTGGAGCGGTCCACCACCAGCCGGATCATTTCGTCATGCGAGGTCAGGATGCCCTGCTGGCTGTCGCGGAACCAGGAATTGGCGACGGTCAGATTGCCCGCTTCGAGGCGGATCCCCGCGCCGTTCCCGTCGGGAACGGCGATGCGGCTAAAGATGATGCCCGAAACGCTCGCCTCGGCCCCGCGCAGCACCAGCGCCGCCTTGCCCTCGCACGCGGTGCCGGTGAATTCGACCTCCCCCGGTTCGGTCGCAAGAAAGGCCACGCGGCCCGCCTGCTGAACGGCGCACTGGCGATAGGTGCCCGGCTGAATCGCAATGCTGCCCTCGCCCGATCCGATCGCGTCGACCGCGCCCTGCAAGGTGGAATAGCCGCGATTGGTTTCGACCACCACGAAGGGTGCCTGCGTCGTCTGCGCCATCAGCGCGGCAATCGGAATCAGCGCCACGGCGGCCACGGCGACAATCGCGGCGAGGAACATCGACGGTCGGCCCAGCGCGGGCCGGTTGGCGAAGGGGTGCTCGGTGCGGTCGTGTGCCTGGGTCATGCGCAGGATCGCTAGCGGATAATGGTAAACACACCGCTAAGATTCGGGGCCCCGCCGATGCGCCGCATTTCCCTTTGCCCCGCGCGGTCCGGTCTGCTTAGTTCGCGCCCGGCACGGGGGCCAGATCGCCCCGAAGACGTGCAGCAAATTCACATGGAGTATGGGCAGATGAAATTCACGATCCGTATGGGCCTGATCGGCGTGGGCGCTCTGGCGCTTGCCGCGTGCGGCGATTCGAACGATGCCAGCGACGAAGTGGTGGCCGACAATGTCGAGATTCCCGCCGACGATGCGCTGGACGATATCGACGAAGAGCCGGTGATGGACGAAGAAGTGACGCCGCCCCCGCCCGCGCCGGTCGAGACGCAGACCGCCGAAGAGCAGCAGGAAGCCGTCCGCCGCTCGGTAGAGGACGAGGCATCGAGCGCAGAAGACGTCGCGGCACAAGTCAAGGCCGAGCTCGACGCAATGAATGCCGAAGACTGATCGGGTTCGCCGGGCGGTGCGGCCTACGCCGTGCTGCCCGGCAGACCTCGCCTGAGAATTATCACGAATACGGGAATGTACATGTCTGGAATGGATGCAGACACCTTCGATCAGTTTATCGAGCAGCTCTGGCGCTATGTGCACGAGCGGCTGATTCCGGCGGAGAAGGATGTCATCGCCGCCAACGAAATCCCGGCCGAAATCCTCGACGAGATGCGCGAAATGGGCCTGTTCGGCCTGACCATGCCGGAAGAATACGGCGGGGCGGGCATGAATACCTCGCAATATATCGAGACGATCCGCGTGCTGTCCTACGCGCTGCCCGCCTATCGATCGATCACCTCGATCAACCTCGGCATGGTGTGCACCGCGCTCAAGAACTCCGGCACCGAGGAGCAGAAGGCCGAATGGCTACCCCGCCTCGCGGCGGGCGAGATCGCCTGCTTCGGGCTGACCGAGCCGGGCAGCGGGTCGGACAGCGCGGCGATGCAGACCACCGCGGTGAAGGATGGCAACGGCTATGTCCTCAACGGGTCCAAGCGCTACATCACCAACGCGCCCTTCGCGAAGCTCGGCCTGATCATGGCGCGCACCAGCAAGGAAGCGCTGCCCAAGAACGCGCACGTTTCCGCCTTCCTCGTCGACATGGAAAAGGCGGGCGTTTCGGTCGGCAAGCCCGACAAGAAGATGGGCCAGGAAGGCAGCCAGATCGCCGACATCTATCTCGACGATGTGCATGTCGATGGCGATGCGCTGCTGGGCGGAGAGGAAGGCAAGGGCTTCCGCACCGCGATGATGAGCCTCGACAACGGGCGGCTCTCGGTCGCGGCGGCGAGCGCGGGCTATGCGCGCCGCATCCTCGATACCGCGATGCGCTACGCCACCGAACGCAAGGCGTTCGGCGAGGCGATCACGCAGTTCCAGCTGATCCAGGCGATGCTCGCGGATAGCGAGGCGGAAATCTACGCGGCGGAATGCATGCTCAAGGACGCGACCGCCAAGGTCGATGCGGGCGAGCCCTCGCTACTGCCTGCCGCCAGCACCAAGCTGTTTGCCTCCGAAATGTGCAACCGGGTCGCCAACCGCTGCGTGCAGATCCATGGCGGTGCAGGCTACCTCGCCGAATACGAGGCCGAGCGGTTCTATCGCGACAGCCGGATCTACACGATCTACGAAGGCACCAGCCAGATCATGCAGCTGGTGATCGCCAAGGCCATGCTGCGCAATTTCGCAGCCGGGGCGCAAGCCTGATGGCCCAGCTGCGCCGCGCGGCGATCGTCTCGCCCATCCGCACGCCCGTCGGCCGGTTCCTCGGCACGCTTACCCCGCTGGAGGCAGGCCCGCTGGCCGCACACATCATCGAGGCGCTGGTGGAGCGCACGAGGATCGATCCCGCGCGGGTGGACGACGTCGTCTTCGCGCAAGGCTATGGCAGCGGCGAAGCGCCTGCCATCGGTCGCTGGGCGTGGCTCGCTGCGGGCATGCCCATCGAGGTCCCCGGCTTCCAGCTCGACCGGCGCTGCGGCTCCGGCCTGCAGGCGGTGATCGAAGCGGCGATGATGGTCCAGACCGGCGCGGCGGATTGCGTGCTGGCAGGCGGCGTCGAATCGATGTCCAATGTCGAGCAC